>NZ_SSOI01000030.1:0-315262 GCF_029873175.1 Pseudomonas sp. BN505
GCGGCCTGGAAGCCAAAGTGCTGGACGCCCCGCGTTCGGTCACCCAGATAAACGCCGAACAATTGGCCAACGACCCGATCCGCAGCTCCGACGACCTGGTCAAGTACGCCCCCGGCATCACCCGCGGCGGTGGCCAGAACGCCGGCATCGCCCCGCAGATGCGCGGGCAGAACACCGAGGTGTTCCAGGATGGCCAGCGCGCCTACGGCGTGCGTCACCCGGCCAACTTCAACGCCTACGAAGGCGCCGACATCGTCGCCGGGCCGTCGTCAGTGACCTACGGTTCGGTCAGCGGCAGTGGCGGCTACGTCAACTACCTGAGCAAGAAACCCGATTTCAACCGTTTCCGCACCAGGCTCAGCGGCGAAATCGGCAGCTGGATCCCCGATGGCGAATCACGCGATGCCACCAGGTTCAGCATCGACAACACCGGCCCGCTGACGGACAACCTGGCTTACCGGATGAGCATCACCCGCCAGCGCCAGGAAGACTTCTACGACAACGTCGAGAACAACTTCGACGCCTTCTACGGTGCCCTCGCCTGGCGCAACGACAACCTTCGGGTCGACTGGAACGCCGCCTACGATGACTACTACGACTACAACATCACCCACGGCTGGAACCGCGCCACCCAGGACCTGGTCGACCACGGCAAGTACTACGCCGGCCGCGCCACCCCAATCATCCAGAACGGCAACACCCTGTGGTCACCGGTGCTGTCATCCGGTGCAGCCGACGCCCAGGTGCTCGGCTGGGTGCAGCGCCAGCGCAATGCCCAGGGCCAGTACCCGGTGGTCAACGGCAGCTTCCAGGGCGCATCGCCCAACACCCAGGCCAACCCCGGCAGCCTGCGTGGCTGGGTCTATGACCCGGCGCTGGCGGGCAACGGCCTGACCTCGCTATCGTCACAAACCGGCCAGCGCGCGCAGGACGAAAACCGTTCGCGGCGCTTTACCACGCAACTGCGCGTCGAAGGCGACCTGACCCCGTCGATCACCTTGGCCAACAGCACCTTCTACCAGCACTCCACCGACACCACAGATGCCGTCGGGGCGTTCCAGGTGCAGGGCAAGGACGACATCTTCGACAACCGCTTCGAGTTCCGCGCCCGTGGCCACCTTCAGCTGGGCGACCTGACCCTGATCGACGACAGCAACACCGGGCTGGTCTATCGCCGCGAGCGCAACGAGTCGATCGCCGCCAACAACAGCTTCGGCAGCACCATCAACGCCTATGACCTGACCCTCGACCCTACCTTGAAGAACCCCGGCGACCTGCTCGGCCTGAGCGGCCGCAACCCCGCCGGTGGCAACGCTGCCTGGATCGGCCAACCCGGTGTGCCGCAGTTTTCCAGCTACTACGGCTGGCTCAACCTGCCCGCCATGTACCCGGCCGGGCATGGCCTGTATGCCGAGTCGGTAGCGCCCTACACCGCCGACAGCACCTGGACCACCAAGACCCTGTTCAGCCAGCACAACCTGCGCCTGGGCGAGCGCGTGGGCCTGAACGTGGGTGCCAGCCGCAGCTGGATCGACGCACGTATCGAAAACCCCTTCGTGCTGCCCGGCGGCAACCCGCGCAAGGACTCGGACAACTACCGGCTGTTCTCGGTGCAGGTCAGTCCCTATTTCAAACCCACGGAAAACAGCACGCTGTACTACACGTTCGACCGTTCCCTCGCGGTTAATACCGGCTTCTTCACCAATGGCCTGGGCTGGGGCAGCGGCACGGGGGCCAACCAGCTCAACCCACTGGCCTTCGAGAGCCTGAGCGTGTTGCATGAGGTGGGTTTGAAAGTGGAGGCTCTGCCCGACCAGCTGTTCTTCACCCTGGCTGCCTACAAGCAGGCCCGCGACCAGTCACCGGACAGCAACAACAATATCGCCCGGCTGATCGTCAAAGGCTGGGAAGCGACCCTGCGCTACCAGGACCTGCACCTGCGCGGCGGCCTCAACCTCAGCCGCATCAGCGCCTACAACGAGTTCACCAGCCAGGCCGGGTTCGCCTCGGCCGGCTTCATCCCCGACAACGGCACCGTATTCGGCGACAACAACAGCCTCAACCAGCGCCCGTCCGGCAAGTTCGATGCGGTGCAGATCCCTGAATACAACGCCGGCGGGTATGTCGACTACCGCTTCGACTCAGGGTTTGGCGTCGAGCTTTCCGGCTGGTGGACCAGCAGCTGGTACTTGAACCTGAGCAAGACGGTGAAAGTGCCGGACGAATACAACCTCGACCTTGCCGTGTACTACCGCCAGCCGCAGTGGGGCGTGACGGTGCGCATGCTCAACGTCACCGACGAGCTGAATTTCGTCAGTGGCCTGGCTGGCTCCACCAACACCTTCCTGCAACCGATGCCGGGCCGTACGCTGCTGGCCCAGGTCGATTACCAGTTCTGATCATCCTCAACCTGAAAGGCCTCAACCATGTCCATTGAATTTGTCGGCATGATCTTCCCCCGCCAGTGGTCCGAGACCCGTGGCGTACGCACACCCGACTTCGACCTGCCATTCATCCGTCACCACGCCCGCGCCCATGAGCATGCCGGGTTCGACCGGGTGCTGATCGCCAGCGGCCCGGGCAGCGCCGACAGCCTGCAGATAGCCGCCTATGCTGCCGCGCACACCGAACGCCTGGGTTTCATGATTGCCCATCGCCCGGCCCTGACCGCGCCGACGGTGGCCGCACGGGCATTCGCCACCCTCGACCACACCACCGGCGGCGGGCGCATCCGCCTGCATGCGATCACCGGTATCACCGCCGAGCCGCAAGAGGGGGACACGCTGCTGGACAAGACCGAGCGCTACCGGCGTGCCGACGAATACCTGGAGATAGTCCGTCGCACCTGGACGGCCGAGGAGCCGTTCGACTTCGAGGGCCGCTACTTCAATATCAAGGGTGCCTTTTCACCGGTGAAGCCGCTGCAGCAGCCGCATATCCCGATTTCCTTCGGAGGCTCGTCCGACATCGCCTACCAGATCGCCGTCAAGCATGCGGATCTGTATGCCCTGTGGGGTGAGCCGCTGAGCGGCGTCGCCGAACAGATCGGCAAACTCAAGGCTGCCGCCAACGCCGCAGGCGTAGCGGCGCCGAGGGTCAGCTTGTCGGTACGGCTGATCCTGGGTGCCACCGAGGAGCAAGCCTGGCAGCGTGCCGAGCAGATCCTCGCGCAGATCAAGGCCAACCCACAGTTTGCGGCGGACAGCCCTTGGCAGAAGCGCATCAAGGGCACCGGCTCCGAACGCCTGCTCGCCGCTGCCGCCCGCGCCGACCGGCATGACCGGGCGTTGTGGATGCCGACGGCGACTGCGGTGGGCGCCTATGGCGATACCACCGCGCTGGTGGGCACGCCGGAGACCGTGGCCCAGGCGCTGCTCGATTATGTCGATCTTGGGGTGACCACCTTTCTCAACCGGGGCTACGACCCGCTATATGACACGGTGGATTACGGGCGCTGGGTGATTCCAGCGGTGCGCGAGGAAGTTCGGCGGCGCCAGGCCCGGTTTGTGGGGTGAAGGTGGGGGTATGGCTTTGGGGTGCATCTGGGTTGCCGGGTGCATGCCTTGGGTTGTTTGGCGCCTGTGAGATCGAGCGCCGCCCGCGCGGCGCTCGATCTCACAGGCGCTGCATCCCCCAAGGCAAGCACCTAGAGGCCAACCCGCAACCTCGGCGAATGCTCCACCAGCGTGCGGGTATAAGCATCAACCGGTCGCCCCAGCACCTGATCGGCAATACCCTGCTCCACCACCCGCCCCCGGCGCAACACCAGCACGCGGTCGGCAATCGCCCGCACCACCCCAAGGTCATGGGTGACGAACAACAAGGTCAGCCCCTCCCCCTGCAATCGCTGCAGCAAGGCCAGTATCGACGCCTGCACCGACACATCCAGCGCGGAAGTGATCTCGTCACACACCAGCAGCTTCGGCTCGCAGATCAACGCCCGGGCAATCGCCACGCGCTGGCGCTCGCCACCGGACAAGCTATGCGGATACAAGTCGGCAACACGCGCCGGTAGCGACACCCGCGCCAGCACGGCCTCGACCCGCTCGCGCGCTTCACCACCGCGTATCCCGAAAAAGTGCGCCAACGGCGCGGTGAGCGTTTGCCCGATGGTCTGCCTTGGGTTCAACGCACGATAGGGGTTCTGGAACACATACTGGATCTGGTGACGCAGCCGGGCATCGCGTTCGCGCGCGGCAAACGCCAAAGGCTCGCCGGCGTAGCTCATTTGCCCCTGAACGTTTTCGCCCAGCCCGGCAATGGCCCTGGCCAGGCTGGTCTTGCCCGAACCCGACTCGCCCACCAGCGCCAGGCACTCTCCTTGGCCCACCCGCAGGGAAACATCGAACAGCACCTGCCGATCGTAAGCGACATCCAGCCCGCAGACCTCCAGCAACACCGCTTTGCCCGGCGCAGCAGCGGCCTCGGCAGCCACCTCACCCATGGGCAGCGGCTCTCGGTGCGGCACCAGGCAGGCCACCCGATGCCCGCCGTCATGCGCCAGCAAAGACGGCTCGATCACTGAACACTCTGCACGACGCCTGCCGCAGCGCGGCGCAAACGCACAGCCGTCCGGGCGCTGCCCTGGTGCCGGCGCATGCCCGGCAATCGCCTGCAACGGCTGGCGCCGGGCAATGTCGGGAATGGCCGCAAGCAACGCGCGGGTGTAGGGATGCAGCGGTGCGCGGAACAACCCTTCGCGCCCGGCCACTTCCACCAGGCGCCCGGCGTACATCACCATCACCCGGTCGACCAGGTCGCGCACCACCGCCAGATCATGGGTGACGTACAGCGCCGCCACATCTTGGTCACGGCACAGGCGCTTGAGGGTCTGCAGCACATGGGCCTGGGTAGTCACGTCCAGCGCCGTGGTGGGCTCGTCGAGTACGATCAGCTTTGGCCGCAAGACGAACGCCAGCGCCAGCATTACCCGCTGCTGCTGCCCGCCAGACAGTTGATGCGGGAACCGCCGCAGGAAGGCGTCGTCATCGGGCAGCCCCACATCCAGCAGGGTTTGGCCGATGCGCTGGCGCACCGCTTCACGCGACAACGCAGGCTGGTGCGCCAACAAGGTTTCACGCAGCAAAGCCCGCAGGCGCAGCGCAGGGTTCAGCGCCGTGGCCGGGTCCTGGGCCACGTAGCCGACCAGCCCGCCACGGGCCAGGCGCAAGGCCTCGCCTTCGAGTTCGAGCAGCGATTGCCCGGCCACCACCACTTGCCCGCCCACAATGCGCGCGCCCTGCCGGGCATGGCGCAGCAACGCCGTGGCCAAGGTGGTCTTGCCCGAGCCGGACTCGCCCACCAGGCCAACAATTTCGCCTGCCGCAACGCTGAACGACACCTCGGCCAGCACATCGACCTGCCCGGCCAGCTCTACCCGCAGGTCGCTGACTTGCAACACTTCACTTGCCACATTCAACAGCGCGCTCATGGCTGCTTCTCCCCAATCCTTGCACTGGCCCGGCCAATCCCTTCGGCCAGGATGTTGGTGCCATAGGCAAACATCCCGATCAGCAATGCAGGTGCCAGTACGGCCCAGGGCTGCACCAGCAGCCCGGCCTGGTTTTCGTTGATCATCAGGCCCCAGTCCGCCGCCGGCGGTGCCACCCCGTAGCCCAGAAAACTCAAGCCGGACAGCATGCCCACCGCCCAGGTCAGCATGTTGCCGAAGTGCACCAGCAGGGGCGTGAGGATGTTCGGCAGGATTTCATGAAAGAGGATGCGCCACCGCGGGTAACCCATCATCTGCGCCGCCTCCACGTACTCCTGCCCGGCCACCGCCACGGCACTGCCACGGGCCAGACGGACCACCCCTGGGGTAAAGGCGATGGCCACGGTCAGCACGATCAGCCAAGGTGCACGGCCAAGCATGGACACGATCAGCAGCACCAGGATCAGGTCCGGAAACGCCAGCGATACGTCCGCCGCCCAGCTGATCGCCTGGTCCAGGCGCCTGCGCGAGAACCCGGCCAACAGGCCCAGGCTGCCGCCAACCAGCAATGCGAGGGTGGCTGCTGCCACCGACATCCACAGCACCGACAGGCCGCCGCTGAGCAACCGCGAGAGCAGGTCATGGCCCAGAAAGTCGTGCCCCAACGGTGCCCCGTCAGCCGGTGGGCCGTACACCGGCCCGACCATCGCCGTGGGCGCATGGGGTGCCAGCCAGGGGCCGAAAGCGGCCAGCAGCGCCACCAGCAAGGTGATCACGGCGCCACGGCGCACCTGTGGGTCGGCCAGCCAACGGGATTCAATCATGGGTCGCCTCCTGGGCAGGGGTGCTGCGCCCGCGTCGCCACCAGGGCCGAATGCCGCGCCGGATACGGCGGATCATCCGCACCCGGCGCGCCGTGCGCAGCTTGGGGGTGAGCAATACCGTCAACAGGTCGGCCAGCAGGTTGATCAACACCACCGCCAGGGTAATGACCAGCACCACGCCCTGGATCATCGGCAGGTCGCGCATCTGTATCGCCGCGTTCAATGCAGTGCCGATACCCGGGTAGCTGAAGATCACCTCGGCCAGCAGCGCACCGCCAACCAACGTTCGCAGGGTCAGCGCCACGCCCTGGATCGCCGGGGTCAGGGCATTGGGCAACGTGTGACGCCAGACGATGCGTCGCTCGGGGACACCCCGCAGGCGCGCGGCGATCACATACTCGGACTCCAGCGCCTCGATCATCGAGGCCCGCACCATGCGCGTGAGGTACGGCAGCGCCGTCAGGCTCAGGGCCAGCACCGGCAGCACCAGCGACGGCCACTGCCGCCACAACGGCAACTGCGGGTCGAGGATCGACACCGCCGGCAGCCAGCCCATGCCCGGCATGGAAAACAGCAGCACCAGGCCGATGGCCAGCAAAAAGCCCGGCGTGGCCTTGAGCAGAATCAGCGCCGACAGCCCCCAGCGGTCCAGCCGGCTGTCACGCCGCAGGGCCAGGCTCACCCCCAGCAGCAGGGCCACCGGCACCACCAGCGCCAACACCCCGATCAGCAGGGCCAAGGTATGGCCCAAGCGGCCGAACAGCAGCTGCGCCACCGGTACCTGTGAGTCCAGCGAAATGCCCAGGTCCCCGCGCAACGCTGCGCCCAGCCAGCGCAGGTACTGCACCAGGATTGGCTGGTCGAGGCCCAGTTGCCGTTGCAGGGTGAGGATGCTTTCCAGTGGCGCATCCGGGCCGAGGATCACCCGTGCCGGGTCCGAAGGCAGCGCCTGGGTGGCGATGAACACCACCAGGCTGATCACCCAGGCGGTCAGCAGCCCGTAACCGAGGCGGCCGATGAACCAGGCCAGCCAGGCCGGCGTGCGGAGCGTGTGTCGAGGATCAGGCATTGGGGTTCAACCAGAGTTCGTCAAAGCGCCAGGAGGCGAAGGTGGTCTGTTCCGGGGCAAGCCCGCCAACCTTGGCCGACGCCGCATCGAGCACGTCGGAAAAGCCCCAGATCAGCAACCCGCCACGTTCGTGCTGGATGGCCTGGGCTTCGTGGACCAAGGCCGTGCGCCGCGCCAGGTCGGGTTGGGCCAGGGCCTGCTGGAACAGTTCGGTGAAGCGCGGGTCGTGGAAGTTGCTGCGGTTGTAGATGGCCTGCGGTGCATCGTTGTGCAGCGCCGAGGCCAGAAAGCCGCGCGCCGGGGTCGAGCCCGGCGACAGCTGCCATTGCTCACGTTGCGGGCCGTTGAAGACGGACCCGTCCACCTGATTGACCTTCACCTGCACCCCGGCCTTCAGGGCCTGCTGGGCAAACACCAGCGCGGCGTTGACGCCAGGCCCTGGCGTGGTGGTCAGTTCCACACGCAAATCGTCCTGCCCCGCCTGGCGCAGCAGCGAGCGCGCCTGGTCCAGGTCGTATGGGCGCTGGGCAATGGCGTGGTTGTAGGTGGGATCGTGGGGCGAATACAGGTCGTTGGCCACCCGTCCAAAGCCATTGAGCCCACGTGCCACCAGTTCCTGGCGGTCGGCCAGCAAGCGAAATGCCAGGCGTACCCGTACGTCCTGGAACGGCGCCTTGGCCAGGTTCAGGTTGAAGCCGGTGAACGAGGTGCTCGGTGAGGCATACAGGCGCAGCCGTGGGTCGGCCTTGAGCAACGCGCTGTGCTCGGCCTGCACGCCACTGGCCACGTCGATCTGACCGGCGCGCAGCGCTGCGGCCCGCGACACCTGGTCCTTGAATTCGATGATTTCCAGCTCGTCCGCATAGGGGCGGTTGGGCTTGTAGTAGTTTTCAAAACGGGTGTAGAGCGAGCGCTGGCCAGGTATGAAACTTTTCAGCCGATACGGCCCGGCACCGACCGGGTTGGTCACCGGGTGGTAGTCGGTGGGGACGATGCCGCCGAAGCTGATCAGCGTTTCATCCAGCGGGTAGAAGCTTTGCCCCTGCTTGAAACGTATTTCGACAGTGCGCTCGTCCAGCTTGCGCAGGGCCTGCCGATCGATAGCGCCGACCAGCCCGGCAAATGGCGAGGCCAGCTGCGGGTCGGTCAGGCGCAGGATCGAGAACAGCATGTCGTCGGCGGTGATGCTTTTGCCGTGGTGAAACTCCAGCCCAGGCTTCAGGCGGATGGTCCAGGCGCTGGCATCGGCATTCGGCTCGGCGAACTCGGCCAGCGCCAGGCGCGTGCTGACGTCGGCGTTCCATTCCCAGAACTTGGCGTACAGCGCCCAGCCCCGGATGATGCCACCGCCCACCGGTTTGTGCGCATCAAGGTTGCCGGCCTGGTCGCCATCGATAATGCCCACCCGCAAGCGCCCACCGCGCACCGGCGTGCCCGGCAGCGCCGCACTGGCGGCTGCCGGCGCGCCGCTGTCGCAGCCACTGAGCAGCCCGCCGCCGAGCAGCAGGCTGCCGCCAACGGCCAGGCTGTTGCCGAGAAACACCCGGCGCGAAAACAGCTCGCTCATCACCCTCTCCTTACGCCGGTTGCGCCACGCCGGGCTTGCTGACTGCGCCCAGGCGCGGCACCTCGAAGCCATGGTCCAGGTCAAGCAGCGGGAATAGCAGGTCTGCCACCCGGTGCGCCTCATCGATCAACGGGAAGCCCGACAGGATGAATGCCGACGTGCCTTGGGCCTCGTACTCACGGATGCGCTCGGCGACCTGTTCGGCGCTGCCGACCAGGTAAGTGCCGGCGGCAGGGCCGAGGATGTTGAAGCCGAACAAGCTGGGGCCCAGCCAGACGTTGGGGTAGATCTCCAGCTCGCGGGCCGTGGGCAGGCGCCCGGCGCGGATGCTGTCGAGGTTACGCTGGATGCGCGGGTCGTCGCTGACGTAGCTGTCGAAGGTTTGCCCGGCAGGCAACTGGCGTTCGATGGCCGCGCGCGCGGTGGCGAGCGAGGTGCGCTGCAACAGGCGCTCTGCGTGGGCCCAGGCTTCTTCCTCGGTCTCGCGCACGATCACTTGCAGGCGGGTGCCGTAGGTCAGTTCGCGGCCGATCTTCGCCGCCTCGGCTGCCACCCGGCGGAACTTGTCGCCGAGCTTTTGCGGGGTGTCGGCGAAGCTCAGGTAGACATCGAGCAGTTGCACCGAATGGGCCACGCCCGGTGCCGACGTACCGGCGCCCCACAGCGGGATGCCGGGCTTTTGCCTGGGTGGGTGCCAACCACCTAGCGGGTGATGGGCTGCGGCGGGCGAACGGGGTGACAGCTTGACGTATCGGCCGTCGTAACCCGCCGTTTCGCCTGCGTAGAAGCTTTGGAAGGCGCGCCAGTATTCCAGGCTGAAATCGTAGCGTTCGTCGTGCGGGTAATGCACGCCCAATGTGGCCAAGCCTGCGTCATTGCCGTTGACCACGTTGAACAGCAGGCGGCCGTTGGAGAACTGGTCGAAGGTGAGCGCCCATTTGGCCAACACCGCTGGCGACAACTCGCCTGGGTGCTGGGCGACCAGAAAGCGCAGGCGCTTGGTGGCGTCGATCAGCGCTGCCGACACGGCCAGGCTTTCGTTGGGGCTGGAGCCGAGCAGCGAACCGTAGTAGCCCAGGTGGTCGGCGGCGATAGCCAGTTGCTTGAGGTGTTCGAAATCGGTGTGCCAGCGGCCTTCGGGCTCCCAGGGATAGGGGCCGTCGGGGGTGGTGAGGTACCAGAGGATTTTTACTGCCATGGGGCGGGTCCTTGCTTGGAATGGTGGATCAGGCTGCCAACGCGGTCCTGTAGGAGCAGCCTTGTGCTGCGAAGAGGCCGGTACTACCGATGCAGATGCAGTGCCTGGACTGGCCCTTTCGCAGCACAAGGCTGCTCCTACAGAGTGCGTGGGCGGGCTGAAACGGGGTCAGTTACGCCGATCGATGCCAGGCACCAGGCCCAGTTCGGTTGCACGGTCGTACAACCCGCTCATCTTCCACTGCTGGGTCAGCACCCCCGGCCCGTAAGGCCGCGACCCGCCCAAGGCATCGGCCAGCAACTGGATCTGCGCCCCCTCCTCCAGCAACAGGATGAACTCCGCCGTGGCCCGCAGCCCCTGCTTGCCCCACACCGTGGCGCCGCCGTTGGCTTCCAGGATTGCCAGGTTGAACGGGTTCTCGGCGATCTTGTCGAGGATGAAATCCACCTCGGCCTGGCGCCGGTCGATGTACACCGGCAGCTCGCGGGCCAGCTGGTAGCGCTGCACCGGCACGTAGTGGAACGGCAAGGTGCGGTGGGTTTGTGCCCAGGCGCCCAGGTACGGGCTGTGCACGTGGGACACGGTGGTGACGTCGGGGTGGGTCTGGAACAGCTTGGTGTAACGGCCCAAACCGCCTTTACCCTTGCCGACGATGACGTTGCCGGCAAAGTCGATGACGGTGGCCTGCAGCGGCTTGCGGTGGTTCCATGGCCCGCCGTAGTTCACCGACACCAGCAGCTCTTCACCCGGCACACGCTCGATGAAGCCGACCGTGCCATTGGCGGTGATGGTGTTGGTTTCGCGAAATACGGTGAAGGCCGCTTCGGCTTCGGCCACTACCTGGTCGATGAAGGCTTGCAGTTCGGCAGTGACGGGGCGTTCGTTGATCAGTACGGTCATGTTCAATCTCCAGTCAGGTCAGGCGCGGCGCTGGGCCAGCAGTTCATGGGCAGCTTGCAGAGGCCGCGGGTCGACCCAGTCGGCGATGTCGAAATCGGCTTCGAGGAAACCGTGCAGGTACAAGAAGTCTTTTTGTGTGCCGAGGAAGGCCAGTCGCTGTGCGGACAGGTCCGGCGCCAGGGTGGTGTGGAAGTCACCGCGGTAGGCCTCGGCCACGCCCTGGCTGCCCGCACGGGTTTCTTCTTCGAGAATGCGGTTGAGCGCGTCGCGGTTGCCGGCTGCCCACTCGGCGGCACGCAAGGTCTGGGCAAGGAAGCGCACCACCAGGTCGAAATGGTTGTCGAGCAGGCGTTGATGCACGGTGATCGGCCGCGGGGTGCCGTTGTTGATGCGGTGGCGTGGGTCGGGCAGCAGATCGAGGTCAACGCCGACCACCAGGCCCAGCCGGCGTGCGGCATCGGCGGCGGCCGCGCCTTTCACGTACACGGCATCGACTTCCCCGCGCGCCAGGTATTCCAGCCCCGACCATAGCCGCTGCAAGCCCAGCTCCGGGGTGGCGGCACTGGCCTGGTCGAGCAGGGCCACTTCCACCAGTTGCACGTCATCCAGGTGCAGGCCTGCCGAGGCCAGGGCGCCTTTGTAACCGTGAAGGCTCATGGCCCGGGCAATGCTGCCAGGCCGGCTGTCGCCCCAGGCCGGCAGCGCCAGGCGTTTGCCGCGCAAGTCTGCGGCGCTGCGGATGCCGGAATCCGGGCGGACCAGGATGGTTTGCCATTCCTCGATCCAGGTCAGGCCGATCAGCCGGCTGGGCGAGCCAGCCGCACGTGCTGCCAGCGCCGGCACATTCCCGCCTTCGCGAAACAGCCCGGGCAGCTGGTGATCGTAGTGGTGATGGCCAAGCTGACGGGCCTCCTGCAGGGTCGAGACAGGCAAGCCATCGGCGGCGAACTCTTGCTCAAGCCAGCCGAGCTTGTAGGCGAGGCCTGAGGCGGTGGGCACAGGGCAGCGGGTGAACCAGATGCGTTCCAGGGCGGAGGGGTCGTCTGCCAGGCGTTTTGCTGTGGGGGTTGCGAAGGTCATGGGGGGCTCCTTGGGCGTCGTGCAAGCACCATTGCAGTGTGCGTGCCAACCGCTGGAGGCCTTGATTTACCTGGGATTGGTTGTTTCGCCAGGTGGTTGGGTGCTTGGCTGGGAGCAGGATTGCGGGCGGGGTGCTGCCAGATCAGCAACATGACTGCTGCGCAGGCAGCAAAATGCTGTGAAAGCCGCGCAGGATGCGGTCTGGGGAGGGGTGGCAAAGATATTGCTCAGGAGTTTGGGACCGCAGCCTCTGTGGGAGCGGGCAAGCCCGCGAAACAGGCGCACTGGCCCTTCAGACAATTCGAGACCCCTCCATGAGTGCCATAGAACCTTCCCCTGCCCGCCGCCTCACCAGCGAAACCGAAGCCATCGAAACCGCCCGCCAGGTCGCCGCGCAAATCGCCAAACTGGCCGCCGATCCGCGCAATAATGGCCAGCTCCCCCACCGCCAGGCCGAGTTGTTGTCCAGCAGCGGCCTGACCGCCATCGCCGTACCGGCCGAGTTCGGCGGCCTCGGTGCCTCGGTGCAGACCGTGGTCGAAACCGTGCGCCTGATCTCCACCGCCGACGGCGGCGTCGGCCAGTTGCTGCAAATTCACAACGTGATGCTGCGCGGCATCTTTACCGGCTACCCCGATGAAGTACGCGACCGGCTGATTGCCGACGTGCTCGCTGGCAAGCGCTTCGGCAACGCCCTGGCCGAAGTCGGCGGCAAGAACAAATTCGCCCTCAAGACCCGCGTCGAGCGCCGCGCCGATGGCCAGTGGGTACTCAACGGCAGCAAGTTCTACTCCACCGGTTCCTACCTGGCCGAGTGGATCTCGCTGACCGCCGCCAGCGAAGACGGCGGCGTCGGGGTGCTGCTGCATCGCGACACTCCCGGGCTGACCCTGATCGATGACTGGCAAGCCTTCGGCCAGCAGAACTCGGTAAGCGGTACGGTAAATTTCGACAACATCGTGCTCGACGAGCGCTACCTCACCCGCCGTAGCGGGCCGATGAAGCGCACTGGCCTGACCTTCCCGCAGATCCTCCACGCCGCCATCGACACAGGCATCGCCGCTGGCGCCTTGCAGGCCGCTGTCGAGTACCTGCGCGAGCATGCCCGGGCCTGGGTGGAGAGCGGCGTCGAGCGCGCCAGTGACGAGCCGCATGTCATTCGCCAGATCGGTGAGTATGCCGTGGCGCTGCGCGGCGCCGAGTCGGTGTTGCGCGAGGCGGCGCGGGTGTTCGACGAACACGAGCGCGACCCGGAGAACAAGGCGTTGCAGGATGAGCTGATCTTGTCGGTAGCTACCGCCCGTGCGCATTCCGATGCGGCATCGCTGAAGATTTCCAGCGACCTGTTCTCGTTGCTGGGGGCCAGCGCTTCGCTGAGCAAGTGGAACCTCGACCGCTTCTGGCGCAATGCCCGGGTACACACCACCCACGACCCGATCCGCTGGCGGCTGCACAACGTGGGCAACTACTACCTGAACGGGGCCGACCCGGGGGAGTACACGGCGGTGCTCAATGCCAAGGAGAGCCAGGGCGCTACCCGCCGTTGAATCCATTTGGGGCCGGGGGGCGTGTCGCGCCCCATTCGCGGCACAAGGCCGCTCCTACAAGGGCGGCGTCGCATTCTGATCGAGCATCAACATGAACCACCCGCTTCTTCGGGCATTGGCCATCTACCGCGAAATGCCTTGGCGCTTTGCTCTGGTCGCTGCCTTGTACATTGCCGGCAACCTCGGCCTGGCCTGGCAGCAGTGGCTGATCGGCCATGCGGTCGATGATGTCAGCGCCGGCCGCGCCGTGCTGCGCCTGGCCGACGGCAGCCTGGACGCCAGCGTGGCCTGGCACTGGTTGTGGCTGCTGCTGGCCGTCGCCCTGGGCCGCGGCCTGCTGCAATACGCCGCCGCCGTGCTGTCGCTGGTGCTTAGCCAGGCCCTGCTCACGCGCCTGCGGGAACGCATCCTCAGCCAGGTGCAGCGCCTGCACCTGGGATATCACTGGCAGCACGGCATGGGCGAATTGGTCACCCGCACCACCCGCGATGCCGACAAAGTGCGCGACGCGCTGATCACCTTCTGGCGGCAGATCATCGAAACCCCGCTGGTGGTAATCGTCGCGGTGGGCCTGTTGAGTTGGTACGACCCGCTGCTGGGGCTGGTGCCACTGCTGCTGACCGGCGCCGGGCTATGGCTGTTCGTGGTGCAGACCGATCGCCTGGTCACACTCGACCGTGCCGTTGCCGCTGCCTATGACCAGGTCAGCCAGGACCTCGCCGAAGGCATCGGTGGCGTGCGGGTGATCAAGGCATTTGGCCTGGAACAGCAGCGCATTGCCCGCTTCGCCCGGCAGGTGGAGGTGTTCACCGGCCATGCCCGCGCCGCCCTGGCCTACGCCAGTTCGCGCATTCCGCTGCCGCAGGCGGTGGTGGCGCTGGGGCATGTGTGGATCCTGGTGTACGGCGCCCATCGCGTGGCGGCCGGCGCGCTGGGCATCGGTGAGCTGGTCACTTCGCTGCTGGTGGCCACCACGCTGGTGTTCCGCATCGAAGGCATTGGCCGGGTGATGCAGACTTTCGCCGATGCCCGCGCCAGTGCCGAACGCATCTGGCAACTGCTGGACGAACGCCCGGCCATCGTCGGCGGCCATGCGACCCTGCCCGAAGGGCCGTTGGGGCTGAGGCTGAACCAGGTGCAAGTCAGTGCAGCAGAAGCTGGCCGGCCTATCCTGCAATATTGCTCTCTGACCCTGCTGCCCGGTGAGGTGGTGGCGCTGGTCGGCGCCACCGGCACGGGTAAAAGCCTGCTGGCCAGCCTGCTGCCACGTTTGGCCGATGTACAGCACGGCAGCGTCCAGGTCGGCAGCGATACTGCAGGTTGGCACGACGTGCGTGACCTCGACCTGGCCGACCTGCGCCGCCGCGTGCAAGTGCTGCCCCAGGAGAGCTTTCTGTTCTCCGACAGCCTGGCCGCCAACCTGCGCCTGGCCGCACCGCAGGCCAGTGACGCCCAGTTGCGTGAAGGTATGCGCCTGGCCGCTGCAGAGGACGTGCTGGAACGCCTGCCCCACGGCCTCGACACGCCGCTGGGCGACCGCGGCGTGACCCTGTCCGGCGGCCAGCGCCAGCGCCTGTGCCTGGCCCGGGCGCTGCTCGGCGCACCCGACATCCTGTGCCTCGACGACGCCACCAGCGCCCTGGATGCCCTGGGCGAACGCCAGGTGCTGCACAACATCCGCCGCCTGCACAGCGCCAGCGGCCAAGGCCCGACCTTGCTGCTGATCACCAGTCGCCTCTCCACCCTGCTGCTGGCCGACCGCGTGCTGATGCTGGAAAACGGCCGCATCACTGCCAACGGCAGCCATGCCGAGCTGTGCACGAACAACGCCCATTACCGCGACTTGCTGGGGATCGACCATGACTGATGCGCAGCACATCCCCGCCAGCGATATCGACATCGAACAACGCCTGGCCCGCCAGGCGCTGGACCGGGGCATGTTCCACCGCTTGCTGCCGCTGTTGCAGCCCATTCGCGGGCAGATCCTTGCCGTGATCGGCATCGAGCTGCTGCTGGTATTTACCGTGTTCCTGCGCCCGTGGTTCGTGCGGGAACTGCTGGACAAGGGCCTGGTGCCCAGCGCCGACCACTGGCTGCTCGACGAGCGCCTGGTACTGTGGCTGGGCCTGGGGCTGGCCGCGAGCTGGCTGGGGCGCTTTCTGCTGGCCGGGGTGTCGCAGTTCATCGCCGGGCGCGCAGCGATCGGCGTGCTCAACGCCTTACGGGTGAAAGTGTTCGCCCATGTGCAGGCGCTGTCGGTGAGCTACTTCGACCAGACCCGTGCCGGGCGCATCATTTCCCGTGCCGACCGGGACGTGGATGCGCTGGAGCCCTTGCTGGTGCAGGGCCCGCCCGAGCTGCTCGGCGCCTTGCTGCGCTGCGGCCTGGCAGCGGTAATGCTGTGGCGCATCGACCCCAGCTTCTTCTACAGCCTGGCTGCCACGGTACCGTTGCTGGTCGTGGCCACCTGGCGCTTCAAACGGGTTTCGCAGCGCAATTGGGCCAAGGTGGCCGAGCAGCGCAGCCGCTTCACCGCACACCTGGTGGAAAGTGTGAGCGGAGTGCGGCTGATCCAACAGTGCGGGCAAGAGCAGACCAACCAGGCACGTTACCGACGCCTCCTGGAAGACTTCAACCAGGCGCTGATCCGCGGCAGCCTGCGCGCCGGCTGGTTCGCCCCGTTTACCGCATTGCTCAGCACCGCCGGCATGGCCGTACTGTTGCTGGTGGGTGCTCATGGCCTGGCCGAGGGCAAGGTCAGCGTGGGCCAGGTGGCCGAGAGCCTGTTCTACGTGTTCCTGTTCCTTGGGCCGCTGCAAGAGCTGTCGGACCTGTTCGAGCGCTACGCCACCGGCAGCGCTTCAGCCCAGCGCATTTTCCTGCTGCTCGACACCCGCCCACAAGTGCTCGACCCGCCAGCGCTACACGTCCTGACCAGGGCGCGCGGCCAGGTGGACTTCGACGCGGTCGGCTTTGCCTATACCCCGAACAGCTCGCGCCCGGTGATCGACGGGCTCGACCTGCATATTCGCGCTGGTGAAGTGCTGGCCATCGTCGGCCCTTCCGGGCACGGCAAGAGCACCCTGGTGCAGTTGCTGACGCGCTTCTACGAAGTGCAGCACGGCGCCGTGAAGCTGGACGGCATCGACCTGCGTGCGCTGGCCCAGCATGACTTGCGGCGCAACGTGGGCGTGGTGCTGCAGGACAACGTGCTGTTCAGCGGCAGTATCCTCGACAACCTGCGCCTGGCCGCGCCATCTGCCGACGATGCACAACTGGTGGCCGCCGCCCGTGAGCTGGGTGCCGACGAGGTGCTGGAGCGCCTGCCGCAGCGCTACGAAACCGAAGTCGGCCCACTGGGCGCGCACCTGAGCCATGGCCAGCGCCAGCTGGTGTGCCTGGTGCGGGCCTACCTGGCCGACCCGGCGGTGCTGGTGCTGGACGAAGCCACCTCGGCAGTGGACGTGCACACCGAGCGACGTATCCAGCGCGCGCTGCGCAGGCTGTGCCAGGGGCGGACTGCGATCATCATCGCCCACCGCCTGGCGACCATTCGCGATGCCGACCGGATTGCCGTGGTGAAGCATGGGCGGGTGGTGGAGCAAGGGGCGCATGCCGATCTGATCGAGCGTAATGGCGCCTATGCGGCGCTGTACGACGCGTACCTGCGCAGTGCGGGAGAGGTTGTAGCCGAGGGGATCGAAGTCTGACTTGCCGGCCTCTTCGCGGGTAAACCCGCTCCCACAGGATCACCACAGCATTCAATACCTGTGAGGTACCTGCGGGAGCGGGTTCACCCGCGAAGAGGCCGGGCCTGTTCATGCTGCTACCCCAGCATCCATTGCTGCCGCACTGCTGCCACAGCAGCAGCCCTCTCCCCGTCTACTCCTCAAACCCCCGCCCTACAGGCCACGCGCCACGCATGGCACAGCCGTTGCACCACCGTCCCCATCCGCACAACCTCCCCCTTCAGGAGCCCCCATGACCACCGAATTCTTCTGGCGCCTGCCCTTGGGCACCGATGGCCCACAGCTGTCCACCGACCGCCACAACCGCGGCAACCCCGCGCACCGCCCCGGCAACATCGCCCCCGGCCGCCTGCCCGATGGCCAGGCCGATGGTTTCACCTACATCGACTACATCGCCCAAGTGGCCAAGGCCGCCGAGCTGGCCGGGTTCGAAGGCGCGCTGCTGCCCACCGGCCCGGAGCCGTGGATAGCCGCCGCCGCGCTGGCCCGCGAAACCCGGCGCATCCGCTTCCTGATCGCCTTCCAGGCCACCTGGACCCTGCCCGCCTACGCCGCCCAGCAGGCGGCAATCCTGCAGAACCTCAGCGGCGGCCGGCTGGACTGGAACATCATCACCGGCGGCAACCCGACCAGCCAACGGGCCAATGGCGACTTCCTGGAGCATGACTTGCGCTACAAGCGCACCGGCGAATTCCTCGACGTGATCCAGGGCCTGTGGACACAGGAAAAGTTCTCCTACGAAGGCGATATCTACCGCCTGGAGAACGGCAGCCTGCCGCCGGGCCTGCAACACGAACGCAAACCGGGCGTGTACTTCTCCGGGTTTTCCGATGCCGCACTGGACGTGGCCGCGCGCCACGCCGATGTGTACCTGAACTGGGCCGAGCCCATCGATAAGCTCAAGCCGCATATCGAACGCGTGCGCGAGTTGGCCGACAAGCAGGGGCGCACCGTGCGTTTCGGCCTGCGTGTCGACCTGTTCGCCCGCGAGACCGAAGAACAAGCCTGGCGCGAGCTGCGCCAGCAGTTCGAGCGCCTGGAAGGCAAGGCCAGCGCCAGCGCCAAGGGCTTCGTGACCGGCTCGGACTCTGTCGGCGGTGCACGCCAGGCGGCCTATCACCAAGGCTTGCAGGGCTTCGACGAACTGATCCTGGCGCGCAACCTGTGGGCCGGCTTCGCCAAGGCCAAGCCCGGCCCCACCGTGGGCCTGGTGGGCAGCCATCAAAAGATCGCCGAACGCCTGGCTGAATACCGCGATGCCGGTTTCAGCACCTTCATCCTCGCCGCCAACCCGCACCTGGAAGAGGCCCTGCGCATCGGCCAGGAAGTGTTGCCGCTGGTGCACCAGGCTGCCAACACAACCCCTTTGCAGGCCAGCGCCTGAACCCGACCGGAGCTGAACATGAGCCAACCCCTCGATACCCTGTGGTACACCCGCTGTCCGGTGCCCACCGGCCTGGGCATCGCCGTGCAGCAAGGCTGGCTGCAGGAAGACCTGGCCGGCCTCGGCACCGAGGTGCAGTCCCTGCGTGAAGCCGACCAGCAGGCCGTGCGCGAATCGCACTTCGACCACAGCCTGCTCAATTCGGTACGCCACGGCGGCAGCATCCCGGCCATCTGGGCCCGCGCCCAGGGCCGTGACACCCGCGTGATCGGCCTGTCGTGGGCCGATGAGGCGCAGTTGATCCTGACCCGGCCAGACAGCGGCATTCACACCGTGAAAGACCTCAAGGGCCGCCGCTTCGGCCTGCCCGACTGGGCCGCCGCACAGATCGACTTCACCCGCGCGCAAGCCCTGCGCGGGCTGGAAAACGCCCTCAAGCTGGCAGGCTTGCAAGTGGGCGACGTGGACTTGGTCAACTACCGCTACGACGGCACCTTCAGCGACCGCCCGGTGCGCAACGTGGCCGGCACGCCGGTGTCCAGCACCCAGAGCGAAGGCCGCAACCTGGAGCTGGCCGGCCTGCTGCGCGGCGAGGTCGATGCAATCTTCCTCAAGGGCGCCAGCGCCGTGCAACTGGCCCACGCCTTTGCCCTGCACACGGTGATCGACACCGGCAGCCACCCCGACCCGCTGATCCGCAGCAACAACGGCACGCCACGCACCCTGGCGGTAGACAGCCACCTGCTGGCGCAGCACCCGCAGGTGGTGCGCACCCTGCTCGGCTCGGTGCTGCGCGCCGAACGCTGGGCCCACCAGCACCCCGACGAAACCCGCCGCTACCTGGCGCGGGAAACCAACAGCAGCGAGTACTGGGTGCAAGTGGCTTACGGCACCGACGCCCACCTGCGCCTGAGCACGCGCCTGGACGAACAGGCCGTCGATGCCTTGCAGGACTTTGTCGAGTTCCTCAAGCGCTGGCGCTTCATCCCGGCGCGCTTCGAGGTGCGCGACTGGATCACTCGCCAACCACTGGACCAACTGCTGGCCCCCCTCCAAATGGACAGGAAACCCGTTACCCCATGACCAAGCCCCTGGAAACGCTCTGGTACACCCACAGCCCCGTGCCCACCGGCCTCGGCATCGCCGTGCAGTCGGGGCGGCTGGCCGAGGCCTTTACGCCGTTTGGCACCAATATCCAGTCGCTGCGCGAGTCCAGCGAACGCGAGGTGCGCGAAGCCCACTACGACCATCACCTGCAGAACTCGGTGCGCCACGGCGGTAACATCCCGGCCATCTGGGCCTACGCCAGCGGCGTCGAGACCCGCGTGCTGGGGCTGTCGTGGAGTGATGAGGTGCAGTTGATCCTCACCACCGAAGAAAGCGGCGTACGCAGCATTCGCGACCTGAAGAACCGCCGTTTCGGCATACCCAAGTGGGCCAACGTACAGATCGACTTCACCCGTGCCCAGGCCCTGCGCGGGCTGGAAAACGCCCTGAAGCTCGAAGGCCTGGCGGTGGCCGATGTGGAGCTGGTCGACTACCCCTACGGCGGCACCTACAGCGATGATGCCAAGCAGCACCTGTACGGCGCTGAAGTGAGCCTGGACACCAGCCGCTTCAGCCGCCGCAACAATGAGCTGATCGGCCTGCTGCGGGGCGATATCGACGCCATCTTCCTGAAGGGTGCGCACGCGGTGCACCTGGCCCATGAGTTCGGCCTGCGCGTGGTGGTCGATACCGGCAGCCACCCCGACCCGCTGATCCGCAGCAACAATGGCACCCCGCGCACGCTGACCGTGGACCGGCATTTGCTGGAAAACCACTTCGATGCCAGCCGTACGCTGGTCGACACGGTGCTGCGCACCGAGCAATGGGCCTGGGCCAATCCGGAGGAGACGCGGCGCTTTTTGGCGCGCGAACTGAACACCAGCGAGTACTGGGTGGCAGCGGCCTATGGCGATGATGCGCACCGGCGCTTGCGTACTACCTTGGACAGCCGCTCGATCGAGGCGCTGCAGGACTTTACCGAGTTCCTGTTCAGGTGGGGGTTCATTCCACGGCGTTTCGATGTGCGGGAGTGGATTGATTTTCGCGTGCTGGAGAGTGTGATCGGTTCGACTTCGCGGTTGGCGGTTTGAGATTTTTGGGGCTGCTGCGCAGCCCTTTCGCGGCACAAGGCCGCTCCTACAAGGGCCTGGCTTACGCTGAACAATTGTAGGAGCGGCCTTGTGCCGCGAAAGGGCCGCAAAGCGGCCCCAACAATCTCAGCCCCACCACTGCTGCCCCAGCAGCACCCGCCCAGCACCCCACTGCTGCCCAATCTGCAACACCCTCTCAAAACTCTAATAAACACGTTACATTTCAATAGCTTAACAACATGGCACAGTCCCTGCTCTAGCTCTCCCCAAGAACGCTTTACATACGGGGAGATCCACCATGCACCAGCTCAATCCACTGGCCCGCCAGATCAGCCTGGCGCTGCTGCTGGCCGGCACCGGCAGCCAGGCCATCGCCGCCAACGAAGACACTAAAAACGAACCGGCCCTGGAAACCGTCACCGTCACGGCCCAACACCGCGAACAGACCTTGCAGGAAGTACCGGTAGCCGTATCGGCCATCAAAGGCACCAGCATCACCGCCGATGGCGTGCGCTCGATGGGCGACATCACCACCTTCGTGCCCAACGCCTCGGCCAAGAACCCCGACGGCGACGGCCGCCCGCGTTGGTACATCCGCGGCCTGGGCACCGGCGACACCGGCGCGGCAACGGTCTTCCCGGTGGGCATCTACGCCGATGACGTCTACCTCAACGCCCCCATCGCAGGCGGTGGGCCGCTGTTCGACCTGGAGCGCATCGAAATACTGCGTGGGCCCCAAGGCACCCTGTATGGCAAGAACACCACTGCCGGTGCAGTGAACGTGATCTCGAAGAAGCCCACCTTCGACACCGACGGTTATGGCACCGTCGGCTTCGGCAGCAAGAACGAACGCATCGTCACCGGCGCCATCGGCGGCGCGCTGGTGGACGAAAAGCTGGCCGGGCGAGTGGCGCTGTATTCCGAGGAGCGTGACGGTTTCCAGAACAACGACTTCGACGGCAACACCTATGGCGATGTGAACAAGAAAGCCATCCGCCTGCAGTTCCTGGCCCAGCTCAACCCCGACCTGGACGCCCTGCTCAAGGTCCACAGCCGCCAGTTCAAGGGCGACGGCAGCAATGGTTCGCTGCCCGTGGGCCGCTACTACAACGTCGGCTACGAACGCCCGCATGGCCGCGACATCTCGCTGAACGTCAACGAAGACTACCGCCTGGACCACGACGGCGCCTCGCTGACGTTCAACTACTACCTGGGCGACTACACACTGACCTCGATCAGCGCCTACGACTACATCCGCAACCGCTCCACCAGCGACGCCGACTACACCCCCTACGAGGTCAACGGCGCGTCGATCACCGACAACAGCTACCGCCAATGGTCGCAGGAGCTGCGCCTGGCCTCGCCGGAAGACCGCCCGCTGCACTGGCTGCTGGGTGCGCACTACTTCCACGAAGACCTCGACAGCTCGGCACAGCGGGTGGTCACCCCCGGGCCGACGCCCAACGGCACCGGCTCGAACCAGGTGGGTACCACGGCGTTCCGCGACATGGGCTTCGACCACCGCACCGACAGCTACGCGCTGTTTGGCAACCTGACCTACGACTTCACCGACGACTTCAGCGTCACTGGCGGCCTGCGCTGGACGCAGGAGAAAAAGGACATCGACCTGGACCTGGTGCAACTGACCCGCGCCACCGCCAACGGCCCGCTGGTCCCGCTGGGTGGCGTGGGCACCAACGGCAATCGCCAGGAAGACAAGACCTGGGAAGCCTGGACCTACGACCTGACGCCCGAGTACCGCATCAACGACAACCTGCGGGTGTTCTTCCGCTACGCCCACGGTTTCCGCTCGGGCGGTTTCAACACCGGGCTGTCGACCAGCCTGGCGCAGCTGACCACGGTCGACCCGGAAGAGCTGGATGCCTATGAGCTGGGGCTGAAGTCGGAGTGGTTCGACCGCCGCCTGACCGTCAACGCCAACCTCTTCTATTACGACTACTCCGACATCCAGGTGAACCTGCTGACGGTGAACAATGGCGTGCTCACCACCGCACTGACCAACGGCGCCAAGGGCAAGGTCAAGGGTGCGGAGCTGGAGATCGAAGGCCAGCCGACCGAGCGCCTGCACCTGCGCGCGGCGGTGTCGTTCCTTGACACCGAATACACCGACTTCAAGAACACCAACCCCACCACTGGCGCGGTAACCGGCGATTACAGCGGCAACAGCTTCGTGCGTTCGCCGCGCAACGTGGTGTCGCTGGGTGCCGACTACACCATTCCGCTGGAAGTGGGCGGCAAGCTGGTGGCAGGGGGCGACGTGAGCTTCCGTGACAAGGAGTACTTCCTGGCCGACCGCCAGAGCAGCGCCGACGAAACCCTCAGCCAGCCCCACTACACGTTGGCCAACGCCCGCCTGAGCTGGTTCAGCCACGACGACAAGCTGAGCGTGACCGGTTTCGTCAACAACCTCACCGACCGCCGCTACCAGGTGCACGGCCGGCCCAACGGTACCGCCGGGCAGTACGTGATCACCTACGGCGACCCGCGCACCGTCGGGCTCAGCGTTACCAGCCGGTTCTGATTGAAAACCATTGGGGCCGCTGCGCGGCCCATCGCGACACAAGGCCGCTCCCACAAGGAGACCGCGTTCCTTCTGTGGGAGCGGCCTTGTGTCGCGATGGGTTGCGCAGCAGCCCCACAGCATCACGCTGTATATAAGGATTACTCCATGCCCCACCACAACCCCTTGGCCAGCGCCATCGCCCTGGCCATCGCCGGCCTCGCCGTGCCCGCATTCGCCGCCGAAACCGCCGACCGCCTCGACACCGTGGTCGTGGTCGGCACCCACCGCAGCGACGTCACTGCCCTGCAAAGCGCCGCCCCGGTCGATGTGCTGAGCGGTGAAAAACTCCAGGAAACCGGCGCCAGCGACCTGTCCGCGGCACTCACTGCGCTTTCGCCTTCGTTCAGCTTCCCGCAGTCGCCCCAGGGCGCCTTTGCCGGTTCGATTGCCCAGGGCGCCTCGCTGCGCGGCCTGGCCTCCGACCAGGTGCTGGTGCTGGTCAACGGCAAGCGCCGCCACACCAGCGCCAACGTCACCCGCCAGGGCCTGGTCAACGCCCGTGGCGCGGCGGCCGTGGACCTCAGCCTGATCCCGCTGTCGGCCATCGAACGGGTGGAAATCCTGCGCGATGGTGCGGCTGCCCAGTACGGCTCGGACGCCATCGCCGGGGTGATCAACATCGTGCTCAAGGAGCGCGACGAGGGTGGTAACGCCGGCTACCGCTTCGGCGGCTACAAGAAAGGCGACGGCCTGCAGCGCAAGCTCAGCGGCTGGAAGGGCTTTGCCTTGCCCAACGACGGCTTCCTGACACTGGCCTTCGACGCCGGCAGCCAAGACCCCGCCAGCGACACCCGCGACGACAACCGCCTGTTCTACCCCGGCTCCACCAGCATCGACACCGCGCGTGAGCAGAACAACCGTTACCGCAACTGGCGCTGGGGTTCGGGCAATGTCTCGGACCAGTACAACTTTACCGCCAATGCCGAAATGGGTTTGAGCGAGGGGCTGAGTGCCTACGGTTTTGCCACCTATGCGCACAAGAACACGGATGCCGAGAACTTCTTCGACCCGCCCACCACGTTGCGCAACAACTACGGCAGCGTAGCCCTGGCGCGCTACCCGGACGGCCGCCTACCGGTCACCCGCTACGGCCTGGAAGACTTTGCCGTCACCGGTGGCCTGCGCTTCGAGGACCAGGCCCTGGGCAAATTCGACCTGGCGCTGAACTACGGCAATAACCGCGTCGACTCCACCGACCGCGACGCCATCAACCCCAGCTGGGGCACCGCCAGCCCGTCGACCATCTACACTGGTCGCCGCGAAGCCGACCAGACCAGCCTGACCCTGGACTGGACCCGCGACTTCGCCAACGACTGGCTGTTCAAGCCGCTGACCGTTTCCGCCGGGCTGGCTTGGCGCCAGGAAAACTACGACCTCAGCGAAGGTGACGCCGCCGGCTGGTCAAACGGGCCGCTGTTCAACACCATCGACCCTGTCTCCGGCAGGCGCATACCCGGCTACTACTCGGGCATCACCCAGGTCGATGCCGTGTCGCTGGACCGCCGCGTGATCGGTGCCTACTTTGATGTCGAAGCCCAGCTGAGCGAAAAGTTGCAGGCCGGCGTGGCCGTGCGCAGCGAGCACTATTCGGACTTCGGCGACACCACCAATGGCAAGTTGTCGATGCGCTACGACTTCACCCCGCAGATTGCCGCGCGAGCCAGCGCCAGTACCGGCTACCGTGCGCCTTCGCTGGTGCAGAGCGGGTTGTCGTCGTTTAGCGTACAGGTGGTGGAACAGCCCCCAGGCAGTGGCAACTGGGTCGAGGTGCAGCAGCGCACCCTGCGTGCCGATAGCCCGGAAGCGGCCCTGCTTGGCGGCAAGGCGCTGAAACCTGAAGAATCGACCAACTTCTCCGTGGGCCTGGTCTGGCGCCCATTGCCCAACGCCTCGGTCACACTCGACGCCTATCGTATCGACATCGACAACCGCATCACCCTGTCCGACCAATTGCCTGCATCGGTGGTGGGGCCGATCTTCGCCGGTACCCCTTACGCCAACATCCAGAGCGCGGCGTTCTACACCAACATTGCCGACACACGCACCGATGGCTTCGAATTGGCCGGCCATTACCAGCTGGATGCAGGCCGCTGGGGGCGCGTGGACTTCAACGGTGGCTACGCGCGCAACAACACCCGTATAACCGGGCTGGATGATGTGGGCGGCATCCCTGGCAGCCAGATCATCGGCCGCAACACCCAGGGGCTGATCGAAGACGGCACCCCCGAGGACAAGCTGACCCTCAGTGCCAACTGGCTGTATGACGGCTGGAGCGTCACCGTCGCCCAGCGCCGGTATGGGGAATGGAAGAACCGCAACGCCGCCAACCCGACGCTGGACCAGACCTTCAGCCCGCAATGGGTGACCGACCTGGACGTGTCGTACCGTTTCGACCTGGGCCTGACCTTGTCGGCGGGCGCGATCAACCTGTTCGACAGCCACCCAGACAAAGCGAAGGGTGCACAGCTGTATGGCGTGCCCAAGTACTCCATCACCAGCCCGGAAGGGGCGCAAGGGGCGTTCTACTACACCAGCGTGAGTTACGACTTCTAAGCTGAAACCGGGTTGGCTTCTTCGCGGGCTTGCCCGCTCCCACAGGTCCTGCACAGGTTCGCAGACGGGTGCCATCCTGTGGGAGCGGGCATGCCCGCGAAGAATCCAGCACCGATGCTGCTGACTGACTGCTGCTCTAGCAGCACCTCGCTGCTGCTCAAGCATCACCCTCACCCTCCAGCCCCGCAATCCGGGGCTTGCGCCCCCTGGCACAGCTCTTGCGATACACCACTACCCTCTGCTTTCCCAAGGCCAGCCATGCGCGTGCTTTCTCGTCTTTCCTGGTTCATCTCCCCCCTGGCCCTGCTTATCTGCTGGGCCGTGGTGGCCTATGTCGGGCTGTTTCCGGCCAACCTGCTTATCCCGCCGCTGGAGGTGTGGCACAGCCTCACCGACCTGCTGGCCACCGGCGAGTTGCAAGAGCACTTGGCCGGCAGCCTGTCGCGACTGGCCTTGGGCTTTACCGGCGGCGCACTGGCCGGCCTTGGTTTCGGCGCGGCGCTGGCCTTGTCGAAGACCGTGGAGGCCTACTGCGCCCCGCTGTTCCACACCCTGCGCCAGGTGCCCAGCATCGCGTTGATCCCGATGTTCGTGCTGCTGTTTGGGGTGGATGAAACCTTCAAGGTGATCATCGTCGCCAAGACTGCGTTTTTCCCGGTGGCACTGGCCACCTGCGAAGGTATCCGCGCGATCCCTCCCAGCCATTTCGAAGTGGCGGCGGTTTACCGCCTGCGCTGGCCCACGCTGGTGGGGCGGATTGCCCTGCCCGCCGCGGTGCCGGCGATCGTCACCGGTATCCGCGTGGCCCTGACCCGCGCCTGGGTAGTGCTGGTGGCTTGCGAGCTGCTGGCGGCCGACAGCGGCCTGGGGCAGATGATCGAGATGGGCCGGCAGATGCTGCGCATCGATGTAGTGATGGTCGGCGTTGTATTGACCGGGCTTATCGGCTTCAGCTTGGACTTCACCCTGCGCCGCGTGGAACGACGCCTGTCCGCCTGGCAAAGCCACTGAGGAGGCTGTGATGAAACGACTTGATTTGCGTGGCCTGGTACTGCCGCTGTTGCTGCTCGGCGCCTGGGAGTACGCCTCGCGCCAAGGTGCAGCCGGGGCCTACGCCTTCGTGCCGCTGGCGCAGGTGGGCACAGCATTGGCCGAACTGCTGGGCAGCGGCGAACTGCTGGTCAACCTGTGGGCGAGCCTGTTACGTACCTGCAGCGGCCTTGCCATCGGCATTGTCGGCGGTGTCGGGCTGGGTGCGTTAATGGCCCTGTCCTCCCCCGCCAACCGCCTGATCGCGCCGCTGTTCCATGCCTTGCGCCAGGTGCCGATGCTGGGCTGGATCCCGCTGATCGCCTTGTGGCTGGGTAACGGCGAAGGCGCCAAGCTGCTGATCGTCAGCCTGGCAGCGTTGTACCCGATGGTGCTCAACACCTTCGAGAGCCTGCGCCAGGTCGCCGGCCAGCACCGCGAAGCGGCACGGGTGCTGATGCTCGGCCGCTGGCAGCAGCTTTGGCTGATCCTGTTGCCCGCCGCACTGCCCGGCATTGCCGCCGGGGTACTGCAAGCCTTGGCCTTCGCCTGGGTGACCTCGGTGGGCAGCGAGCTGTTCCTGTCTGCCGGGGCCGGCCTTGGCAGCCTGATGATGAACGCCGAAGCTGCGGCGCGCATGGAGATCATCGTGGTCTGCGTGCTGTGCATCGGCCTGAGTGGCTACCTGATGTCCTGGCTGTGCACCCTGCTCACCCGCCGCCTGCTGCGCTGGCGCACCAACCATTGAAAGGCCCGACCATGAACGCCATCGCCCACGTTTTACCCACCACCGCCAGCACCGGCGCGCTGACCATTCGCGGCCTGAACAAGGCGTACCCGCTCAAGGGCAAGCATGTGCCAGTGCTCGAAGGCATCGACCTGGATATCCGCCCGGGCGAATTCGTCAGCATTCTCGGCGCCAGCGGCTGTGGCAAGTCTACCCTGCTGCGGCTGATCGTCGGCCTCGACCAGGACTACCAGGGCCAGATCCTGCTGGACCGGCAACCCGTGCGCGGGCCCGGCCTGGAGCGCGGTATCGTGTTCCAGGACCATCGTCTGTTCCCGTGGATGACCCTGCAGCAGAACATTGCCTTGGCCTTGAAAAACCATGCGTTACCCGCAGCCGAGAAAAACAGGTTGGTGGCCGAGCACATCGAACTGGTAGGCCTGAGTGGTTACGAGCAGGCCTACCCGCACCAGCTGTCCGGCGGCATGGCCCAGCGCGCGGCAATTGCCCGGGCGCTGGTGAACAAACCCAAGGTGTTGTTGCTGGACGAACCGCTCGGCGCACTGGACGCCCTGACCCGGGTACGGTTGCAGCAGGAGTTGCAGCGCATATGGGTGCAGGAGCGTTGCACGGTAATCATGGTGACCCATGACATCGAGGAAGCGCTGTACCTGGGGGACCGGGTGATCGTGATGGACGCGCACCCTGGGCGGATTCGCGAGGATTTGCGCATTGACCTGCCGCACCCGCGCCAGCGGGACAGCCAGGTGTTGCAGGGGTACAAGCAGCGGTTGCTGGGGGAGCTGGTGGGGCATTGAGAGGCGGTGAACGCGGGCATCTGGTGGCCCAGGCGGCCGCCTTCAAGAAAACCAGCGACGGCGTTCGCGCGCCCGCGCCAGTCGAGCAGGTGATTGCCAAAGTGCGGGGTATCGCCGTGGAGACGGGCGCCTCACCGGAGGTGGTGGAGCGGGTTTACAGGGCAATGATTGCGGCGTTTATCGATGAAGAGTTGCAGGTGCATGCGGGGTTGGCCGGCAAGTAAACCAGGGGCTGCTGCGCAGCCCCTGTATTTCAAGGCAACGGCCTGTTCCTCAGCTGCTCAACCTGCCAGGATGAAGTCCGCTATAGTCACCGTGGTCGCATCCGCCACCCCCGCCAGGCGGATGGAGTCGGCAGCGCCGATGTGAACCAGCGTATCAGCCCCAACATCGGCGATGGTGACACTGGCGGCGAAGGTCGCTGCGGTAATGTTCAGGGCGGTGATATCCAGCCGGTCCTGGCCACCCGCCGCAATGGCATCGAAGTTGATGATCAGGTCGTTGCCGAAACCGGCCGCGAACTGGAACACGTCATTGCCGTCAGTGGCCATCATCGTGTCGTTGCCGGCACCACCCACCACCGTATCGTTGCCCGCCGCACCGTTGAGGAAGTCGTTGCCAGCGCCCCCAATCAAGGTGTCGGTGCCGACGTCACCAAACAGCGTGTCGTTGCCATCGCCACCTTGCAGTGTGTCGTTGCCGTTGCCGCCGTCCAGGCTGTCATCACCAATGCCGCCCAGCAGGGTGTCGTTGCCGGCATCCCCCAACAGCGTGTCATTGCCGTCGCCGCCATCGAGGCTGTCATCGCCACCCCCACCGTTCAGGCGATCGGCACCCAGGCCGCCGAACAACTGGTCGTTACCGGCGTCGCCATTGAGGGTGTCGTTGCCGGCGTTGCCGTTGAGGATGTCGTTGCCGCCGTCACCGGCAAGCGTGTCATTGCCCGCCGCGCCGTTGATGATGTTGGCCAGGCCATTACCGGTGCCGGTGAAGTTGCCTACACCGGTATACGTCAGGTTCTCGACGTTGGCGGCCATGGTGTAGCTGGCCAGCGTGGTACTCACCAGATCAGTTCCTGCGCCAGTGGCCTCGACCACAGTGTCCCCGGCATCATCCACCACATAGGTGTCGTTGCCCACGCCCCCCACCAGGCGGTCGGCACCCGCACCGCCGCTTAGCAGGTCGTTGCCGGCGCCGCCGGTGATGGTGTTGGCCAACGCGTTACCCGTACCGGTAAAGCTGCTGCTGCCGGTGTAGGTCAGGTTTTCGACGTTGGCACCCAGGGTGTAGGTGGCCAGGCTGGTCTGCACCAGATCGGTGCCACCGTTCAGCGCCTCTGTCACCGTGTCACCGGCGTTGTCGACCACGAAGGTATCGTTGCCGGCACCGCCATTCATGGCATCCGCGCCAAGCCCGCCGTTGAGGGTATCGTTGCCATCGTCGCCATTGAGGATGTCAGGGTCGTCCCCGCCGTTGAGGATGTCGTTGCCAAGCCCGCCGAACAACTGGTCAGCGCCGCCCAGGCCATTGAGCGTGTCGTTGCCGCCCAAGCCCGAGATCACATCATTGCCCGCCGTGCCGGTCAGGGTGTTGGCCGCGTTGGTGCCCACCAGTGTCACGCCTGGCGGCACCACCACTGCGGCCGTCGCGGCGGAGGTCAGCGACTCCAGGGTGCCGAAGCCGTCGGTGTAACGCACGATCACCCGCAACTGCTGGTTGCCCTGGGCAAAGCCCGGAGTGAAGGTGGCGGCCGTAGCCCCGACAATGTTGCTGAAGATGCCGCCCGTGCCCTGCTGCCACTGGAAGCTGAAGGCACCGAGCCCGTCCAGGTCGGCGATGCCGCCCGTCAGCGCGGTCAGCGTCTGGCCCTGGTCTGGCGTGGTGTCGCTGATCGACACTGCACCGGTCGGTGCATCGTTGACGTTGGCCACCGGGTCGAGGATGTCGGAGGCGACGCTTTCTTGCACGCCAAAGTCATCCACATAGCTGACCACAACCCGCATGTTCTGCCCCACTTGCGCCTGGGTCAGGACAAAGGTGCTGCTGATGGCGCCAACAATGTTGACCCAGCCCACACCCCGGTTGGACTGCCACTGGAAGGTGAACTGCGGGTTGCTCAGGCCGTCGGCATCGACGATGGTTGCCGGGTTGGCAGTGAGCGTCTGGTTCTGCACCAGCAGCCCGGTCACGGTCGGCCCGGCACTCGGTGCGCTGTTCACCGACGAATCGACGATTTCCAGCGTGCCCTTGGCGTCCTGGTACACCGCACGTACGCGGATGCTCAGGCCAGCCACATCGTCCGTGACCCGGTAGGTGGCGCCCGTCGCCCGCTGGACCTCGCCTGCGGCGACAAAGGTGATGTCTTCATAGACACCCGAACCCGGCAGGGTCTCGACTTGCCAGTAATAGGCCACAGGGCTGTTGACCGCACCGGTCGTGTTGGCCGCGCTGACGTTGTCCGCATCATGTACCGCGAGGGGTGTCACGCGCAGCAGTTGGCCGCTCACCGGTGTATCGTCACGCACCCCGGTGGCAGCGTCGAGAATCACCAGGTGACCCGTGGGGCCAGCGTTGACGGCGGTTCCCACGCCAGAGGCTTGCGAGCTATCAGAGAACTGCAGCCGCTCGATGCCGGTCAGGTGGTCGACACCATCGCGCCCGGCCACCAGGTCGGTGACGATCACCGCATTGCCATCGACCACCACGCTGTAATCGGTGGCCACCCCCGAGAACACCGCCGTGTCGTAGTTGTCGGTGCCGTTGAGGATCTCCCGCACGATCACCAGCTGGCCTGGGTTGTAGGTGCCGTTGAGCATCAGCGGCACCATCGGCTCCATGCTGTCGTAGCTGGCGATTTCCGGGCCGGTGCCATCGTGGTTGGCGCGCACGCTGATGCGCACGTTCAGCCACTTGTCACCGTCGAGGATGTCGTCGCCGCCACGGCCTTCGATCAGGTCGCTGCCACTGCCGCCGAGGATGATGTTGCCGCCATCGTAGAACGTTGCACCGGCGGCCAGCAGGCTGGACAGGCCGTTGATCAGGCTGATGTTGGTGAGCACACTGCCAGTGGCGCCATTGGTCGGCAAGCTCGCGGCGTCTTCATTGTCGCCGCGCAGGAAGTCGCCATGGGCCGAGCCCGACAGGCCTTCCATGATGTCGAAGCGGACCAGCGCCGAAGCGCCAGAGCCCGGCACTGGCGGCACGTCGAAGAAGCGGTCGCTGTAGTCGATGGTCACCCCCTGGGCCAGGCCCTTGAAGGTTGCCCAGTCGTAGCCCGAACCACCGATGTAGCGGTCGCCAAAGCCCAGGCTGCCGACCATGATGTCGTCGCCGCCTTCACCGTTGAACTTGTCGTTCTCATTGCCGCCGATGAACACGTCGTGGCCGATGATGGGGTCGTTGCCGAGCGGGTCGAAGTTGTCGCCAGGCGCACCGTCCGAGGTGCCCTTCTCGATCCAGTCGTCACCTTCGTTACCCATGTCCTGCTCGTTGGCCTTGCTGCCCAGGATAAAGTCGTTGCCCTGGCCGCCTATGGCCTCGGAGGCATCTTCACCGGTGACGATGAAGTCGTTGCCGAAACCGCCGATGATCAGGTTGACGCCATTGCCGCCGTGCAGCACGTCGTTGCCGTCGCCGCCCTGGATGTTGTCGTCACCGCCCATGTCGCTGATGATGTCGTCGCCGGCACCACCACGCAGCTGGTCGTTGCCGTCACCCCCCTCGATGCGGTCGTTGCCGCCATCGCCCCAGACCGTGTCGTCACCCTCGCTGGACACCAGGATATCGTCACCGTTGGTGCCGCCCAGCACGATGTGCTCGGCACCGGCATAGCGGATGTAGTTGGTGTCCGGGCCAGCCGTCAGCGGGCTGTCGCGGAACACCACCTGCTCGCCGTTTTCGCCCAGTGGGTCGACGTTGCCCAGGCCTGCGTTGAACTGCTTGCTCTGGTCGACTTCAAGGTAGAAGCCCGGGTCGGAGAACACCAGGCCCGGCAGGTGGGTGGCGGAGGTGTTGGCCATGATCAGCTTGGCGAAGGAGTTGCTTTCCAGCTCGGCGTTCATCGACAGGCCGGAAGTGCGCTCCAGATAGTAGAAGCGGTCGCCGTCCTGCAATTTCTCCATCTGGTTTTCGAACACGAAGTTGAAGGTACTGCCGAGCATGCCGCCGAACGGGGTCTTCTCTTCAGCCAGGCCGCCGATCCACAGATCAATGGCATCGACACCGGTGATGGTCACCGCCTTCAGGTCATCGGCGGTGCCCAGCACACCATCCTTGCCGGGCAGGGTTACATTCGCCCAGGTACCGCTGCTGTTGAGGAAGTCCAGGCGGTCGGCCGGCGCGCCATCGCCACCGAACACCAGGGCCATGGCTGCGTCGCGTTTTTCCAGCAGTGTGGTGGCCCCGGTGATGGTGCTGTGGGTGCCATAGGCCGCAATGAAGTTGATCAGCGACTCGGGGTGCTTCAGGTGCTGCACCAGGTCGACCCAGCTGGTGTACGGCTTGAGCTGGGTATCACCGGTTTGCCCGTAGATGTCGCGGCGCACGGCGTTCAGTGAAGGGATGCCAACGTCGCGGCCACGGGCAATGTTGATCGCCGGCAAGTCCAGCGGCAGGCCGAGCAAATTGTTGCGCAACGCCTCGGTGACGAACTCGTCGATTTCGTTGCCACCCTGACGGGTGACCCCGCGGACGATGGCGCTGGTGGCATCCTCGGGGGTAACGCCACTGGCGGCATAGGCCAACGGGTTGAGGAATGCCGCGATCAGGCCCAGTTGCTGGTCAGGGTTGGCGCTGGCGGGGTCCTTGATGACGTTGAAGTCGATGTCGTAACGATCAACAGTCTCGGTCAGCATCGAGTGGCCGAAGCGGTACACGGTGTGGGCGAACTCGGCCACGATCGACGCATCGAGGTCGACGTCGTACACCTGGGTCGGGGCAAAGAACAGGTCGACCCGTGGTTGCACGGTACGGGCGAACTCCTCGAACACCAGGTGCTGGTACTGCATCTCGGTACCGAACTTGGCCGCCTGGAACAACCGCTCGCCGTTCCATAGCAACGCGCCGATCTCGGCCGGGGTAACCGGCAATGCGGTTACCGGGTTGAGCAGCCATTCGTTGAGGAAGGCCAGGTCGTGCGAGTCGAGCACGGTGTCCATGGTCTGCGCCACCAGCCGGTTGTGCTCGGAGTGGAAGATCGCATGCACGGCTGTCAGGCCGATGTTCTCGTTGACCCGACCGTCGCCGGCGACGTAATGCGCGTCCAGCAGTTCATTGTCGTAGGCCAGGTTGGCCCCGGTCTGTGGGTTGACCGGCACAGCGTTGCCGGCAACGTTGTCGGCATCCGGCGCCAACACGCCGCCACTGAACACGGGTACCGCGTTATGGGCAATGTCGGCGAGGAACTGGTGCCCCGTGCGCACGGCGTTGGTCAGGTCGAGCGGCGCCAGCGGGTTGCCTTCGACCTGTTGGTCATCGGCAGTGCCGGCAATGCCGTCGAGGCCCTTCATCACCACCATCGGGTAGCCGTTCGGCCCCTTGATGAAGTTGCCGTAGGCGTCGGTTGCCAGCAACGGCACGTTGTCGACGTCGGCATCGGTCAGGTTGATGCCAAGCACGTCGCGGGCCTGGGCCTTGAGTACTTTCCAGGTGGCCATGCCACCGATCTCGGTGTCGTCGGCAGTGCCAAACTTGCCATCGGCGCCCAGGTCACGGTTGGTGATCAGCCGGCCAGTGGCAACAGGGCCGTCGTCGGTCAACATGTAGGCACGCAGGAACACCTGGTGCGACGGGTGCGAGCTGTAGGTCTGGTTCTGGTCCACGAACGGCGTGGTGGTGTTGGTGTGTTCGTGAACGTCATCGGCGTTGCCGAGGATGCCATCCGGCCCTGGCAGGTTGGTGGCACGGGTCACCACCATGAAGTTGGTGAAACCACCCTCCACGTAGAGCGGGTCATCGGGTTGCAGCGGGATGTAGATAGTCCCCGAACCACCCTTGGTGACCAGGTCCAGGCCATGGTCGAAGAACTGCCCGAAGAACGTCATCCAGGCGTTGAACGGCGCAGACAGGCCGGCATCGGCAGCCGTGTTTTCGAACAGGTACACATCGTGGTCGTCCGTGGTGCCGAACTGGCCATCCATGCCCGGGCTGGCGACGATGCGCACGCCGTCCTTGAGCACGTCGTCGTTACCGGGCGTGCCGAAGTTGAGTACGCCATCGGCACCTGGGTCATACGCGGTGGCATAGGCTGCCGGGTTGTTGGAGGTCTGGTCGACGATCAGGTTACTGATGGTGCGCGGCTGCGAGTCGAACACCGGGCCGCTGGTCTGCTGGTACGACGAGCCCGGAATGGCCGGGGAGCCAGGGCCGAAGAAGCCGGCCGGTGCACCTTCTGCCGGGTTGAACACCGGGTCGGTCAGGCGCGGGAAGACATTGTCGGCAGCACCGAACTGGGTGTTGTTGTTGCCGTTGAGGTTCATCAGGTTGTTGTTCGAGCCATCGACTGCACGCAGGCCCAAGGGCGCGCGGATGTTGGGGATCAGCGAGAGGATGTCCTGCCCGGCGGCATCGGCCTCGGCGATCTTGATCTGGTCGAGGATGAAGTTGAGGTCAGAGCGCACCATGTGCAGCCCCTCGCCCCCTGCCGTGGCATCCACGACCGGAGTGACCGGCGTTGGCACCACCGGTGCGCCCGGCTGCACCACCGCCGTGGGTGCGGAATACAACACCTCGGTTGTGCCATGGGCGTCCTGGTAGATCGCCTTGACCCGCAGGCTCAGCCCGGCCAGGTCTGGCGACACCTTGAACGCGGTGCCATCGGCGCTCTGGAACGCCAGGTCACCGGCCGGTAGCAGGATGATGTCCTCGAACACACCACTGCCCGGGTCGGCCTCGAATTGCCAGTAGTACGACACTGAGCGGTCGGCAAGCGTGCCTGCCGGGTTGCCCGCACTGATATTGTCGGCATCGAGCACGCCCGCCACGCTCACCGTCAGCATATCGCCCACCGTGATAGCACCGCCGTTGCCATCGGTGACGGTCGGGCTGCCCGTGGGCTGCGCGTTCACGCCTGTCACCAGCACGCGTTGGCTGTCGGAGAACTGCAGGCGTTCGATGTGCAACAGCGTATCGACGCCATCGCGGCCAGCCACGGTATCAGTCACCGTCCACACATCATCCGCGACATCGGCCGTGCCTTTGGTGTTCTGGGTTACCACGTACTCGCTCTGCACCCCCGCATACACGGCCGTGTCAAAGGCCGCGCCGCCAGTGGAGGTACCCGGCAGGATTTCGCGCACGGCTTTCAGCTGGCCAGGGTTGTAGGTGCGGTCGAGCATGAACGGGATCATGTCGACCATGCTGTCGAAGCTGGCGATCTCGGGCCCGGTGTGGTCGACGTCGCCAGGGGCGTACACGGCGATGCGCACGTTCAGCCATTTGTCGCCGTCGATCAGGTCATCGCCGCCACGGCCCTCGATCAGGTCGCTGCCATTGCCGCCGAGCATGATGTTGCCGGTGGCAAAGCCCGTGGTCGGCAACCCGGCATCCGCCAGGAACTGCTGCAGCCCACGGATCAGCGCCACGTTGGTAAGCGCACTGCCAGTGGCGCCGCCATGGTTGAGGATGGTCACTGCATCGACGTCATCGCCTTTGAGCACATCGGCGTAGTCCGAACCGGACACCCCTTCGACCTCGGCAAAGCGGTCGAGGATGCTGGCCGGCGAGGCGCCGACCGGGTTGAATACCCCGGCGTTCTGGTTTGGCGCATTGCCGTGGGGCTGGGCCAGCGCTGCCAGGCTCAGGTCAACGGTGACGCCGACCTTGTCGTTCTTGTTGGTGATCCAGTCGAAGCCGGACATGCCGTCCATCTTGTCTTGGGCATCGCTGCCGACAAAGATGTCGTCACCGCCCTCGCCGATCATTTCGTCAAAGCCACCGCCACCGACGAAGATGTCGTTGCCAACCACTTCGTCACCCAGCAGCGGCGCAAAGTTGTCACCAGGCGCACCGTCCTGGGTACCCTTCTCGATCCAGTCATCGCCCTCGTTGCCGGTGGGTGGCAGGTTGGTCTTGGCGCCGAGGATGAAGTCATCGCCCTGGCCACCGAAGGTGGTGGAAATGTCCTCGGTGGTGATGATGAAGTCCTGGCCGTCGCCCCCCAGGATCAGGTTCCCGGCCACCAGCATGCTGCCGGCGACGATCACGTCGTTACCGGCGTTACCCTCCAGGCGGTTGTCGCCGAACGAGTCGGTGATGATGTCGTCGCCTGCCCCACCCAGCACTGCGTCGTTGCCGGCGCCACCTTCGAGCACGTCGTCGCCGGCATCGCCGTAAACGGTATCGTCGCCTTCGCCCGAGATGATGATGTCGTTGCCGGCCGTGCCGCCCAGCACCACATGGTCTTCACCGGTGTAGTGCAGGTAGTTGGCGTCAGGGCCCACGGTGTCGGGGTTGTCGCGAATCACCAGCGGGAGGATTTCAACCCCGTTTATCTCGATGCCCCCGGTCGGGTCGGCCTTGCCGTCGGCACCCAGCCCGGTGAACTGGTTGGCCTGGTTCACTTCCAGGGTGAAGGTAGGCGTGAGGAACACGGTGTTGGACAGGTGGGTGACGTCGGAGTTGAGCATGATCAGCTTGGCAAAGGAGTTGTTCTCCAGTTCCGTACCGAAGTTCATGCCCGCCGTACGCGAGAGGTAGTAGAAACGGTCGCCGTTCTGCAGCGCTTCCAGCTGGGTCTCGAAGACGAAGTTGAAGCTGGACCCGAGCATGCCGCCGAAGGGCATTTTCTTCTCGGCCAGGCCACCGACCCAGAAGTCGATGGCATCCACCCCGGTTACGGTCACGCCGGTAATGTCGTCGGCCGTGCCGGCGATGCCGTCTTTGCCCGCCAGCGTCACGTTGGCATAGGCGCCGGTGCCGTTGAGGAAGTCCAGGCGGTCGAGTGGTGAGCCGCTACCGCCAAGCACCAGCGCCACTGCGGCGGCGCGCTTGTCCGCTTCGGTGGTGGCCCCGGTGATGGTGGCGTGAGTGCCGTAGGCAGCGATGAAGTTGATCAGCGATGCCGGGTGCTTGAGGTGGTCGGCAAAGTCGGCCCAGCTGATGTAGGGCTTGAGCTGGCTGTCGCCTGTTGCCGCATAGAACTCGCGACGCGCCTCGTTCAGGCTGGGGATGCCGGTATCACGACCACGGGCTATGTTCAGCGCGGGCAGGTCCAGCGGCAGGCCGAGCAGGTTGTTGCGCAGAGCTTCGGTGACGAACTCGTCGATTTCGTTGCCCAGCTGGCGGGTAACACCGCGGATGATCGCACCGGCCGCTTCGTCGGCGGTGGCACCGCTGCCAGCGAACGCCAGCGGGTTGAGGAAGGCGGCAATCAGGCCCAGTTGCTGGTCAGGGTTGTCGGGGTCGGCAGACACCGGGTTGAACGACGGGTCGAAGCGGTCGACGGTTTCGGTCAGCATCGAGTGGCCGAAGCGGTACACCACATGGGCGAACTCGGCGAGGATGGCCGGGTTGATCGAGGTGTCGTAGCCATTAGGGGCGAGGAACTCGTCGATCTGCGGCTGGATGGTGCGAGCGAACTCTTCGAACACCAGGTGCTGGTACTGCATCTCGGTGCCGAACTTGGCAGCCTGGAACAGCCGCTCGCCATCCCACACCAGCGCGGCGATGCCGGCAGGCGTGGTGGGGATGGCAGTGACGTCGTCGATCAACCACTCATTGAGGAACGCCAGGTCGCCCGCGGCCAGCAGGGTGTCCTTGGTCTGCTGCACCAGGCGGTTGTGCTCGGAGTGGAACACATGGTGCACGGCAGTCAGGCCGATGTTCTCGTTCACCCGGCCGTCACCGGCGATGTAGTGCGCATCGAGCAATTCGTTGTCGTAGGTCAGGTTGTTGCCACCCTGCCCGACCGGCTGTGCGTTGCCCACCAGGGTGTCGGCGTCAGCCTGCAGCACACCCCCAACCACCACGGGCGCGGCATTGTGGGCGATGTCGTCAAGGAAGCCATGCCCGGTGCTCACGGCATTGGCCAGGCTGATCGGCGCATTGCGGTCGCCCTCGACCAGCTGGGTGACGTCATCGGCGGTGCCAGCGATGCCATCGGCGCCGTTGTTCACGCGCATGACCACCTGCGGCATGCCGTTGGGTCCGCGCAGGAAGTTGCCGTAGGCATCGGTGGCCAGCAACGGCACGCTGTGCACGTCGGCATCGGTCAGGTTGATACCCAGCAGGTCACGGGCCTGGGCCTTGACCACCGCCCAGGTGGCCATGCCGCCGTTTCCGCTGTCGCCATCGTCGGCGGTGCCGAATTTGCCATCCGCGCCAAGGTCGCGGTTGGTGATCAGCCGGCCTGTGGCCACCGGGTCACCGGCGCCATCGAGCATGTACTCGCGCAAAAATACCTGGTGCGAGGGGTGCGAGCTGTAGGTCTGGCTCTGGTCAACGAACGGCGAGGTGGTGTTGGGCTGACTATCGTCGGCGGTGCCCACCACGCCATCGGCGCCGGCGGTGCGTACGGCGCGTGACAGCACCATGAAGTTGGTCGGGCTGCCGGCCACGTACAGCGGGTCATCCGGGCGCAGCGGTATGAACACGATGTCGGTACTGCTCTTGCTGACCAGGTCCAGCCCGTGGTCGAAGAACTGTCCGAAGAAGGTCATCCAGGCGTTGAAGCCCGCCGTCAGGCCAGCGTCCGGCGAGACGTTGGGGATCAAGAACACCGGCTTGTCGTCGGCGGTGCCGAACACCCCGTCGATACCGGGGCTTATCACCGGGGCTGCGCCACCATTGGCTTCGACCGCCGCCGGGTTGTTGGCGGTCTGGTCGACGATCAGGTTGCTGATGGTGCGCGGTTGCGAATCGACGACGTTGCCGGTGCCCACGTAGTTGGCACGGTAGGAGGCATCGAGCAGGCGCAGGAACGAATTGTCGGCAGCGCCGAACTCGCTTTGCCCGGCCACCAGGTTGTTGAAGCTGCCATCGACGGTGCGCAGGCCGAACGGGACCTGGCTGTTGGGCAGCAGGTCACTCAGGCTGGCGCCGTCAGCATGGGCTTCGGCGATGAAGATTTGTTTGAGAATGAATTCCAGGTCCGACTTGCTGAAATTGGCCATTGCAGTTGCCCTCGATCTGTCCGGAGATGACACAGGGCAACAGGGTCCTTCCCGCGCCCAGTCAGTGTTGACGTGCGCAGAAACTGGTTGGGTGTACCGGGCTCAGTAGCCCAGCAGTCGTGTGCTGAAACCTCTGGCCTCTTCTTGGCAAGCTGGCACCCCCGTTGCGGGAGGGGCCCTGTAAACCGTGCGCAACAGGTGTAACGCACTTGCATCGATCCCAGCTCGCACAGGGCCCGAATACTTCAGACTAAAGTCGTAGGCCAAAAGCTTGTCAATATTTCGTCAAAAAAATCTCCTCCGATGATAATGCGATGCAACTCACTGTTTTCATGTGACTTATAAAAAGTTCAAAGTATTTATAGAGCAAAATGATATTACCGAATGTTTCGTTGCAACCTACGCTGCTGCATATGGGAGCAACGCAGCGTTTTGGCCAATATCGCCATCAGAGCGACCCGCCTGCGAGCCGACCAAGAAGCCACAACTACCGTTTTACGGGGCGCCGCAAGGGCTTCCCGCTTTGTGAATGAAGGGAGGCCCCGATGGCTAAGCCACCACGCACCCGCTCCGAGCTGGCCGACGTGCTATTTCGCTTGCACCGCAGCTTCTACGCCCTAGCCGCCTTCAGCTGCGTGATAAACGTCATGATGTTGACGCCAGCCATCTATATGTTGCAGGTGTACGACCGCGCCCTGGTCAGCCGCAACGTCACGACGTTGGGAATGCTCACCTTGCTGGTGGTCGGGTTGTTCCTGCTGATGTCGGCGCTGGAAATGACCCGTACCCGCGTGCTGATCCGGGTCGGCAACTGCCTGGACATGGCGCTCAACCGACGCATCTTCAGCGCCGCCTTCGAGCGCAACCTGAGCCGCGCCGGCGGTAACCCGGCCCAGGCCCTGCAAGACCTGGCGCAGGTGCGGCAGTTTCTGACCGGCAACGGCCTGTTCGCCTTCTTCGATGCCCCCTGGACACCCATCTATCTGGTGGTCTGCTACCTGATCCACCCCTGGCTCGGGCTGGTCACGACAATCGGCTCGTTGACCCTGGTGGGCCTGGCCTACCTCACTGAAAAGGCCACGCAAAAGCCACTGGCCGAAGCCAACCAGGCGTCGATGTCGTCGGCCAGCTACGCCAACAACAACCTGCGCAACGCCGAAGTGATCGAGGCCATGGGCATGCTGCCGTCAATCGGCAAGCGCTGGTACCAGGGCCACTTGCGTATTCTGCAGATGCAGACCCTGGCCTCCGACCGCGCGGCGCTGATCAGCAGCACCGGGCGCTTCGTGCGCATCACCTTGCAGTCGGTGATCCTGGGGACCGGCGCACTGCTGGCAATCGAAGGCAAGATCACCCCTGGCATGATGATCGCCTGCTCGATCCTGACCGGCCGGGCCCTGGGCCCGGTGGAACAGGTGATCGCCTCATGGAAACAGCTGCTGGGCTGCCGTCTGGCCTGGGGCCGGCTCAACGACCTGCTGCAGGACTACCCGCAACGGCCACCGAGCATGTCGCTGCAACGGCCGATGGGCATGCTGGCGGTGGAAAACGTGATTGCCGGCGCACCCGGCACCAATACCAGCATCGTGCGCGGGGTGAGCTTCAGCCTGGTCCCGGGTGAGAGCCTGGGCATCATCGGCCCTTCGGCCTCGGGCAAGTCCACCCTCGCCCGCCTGCTGGTGGGTGTGTGGCCGGCCCAGGCCGGCAAGGTGCGCCTGGACGGGGCCGACATCTTCACCTGGAACAAGGCCGAACTGGGCCCGTGGCTGGGCTACCTGCCGCAGGACGTGGAGCTGTTCGAGGGCACCATCGCCGAAAACATCGCGCGCTTTGCCGAAGTGGACAGCGATGCAGTGATCCGCGCCGCCCGCAGCAGCGGCGTGCACGACATGATCCTGCACTTCCCGCAGGGCTACGACACCCGGCTGGCAGCCGACGGCACCCCGCTGTCCGGCGGCCAGAAGCAACGCATCGCCCTGGCCCGCGCGCTGTACGGCGAGCCCAACCTGGTGGTGCTGGACGAGCCCAACGCCAACCTCGATGACGTCGGCGAGAAGGCTTTGGTCGATGCGCTGGCCGAGTTGAAAACGCGCGGTGCCACGGTGATCCTGATTTCCCACCGGCCCAATGTGCTGTGCGCCGTAGACAAGATACTGATGCTGCGCGACGGCACCGTGCACATGCTCGGCAGCCGTGACGAAGTGTTCGCGGCGCTGCGCAAGGCCAGCGTGATTCCAGCGGCCAATACGGCCCCGCTGGCTTCGGTAAAAGTACGGGAGTAACCCATCATGCAAATGGCTCAAAACTCCGAACTGATTGCCGCCGAAGCCAAAGACCTGATCGACCTGGACGCCGGCCGGCCGGCACGCTGGGGTGTATGGATGGTGATCGCCGGTTTTGGTGGTTTCCTGCTGTGGTCTTGCCTGGCGCCACTGGACGCGGGTGTGGTTGCCACCGGCACGGTCAAGGTCACCAGCAACCGCAAGGCGGTGCAGCATCTGAGCGGCGGCACGGTCGAGGCGATCCTGGTGCGCGAAGGCGATGTGGTTAAAAAAGGCCAGGAGGTGGTACGCCTGGACGCATTGCGCGCCGCGGCCGAGCAAGGTGCACTCAGTGCCCAGTACATCGTCAGCAAGACCGTGGAAAACCGCCTGGAAGCCGAACGCGATGGCCGCGATACGGTCACCTTCGACCCTGCCCTGCTCAAGCACTACGACAATGACCCACGGCTGCTGGCGGCCATGGACCTGCAACAGCGCCTGCTCGACACCCGCCGCGCCGGCCTTGCCGGTGAATTGAGCATCCTTGAAGAAAACCTCGCGGCCTCGGCAGTGCAGCTCAAGGGCCTGCAGCAGGTGTACGGCGCCCGCGCCTCGCAGATCGGCTTCCTCAGCCAGGAGCTGCAAGGCACCCGGGTGCTGGCCGCAGAGGGCTATGTACCGCGCAACCGCTTGCTGGAACTGGAGCGCAGCAATGCCGACCTGTCCGCCGGCCAGGCCGAAAACCTCAACAACATTGCCCGGGCACGCAGCCAGGCTACCGAAATCAAGCTGCGCATGCTGCAGCGCCAGCACGACTACCTGAAGGAAGTGGAATCTCAACTGACCGACACCGCCAAGGAAAACACCACCCTGGCCGACCGTTTGCGTGCGCTGGACTACGAAGTGACCCACACGGTGATCCGCTCGCCGATCGACGGCATGGTCCAGGGCCTGAGCATCGCCACGGTCGGCGGCATCATCCAGCCGGGCGCCAAGATCATGGAGGTGGTGCCGCTCGACCAACCGCTGCAGGTGGACGCGATGATCCCGGTGCAGGCCATCGACAAGATGGTCCCGGACCTGGCCGTGGACATCGCCTTCCCGGCCTTCAACCACGCCCAGACGCCAAACATTCCGGGGCGGGTGAAAACCATTTCCGCCGACCGCCTGCTCGACGAAGAAAGCAAACAGCCTTTCTACCTGGCCCAGGTGGAAGTGACGCCGGCCGGCATGGGCCTGCTGGGCAGCAACCACATCCGCCCCGGCATGCCCGCCACCGTCACCATCAAGACCGGCGAGCGCAACCTGCTCAGCTACCTGCTCAAGCCCATGCTCGAACGCGTCGACGCCGCGTTCAAGGAGCAATGACATGAAACGCTCGTGCCTGATGTTGTGCCTGCTGGGGGTGGCCGTACAGGCAAGTGCCATGGACCTGAAGCAAGCCTGGGACTTGCTGCAATACCAAGGCCCGATCTACCGCGCAGCGGTGCACGAAAAAGAAGCCGGCAGCGAAAACCGCGCCATCGGCGAGGCCGGCCTACTGCCGCAGATCAACGCGTCGGCCTACTTCAACAGGGTCAATGGCAGCCAGCGGCAGAACGGCCTGGACAACGATCTGGACTATGACTCCAAGGGCGCCAATGTGCGCCTGCGCCAACCGCTGTTCAACAAACAGAAGATGGCCGAGTACCGCCAGGGTCAGCAGCGGGCCGACTACAGCGTGGCGGTATTCGACGCCAAGAGCCAGGACGCTGCGGTACGCCTGGCTGACGCCTACTTCGACGTGCTGCTGGCCAGCGAAACCATCACCTTGGCCAAGGCCAAGCTGAACGCCTTCGAAGAGCAGCAGGCTTCGGCGAAACGGCGCAAGGAGCTGGGCGCCGGTACCATCACCGACGTCGATGAGTCGGTGGCCCGGCGCGACCTGGCCGAGGCCGACCTGATCGAGGCCCAGGACAACCTGGTCAACGCCCGCCGCAAGCTGGAGGAATACATCGGTGAAACCCCAGAGTCGCTGACCACCTTGCAGCCGGGCTTCAGTACGCCACCGCTGATGCCGGGCAACCTGCAGGACTGGCTGGTCAAAGCCCAGGCCGACAGCCCGCTGATTCACGCGCGCCGGCACAGCTACGAGCTGGCCGAAGAAGAAGTGAAACGTGCCCGCGCCGGGCACTACCCCACCCTGGATTTCGTGGCGGGCTATAACGCCGGCAGCAGCCAGTCGATTTCCGAGCTCAACCAGCGCAACCACTACAGCTCGATCGGCCTGGAGCTGAACATTCCGCTGTACAGCGGTGGCAGCACAAGCGCCCTGACCCGCCAGGCCAGCGCCAACAGTTCCAAGGCCCTGGATGAGCTGGATGCTACCCGTCAGGAGGTAATTTCCGGCACCACCCGCGAGTACCGCGGCGTGCAGAGCGGCGCCTTGCGCATTCAAGCGCTGGAAAAGGCCGTGGCCTCCAACGAGCGTTCGCTGATCTCGACCCGCAAAGGCTTCAAGGAAGGCGGCACCAGCACCAACTCGGACGTGCTCAATGCCGAGGAACTGCTGTACGACGCCCGCCACGACCTGTTCGAGGCGAAGCTGAACTACCTGATGTCGCGGCTGCGCCTGGCCTCGTCAGTGGGTAGCCTGGGGGATGATGATATCCAGCAGGTCAACGATTACCTGGGGCCGGAGCTGATGGTGAGCAACTGATGAATACCTGAATGCATGCTCCTGCAGAGTACCGAGGTGGGCGCGATCATCAGTGTCAGGACCACAAGTCTACGATAGATGCGACGCATTTCTTCGCGCTATGATCGGTCACCTTGCCACGGACGTCCTGCCCATGCCCGTAGACCTTCAAGCCTTGTACCCCAGGTTGATCCACCTGATGCTGGACACCGTGTTCGTGGTAGACAGGGACAACCAGATCGCCTTCGTCAGCGATGCCTGCGAGGCCCTGCTGGGTTACAAGCCCTGCGAAATGATCGGCACGCCGATCACCGACTACATGCACCCCGACGACCTGGCGGCCACGCGCGCGTCGATTGTGCGGGTGATGAACGGCCACCCCCATTACGATTTCCGTAACCGCTATGTGCGCAAGGATGGCGGTATCGTGCACATCCTGTGGGCAGCCAGCTGGTCCGAAGAGGCTCAAGCGCGTATCGGTGTGGCGCGGGATGTGACGGCCCTGCGCCAGGCTGAAGAGGAACTGCGCTTCCTTGCCCATCACGACCCGCTGACCCGGCTGGCCAACCGGGCCATGTTCAATGAACGGCTGGACAGTGCCCTTGCCACAGCGCGGCAGCACGATGGCACGCTGGGGTTGCTGTTTCTGGATATCAATGACTTCAAGGAAATCAACGATGTGCACGGGCATGCTGTGGGTGACCGGGTGCTGTGCACGCTTGCGCGGCGGCTGGAAGGCTGCGTACGCGCAACCGACACGGTGGCGCGCATGGGCGGTGACGAGTTCACCGTGCTGTTGAACGATTGCCCCTCGCCAGTGGCCATTGCCGAGCAGGTAGCCCGCATTTTGGCGGTCATGGCCGAGCCACTCGGTATGGAGTTGTCCGGCATCGACACGCCGTCCTGCAGCATCGGCGTGGCGCGCTTCCCTGAGGATGGCAACGATGCCGACATGCTGCTGCGTCATGCCGATGGGGATATGTACCGGGTCAAGCGAAAACACACGGCGACCGGGTAACGATACAGCACACGTTCAACCACCGGGATACCACCATGCCTGACCCTGAAAGCACTTTGCTCGACAGTTGGCAGCACAACGCCCACGCCTGGATCGACGCCGTGCGCAGCGGCGCCATCGAGAGCCGTCGCCAGGTCACTGACCAGGCCATCCTGCTCGCCATCCTCGGCCGCCAGCCCGGGCGAGTGCTGGACCTGGGCTGTGGTGAGGGCTGGTTGCTGCGTGCACTGGAGGACCGCGGTATCGAGGCCGTGGGCGTGGATGGTGACCGGACGCTGGTAGAGGCTGCGCGCGCGGCGGGCTCGGCCGAGGTGCACCAGGCCAGCTATGCGCAGTTGGCCGATGCGCAGGTTTATGTGGGCACAGGGTATGACCTGGTCTGTGCCAACTTTGCGCTGTTGCACCAGGACATCATTCCACTGTTGGCGGCGATGAATAAATTGCTGGTGCCAGGTGGGGCGCTGGTGATCCAGACCCTGCACCCATGGAGCGTGGCGGGCGGGGACTATCAGGATGACTGGCGAGAGGAGTCTTTTGCCGGGTTTGCCGGGGACTGGCAACCGATGCCGTGGTACTTCCGTACGTTGGCCAGCTGGCTGAATGCACTGGACATGGCCGGGTTGCGCCTGCTCAGTTTGCAGGAACCACAGCACCCGCAAAGTGCGGTGCCGCAGTCGCTGTTGATGGTGGCTGAGCGCCCCTGAGTCATACACCCTCGGTGTAGGAGCGGCCTTGCGCCGCTCCTACACCGACCGCGTCGGGGTCAGAGGACGGGCTTGCGCGCCGCGCCGCTGCGGGCCTTGGCCATGGCTGCCAGGCGCACCGCGACGTTGGCCGCGCCGTAACCGGTATAGCCCCCCTTGCGCTGGATGATTTCGAAGAAGAAGCGCTCTTCAAACGGTTCGGTGTACACGTGGAACAGCTCGCCGCCCTGGGCGTCGCGGTCGTACAGCACGTTGTAGTACGCCAGTTCGCTGAGGAATTCGTCGTCGAAATCGAAGCGCGCCGCCAGGTCGTCGTAATAGTTCAGCGGAATTTCCAGCAGCGGTACTCCAGCCAGCTTGGCACGCGCCACTTCACGGAAGATGTCATCACAATCGAAGGCAATGTGATGCACCCCCGAACCGCGGTAGCTGGAGAGTGCATGGGCAATGGCGGTGTTGCGGTTTTCCGAGATGTTCAGCGGCAGGCGCAAAGTGCCGCATTGGCTGCGCAGGGCGCGGCTCTTGACCAGGCCATACGGGTCGGGCAGCACCACTTCGTCGTCGGCAGCGAAGTCGAACAGGCTCTTGTAGAACAGCACCCAGCTGTCCAGCGACTCGGCTGGCAGGGCCAGGGCCATGTGGTCGATGCGACGCAGGCCGCCAGTGGCGGTGGCGCTCTTGTCCAGGCTGAAATCGGTGTCGTACAGCGTGTGGCCAGCGGTGCCCTGCTCCACCAGGTACAGCAAGCTGCCGTCCGGTGCGCGTACCGCCGGTACTTCGCACTCGTTAGGGCCGACCAGGCCGCGGAACGGCTGGCCACGGAAGGCGGTGGCACGCTTCAGGGCGGCTTGCGGGTCCTTGACCCGCAGTGCGGTGGCGCACAGCGACGGGCCGTGGGCCTCGAAGAAGTTGTGGCCGAAGGAGTACGGTTCGGCGTTCAGGACAATGTTGATATCGCCCTGGCGCAGCAGTTGTACGTCCTTGCTGCGGTGCTTGCCAGCTTCGGCAAAGCCCAGGCGCTTCAGCCAGCTGCCCAGGCGCGCGCCGACGGCTTCGTCGACCGCAAATTCAAGGAACTCCACGCCGTCATAGGCGCTGGCCGCGGGCGGGGTGAACAGCACGCCAGGTTCGATCGGCGTGTTTTCCTGCTCCAGGCGCAAGCGGGTCTGTTCTTCGAGATACAGCAGCGAACGCAGGCCGTCGGCGGCATTCTGCCGGGTGGGCGCGGCGCGGAAGCCGTCGTTGAAGATTTCCAGCGACAGCGGGCCACGGTAGCCAGTGGCAAGAATCGGCGCCAGGAAACCCGCCATGTCCATTTCGCCCTGCCCCGGGAAGCAGCGGAAGTGGCGGCTCCACTCCAGCACATCCATGGCCAGGATCGGCGCGTCAGCCATCTGCACGAAGAAGATCTTGTCGCCGGGGATGTCGCGGATCGCGCTTGGGTTGCCCTTCAGCGACAAGGTGTGGAAGCTATCGAGAATCACCCCGAGGGCCGGGTGGTCGGCTTGGCGCACCAGGTTCCAGACTTGCTGGTAGGTGTTGACGTGACGGCCCCAGGCCAGGGCTTCATAGCCAATGCGCAGGCCACGTTTGCCGGCATGCTCGCCCAACAGGCGCAGGTCGTCGACCAGCAGCTGTTCATCGCCCAGGGCATCGGCCTGAACGTTGCTGCATACCAGCACCAGGTCGGTGCCCAGCTCTTGCATCAGGTCGAACTTGCGCTCGGCGCGGTCGAGGTTTTTCTGCAGGCGGTCGCGGCGGCAGCCTTCGAAGTCGCGGAACGGCTGAAACAGGGTAATGGCTATCCCTAAGTCGGCGCACATCTGGCGCACCTGGCGCGGGCTGCCGGCGTAGTACAGCAGATCGTTTTCAAAGATCTCGACGCCGTCAAAACCGGCGGCGGCGATGGCTTCGAGCTTTTCCGGCAGGGTGCCGCTCAAGGACACGGTAGCGATCGAACGCTGCATGACGGGAGTTCCTTGTTGTTAGAAAATGACGGTGCCAGTCAGGTAAAAAACCACTGTCACAGTTTATGGCACGATCGATTATTCGCAGGTAAAGTCGTCGCTTCAATCTCTTTGTACGGAATGGTTAGTTTTGCGTTCGATTATCGCACAAAACCCGTTTTAACGAATTGCTAGACCGCTGGCCCGTGGTCAACATGAACCACAGACGCAGGCACACCGACCACTGCCTCCTGCCTTGGCGAACCAACGGCGGAACCTGCGCAAACAACAATAACAACGGAGACAACGATGGCTCACTCCAGCTCGCAAGCCAAAAAAGCGACCGCCAGTGGATGGATAGGCTCGGCACTCGAGTACTACGACTTCTTCATCTACGCCCAGGCCGCTGCCCTGATTTTCCCGCAGATCTTCTTCCCCAATACCGACCCGAAAATGGCCATCATCGCCTCATTGGCCACCTACGGCGTGGGCTACCTGGCGCGTCCGGTCGGTGCTTTCGTGCTGGGCCACTGGGGTGACACCCGCGGTCGCAAGAACGTACTGCTGCTGTGCATGTTCCTGATGGGCCTGTCGACCATGGCGGTAGGCCTGCTGCCCACCTACCACGACATCGGCTACCTCGCGCCGGCCTTGCTGGTGGTACTGCGCCTGATCCAGGGCTTTGCCGTGGCGGGGGAAATCTCCGGGGCCAGCTCCATGATCATGGAGCACGCGCCGTTCGGTCGAAGAGGCTACTACGCCAGTTTCACCCTGCAAGGCGTGCAGGCCGGCCAGGTACTGGCGGCGGCAGTGTTCCTGCCACTGGCCTACTTCATGCCTAGCGAAGCCTTCACCGAATGGGGCTGGCGCATTCCGTTCCTGATGAGCGCCATCGTGCTGATCGCAGGCTTCATCATCCGCAAGGAAGTGCATGAAACCCCGGCATTCGTGAAGGAAGAGAAGCAGGACAAGGTTGCCAAGTCGCCCATCAGCGAAGCCTTCCGTCACAGCTGGAAGCACATGGTGCTGGTGATGTTCATGGCCCTGATGAACGTGATCCCGGTGGTAGCCACCATCTTCGGTGCGGCCTACGCGGTGCAGCCGGCCTATGGCATCGGCTTCGACAAGAGCGTGTACCTGTGGATTCCGGTGGTCGGCAACATCGTCGCAGTGCTGGTGATCCCGTTTGTCGGCAACCTGTCGGACAAGATTGGCCGTCGACCGACCATGATCGCCGGTTGCCTGGGCTCTGGCCTGCTGGCCTTCGTCTACCTGTATGCAATCAGCATCCAGAACGTGCCAATGGCGTTCGCCGCCTCGATCGTGATGTGGGGCATGGTCTACCAGGGTTACAACGCGGTTTTCCCAAGCTTCTACCCAGAGCTGTTCCACACCCGCTACCGCGTTTCGGCCATGGCCATCGCACAGAACATCGGCACCATGCTGACCGCCATGCTGCCGGCGCTGTTCGCCCTGATTGCACCACCTGGCTCGGACAACATCCCGCTGGTAGTCGGTAGCCTGGCGTTCTTCATTACCTGCGTGTGCGCCCTGGCCGCCTACATCGCCCCGGAAACCCATCGCCTGACGATGGAAGACCTGGGTAACCCGAACGCCAAGCCGATGGAAAAGGCAGCGTATGAAGCTAGCCGTAAAGGTAGCTTTCAGGCAGTGAGCCACTGATAGATTGCAGGGGGCTGCTTTGCAGCCCTTTCGCGGCACAAGGCCGCTCCTACAGGTGGATCGCATGAGCCCAGGCTTGCGCGTTTCCCTGGAGCGGCCTTGTGCCGCGAATGGGCCGCAACGCGGCCCCGGCAGTCTCAGCCTGCAACCACTTCCTGCAACCTCTCCCAAAGCTTCTCGACATGCTCCCGCTCAGTCGGCAGCGCACCCACCGACACCCGCACCATCCATCGCCCGTCCAGCGTCGCTGGCGTCACATACGCATCCCCGGACGCATTCAGCCGCTCGGCCCACCCCTTGGTATGGGCATCCAGCGCCTCCCCTTCCAGCCCCGCCGGCCGATGGCGAATGCACAAGGTCTGCAATTGCACCGGTGCCAGCACTTCCCACTGCGCAGCCGCCCCTACCTGCTCCGCCAGCCACCGGGCATTGTCCAGGTCACGCCGCAGCCGCGCCTGCAACGCTTCTACACCCTCGCTGCGCAACATGAACCACAGCTTCAACGCGCGGAACCGACGGCCCAGCGGTATGCCCCAGTCACGCAGGTTCTTTACCTCGCTATCCACCGCCGATTGCAGGTAGCTGGGGTTGGTGCTCATTACCCGGATGAGGTGCTGCGGATCCCGCACGTAGTAGATCGAGCAGTCGAAGGCCACACCCAGCCACTTGTGCGCATTGACCACTACCGAATCGGCCAGCTCGATGCCGTCCCACATCCAGCGGCACTCGGGCAGGATCATCGCCGAACCGGCCATGGCTGAGTCCACATGCAGCCACAGGCCATGGGCCTGGGCGATCTCGCCGATCGGGCGCAGCGGGTCCAGCGCAGTGGTGGTCGTGGTGCCGGTGGTGGCCACCACGGCGCATGGCTGGTTGCCGGCTGCCAGGTCCTGCTCGATGGCTGCCTGCAGCGCCTCCGGACGCAGGGCGTAGCGCTCGTCGGTCGGGATCAGGCGGATGTTGTCGCGGCCAAAGCCGGCCAGCAGCGCGGCCTTGTCCACCGAGCTGTGGGCGTGGGCGCTGACATAGACGATCAGGGGTTTGGCCTGGGCTTGCAAGCCACCGCGCACCAGTGCGTAGTCGCTGGCGCGCTCGCGGGCGCTGATCAGTGCCACCAGGGTGCTGGTAGAGGCCGTGTCCTGGATCACCCCGCTCCATTGGCCCGACAGGCCGAGCAACTGGCGCAGCCAGTCGAGGGTGGTTTCTTCCAGCTCGCTCAGGGCCGGGCTGGACTGCCACGACAGGCCCAGCACGCCCAGGCCGGTGCTGAGGAAGTCGCCAAGTACCGAGGACAGCGTACCGTTGGAGGGGAAGTAACCGTAGAAGTCCGGGTGCTGCCAATGGGACAGGCCGGGCATGACCAGCTGGTTGACGTCGTCGAGGATGGCTTCGAAGGGCTCACCTTGCTGGGGAGCGGTGTCGGGCAAGGCAGCCTTGAGGTAGCCAGGCTCGACCTGGGCCATGACCGGGCGCTCGCCGACGGTCTGGCGGTAGTCGGCAATCAGGTCGATCAGTTGGTGGCCGTACTGGCGGAATTGTTCGGGGGTCACGTGGGCTCTCCTGTGGGTAATCCACTGCCTGTTCCGGCCCTATCGCCGGCAAGCCAGCTCCCACAAGTACTGCACCAAGTTCGTGAACGGTGCATTACCTGTGGGAGCTGGTTTACCCGCGAAGAGGCCGGAACAGACAACACAATGCCCCCAGTCTAGGCACCTATCCCCCGGCGAATAACCCCGCCTTGCGCATACCTGCTATGGCGAACCCGCATGCCCACCCTGCACGCCGAACTGCGACTGACGCCACAGCTCGAACACACGGTTGCGCAGCCAGCGGTGCTCCGCTGAAGCCTGCAGCCGCTGGTGCCACACCACCCAGTAGCGCTGGCTGTGGTCGATAAAGCCCAACGGCCGCCAGGCCAGGTCATGCAAGCGGCACAATTGCCGGGCGATGTGCTCGGGTACGGTGGCCACGGCCTGGCTGTTGGCAATGACCTTGACGGTGGCGGAAAAAAACGGCACTTCCAGGCTGACCCGCCGCTGCAGGCCCTGAGCGCGCAGGTGGCGGTCGATGAAACTGTCCTTGTCGCCACCACCGGAAATGCGCACATGCTTGTGCGCCAGGTAATCGGCTTGGCTGAGCGCGGAGTGGGTGGCCAGCGGGTGGTCGTGGCGCATCAGGCACACCGCACGGTCCTCACCCAGCAAGCGCCCGTGCAGGTTGGGGGGCGACTCGTCGAACAAGGTGGTTGCCAGGTCGATTTCGCCGCTGGCCAGCAACGCGTACTGGCCGGCCTGCCAGGTACGGTACTCCAGCGATACGCCCGGGGCTTCATGTTCCAGCGCGGCCACCAGCAGCGGCAGCATGTGCTCGGCCACGTAGTCCGAAGCGGCCAGGCAGAAACGGCGCTCACAGCGGGCTGGGTCGAATACGGCGGGCTGGCGCAGGGCGTGCAGTTCTTCGAGAACCTGGCGTAGCGGTTCGACCAGCGCTTCGGCATATTCGCTGAGTACGTAGCCGCGGCCCTGGCGAACCAGCAACGGGTCGTCGAAAGCTTCGCGCAGGTGTGCCAGCTGGCGGCTCAAGGCCGACTGGCTGACGCCCAGGCGCTCGGCGGCGTGGCTGAGGTTTTTCAGCTGCAGCAGGTGGTCGAGGGTGCGCAGGTGGGCGAGGCTGAGGGAGGCGAAGGTGGGGTTCATCAAGGGTTCGGCTCCAGACCGCAGGCGAGGGCTTTGCCCTCGTTTCGCGGCACAAGGCCGCTCCTACAGAGGAGTGCATAACCCCTGTGGGAGCGGCCTTGCGTCGCGAATGGGCCGCAACGCGGCCCCGGCTTTTTTAGGCGGTCAGACCGACGTAGACGTTCTGCACGTCATCGTTCTCGTCGATCGCTTCGAGGAACGCTTCAACCTCAGCCAGTGCTTCAGCACTCAGGCTGGCTGCGCTCACCGGGTTCTTCGGGGTGTAACCGATCTTCGCCGAGGTCACGGTAAAGCCATGCTCCGGCAACGCCTTTTGCACGGCATCCAGGTCAGTGGTGTCGGTGATGAACAGGGTCGAGCCCTCTTCTTCACCTTCTTCAAAGTCCTGGGCGCCGGCTTCGATGGCGGCCATTTCCGGGTCGGCGTCACCTTCCGGGGTAGCTTCGATCAGGCCGACGTGGTTGAAGTCCCAGGCCACCGAGCCGCTGGCGCCCAGCTGGCCCTTGCGGAACAGCACGCGGATTTGCGCGACGGTGCGGTTGACGTTGTCGGTCAGGCACTCGACGATCAACGGTACCTGATGCGGCGCGAAACCTTCGTAGCTGACTGCCGAGTACTGCACGGTATCACCGTCCAGACCAGCGCCCTTGCGAATCGCCCGTTCCAACGTTTCACGGGTCATCGAAGCCTTCTTGGCCTGCACGATCGCCAGGCGCAGGCGCGGGTTCATGTCGGGATCGGCGCCCGATTTGGCAGCGATCTGGATTTCCTTGGACAGCTTGCCCATGACCTTGCCTTTGGCATTGGCCGCTGTTTCTCTATGTTTGGCTTTCCACTGTGCGCCCATGTCGACTCTCTTGTTTCAACGGCCGGTTCAGGAAGCGACCGGCCAAAAGTGGGTGCATTTTATACGCCCTCAGGCATGGGATCGACAAGAAATCTCATCAGCCTTTATCGGCTTTGCCCGCCGCCGCCGCAAACCGTGCCAGGCGCACGTCCAGCCGACGCGGTCGCAAACCGTGGTCCTCTGCACGCTCCTTGCGGCGGATGGCATTGCGCACCATCAGCGAGCCCAGGTAGCGGATCGGTTCGGGCGGGAACAGCCCCAGCGGCCCCTTGACCAGCGGCGAACGGGTCCACGGGTTATCCAGCCCCAGCGCCAGCGACGAAAGAATCTGCCCACCCATATGACACGGGCCAACGCCGCTGCCGGAGTACCCAAAGCCATAGAACACGTTGCCCTGCCCGTCCAGGCGACCAAAGAACGGCAAGCCGGTCACCGAGCGGTCCGACGGCCCGTTCCAGCTGGCCGCCAGGGGCACCTCGGCCAAGGCCGGGAAAAACTCGCCAACGGTTTCGCCCAGTAATGGCCGGTACGGCGACGGCTGGTCGAATACCGGCAGCATGCGCCCGCCATAGGCAAACGTGTTGCCGCCCTTGCCGAGCATCAGCCGGCCATCAGAGGTGTTGTGGTAGTAATGCACGAAAATACGCGAGTCGAGCACGCTGATGCCGCTGTCCAGACCGATCTGGCTTAGCAGTTCGGGGCACGGTTCGGTAATGACCATGTCGCTGGAAACGATCGCCACGCTGCGCTCGAACTGCGGAAAAGCCCGCGCCATCCAGGCATTGAGGCCCAGCACCACGCGATCGGCACGTACGGTTCCATGAGCGGTGCGCACCTGCACCGGGGCGCCGTGCTCCAGGCCTGTCATGGCGGTACCCTCATGAATGCGCACACCGCGCTGCAAGGCCACCCGGCGCAGGCCGCGCACCAGCTTGCCCGGCTGCACCGTGGCTGCCGCGGGGGAGAACCAGCCCTCCAGATGCCGCGCCGAACCCGCCAGACGCTGCACCTGTTCCAAGGGCAGGCGGCGGAACGAATTGATACCCTTCTGCTCCAGCGCAGCGATCACCCCGTCCGTGGCGCCGATCTGTGCCCCGTTGGTGGCGGTGTACAGCGTGCCGTCCAGGCGGTAGTCACAGTCAATGCAGTTGGCCGCGCAAAACGCCCCGATGTCCCCGATGCTGCGCTCCGACTCGCGCACCAGGCGCACCGCCTCGGCCATGCCGAACAGGCGCTCCAGGGTGAAGTACTTGGCTGACCAGGACAACGCGCAGCCACCATTGCGGCCACTGGCACCGGCGCCGCAGATGTCGGCTTCGATCAGCAACACATCCAGTGCCGGCACCGCCTCCTTGAGCATCAATGCGGTCCACAGGCCGGTGTAGCCGCCGCCGACAATGCACACATCGCAGCGGGCATCGCCTTGCAACGGCGGGCACACCGCCTCCTGCGTGGAATCCAGGGCCTGTTGCAGCCAGAAGGGTCTCATTCGCTCGCTTTCCTTTCAGGTACGCAGTGGCTTGATTGCCATGCTGGTATTCGGTGCCACGTCGTTGCTTTGCACACTGCTGGCCGGGCGGCTGTTCCAGTGCGGCAGCAGCACCAGCGCCGAGAACAGCGCGCAGCCAGCGAACACGATGAACACCGTGACGCCGTCGAAATACCCGGGTAGCAGCCCACCCAGCACCGCCCCCACCGAGCCGCAACCATTGACGAATCCGGCGGCAGTGGCACCGGCCTTGGCGGTACCGAAGTCGATGGCAGCGGCGCCGCTGATCATTGAGTCAGGCCCGTACAGGGTCAGGCCCATGACGAACAGCAAGGCCACCACCAGCATCACGCTACCGGTGTGCATGGCCGCCATGAACGCCGCCAGGGTCATGGTCAGCAGCACCAGGCTGATCACGCAGGCCGGCATGCGCCGGGCGCCAAACAGTTTGTCGGAGGCCAGGCCGATCATGATCGGACCAAGCAACCCCGCCAGCTCGAAGGCGGTCGGGATGATTGCCGCGCCGACCTTGCCTACTGAGGGCATCTGCTCGAACACGATCACCGGCCCCCACAGCAGGATGGCGTAGCGCGCCGGCTTCAACAGGAAGTACGCAAGCCCTAAAGTCAGCACCGTGCGGTTGCGCAGGATCTCCCTCAGCGGCGCCCACACGCTGCACAGGTTGTCGGCCGGGGCCATGCTCTGCGGCTCGGGTTCCACCGCCGGCAGGCCGACATCCTCAGGCTTGTTGCGCTGCAGGAAGAAAAACAGCACGGCCACCAAAGCCACCACGGCGGCACTGGAGAAGAACGCTGCGTGCCAGGTACCCACGAGGGTATAGGCCCACCACCCCGCGAACGGTGAGGCCACCAGGCCGCCGAAGGCATAGCAGGAACTCCACAGGCCCAGTACCCGCCCACGCTGCGAGGCCGGGAAGAAGCTGCCGATGTTCTTGCACAAACCGGCCCAGCCGGTGGACTGCGCCAGGCCCTGCACCAGCATGCAGGTGGCAAAGATCGGGAAGGTGGCGTAGCTGCCCATCACCACCGCTGCCACAGCAGAAATCAGCAACCCGCCAAGCACCACCACCCGCGGGCCGAAGCGGTCGGCGAGCATGCCCCAGGTAAACTGGCCCACGGCGTAGGCGGCCAGGTAGATGGCGTCGAGGTTGGCCATGGCGGCCTTGTCGAGCATGAAGCTTGGGTCTTCAGCGATGCCCAGCTTGGCGACCGAGAAGGCTTTGCGGGTGAAGTAGAAGGCGGCGTAGGCCAGCCAGGTGATGGCGAAAATCTGGATGCGCCAGCGTTTGAACGCGGCTAGGGATTGATTCATGTGTGTCTGACCTCTTGCTCAAGTGTGCCGGCAGAATGTGAAGAAACGCCTGTCTTGTTCTTGTGTTACGCACAGCGATGACGAGGCCGTCATCGGGTCAGGTGGCGCCGTGTGGGCACCAGGGCCCTGGCGGCATTCGTGATGCCGGCACCGGGCTGACATCTATGGAAACAGTTGCGCTAAGATAAATAAAATCGATTTATCGTATTACACACATAAGCCAAGCTTGTTACCGAGGTCAGCCATGTCGGTTTCCCACGCTCAACTCAAAGCCTTCCATGCGGTGGCCGTGCACGGCAGCTTTACCCGCGCTGCGCAAAAGCTGTTCCTGACCCAGCCAGCAGTGTCGGACCAGGTGCGCAAACTGGAGGAGCGCTTCGGCGTATTGCTGTTCCACCGCAACAAGCGTTCGGTGCAACTCACCGACCTTGGCGAGCGCCTGCTGGGCATCAGCCAGCGCCTGTTCGCCTGCGAAGCCGAGGCCCAGGAGCTGCTGCACGATTCGCGCGCGCTGCACACCGGCAGCCTGGTGCTGGCAGTGGATGCCCCGGTGCACGTGCTGCCGCAGGTCGCCCGCTTCTGCCAGCGCTACCCGGGCATTCAGGTGAAGATCGAAACGGGCAATACCGACGAATCGCTTGCGCGGCTGTTCAGCTATCAGGCCGACCTGGCCCTGCTCGGGCGGGATGTCGACGATGAACGCCTGCATTGCCTGCCGCTGCGCCGCGACCCGATGGTGGCGTTTGTGTCCCACCATCATCCCTGGGCCAGCCGTGGCTCGATCAGCCTGGCAGACCTTGATGACATGCCACTGGTGCTGCGCGAGCCCGGCTCGGTGACGCGACAGACGCTGGAAGAAGAGATGCAACGGGCGGGTTTGCGGATTCGCCCGGCGATCCAGGTGGAAGGCCGCGAAGCGGCGCGGGAAGCGGTGGTGGTGGGGATTGGAGTGGGCGTGGTGTCAGCGGCGGAGTTTGGCGCCGATGCGCGGGTATGTGCGCTGCCGATCGTGGATTGTCAGCGGCATTTGACCGAGACGCTGGTGTGCCTGAGCGAGCAGCGTACGCGGCGTGTCGTGGCAACCTTTTTGCAGGTGGTCGAGGAAGGGTTGTAAGCCTGTACCGGCCTCTTCGCAGCACAAGGCTGCTCCTACAGAGGCATGCGATAACCTGTAGGAGCAGCCTTGTGCTGCGAAGAGGCCAGTGCAGGCCACCCGACTATGCTGGGTTAACTTCAACCTCCGGCACACTAACCATGCTCTACCGCTTTGCCGCCGACACCCTGGTCCTGCTGCACCTGGCCTTCATCCTGCTAGTGCTGTTCGGCGGCCTGCTGGTGCTCAAGTGGCGCCCTGCCCTGTTAATCCACTTGCCGGCCCTGGCCTGGGGCCTGGCGGTGGAGTGCCTGCACCTGGGCTGCCCGCTCACCACCTGGGAAAACCGCATGCGCAGCGCAGCCGGGGGCGCAGGCTACCAGGGCGGCTTTGTCGAGCACTACATCTGGCCACTGATCTACCCCGCCGGGCTGACACCGCACACTCAATTGCTGTTGGGCAGCATCGTGCTGCTGCTCAACCTGGGCATCTACAGCTACGTGGCCTGGCGCTGGCGCCGGCCTAGCGGGTAGCGATCACGAACAACCGCGGGAACGGCAGCAGCACCTTGCCATCGGTGGCCGGCGGGTAGTCGCGCTGCATGGCCTGCAAGTACATCTGCAGGAAGTCAGCCTGCTCCTGCTCATCAAGCCTGGCCAGGTAAGGCCGCAACGCCGAACCCTTGAACCACTCCACCACCGCTTCGGCGCCGCCCGCCAAGGGGTGGTGATAAGTGGTCCGCCACACATCCACCCGCGCACACAGCGGGCTGAGCAAGTCGTAGTAGAACGCCGCATTGTGCCGTGGCGGCAACTGGAAATCGGCGAATTTCGCCGCCCAGGGGCCTTGGCTGGCAATATCGCGCAACTGCCGGTGAGCCGGTTCGTCGAGGTTGTCGGGGGTTTGCACGGCCAAGCTGGCGCCTTCGCTCAACTGACGCACCAGGTGCGGGTATAGCGAGGCGTGGTCAGGTACCCATTGCAGAGAGGCATTGGCCAGGATCAGGTCCTGCGGCTCGGGGGCAGACCAGCCGGCAATGTCGGCGATGACCGTCCGTACCCGCGGGATGCGCAGCCGTTTGCGCTCGCGGGCCTTGTCGATCATGTCCGGGTCGCTGTCCAGCGCGGTCACCTGGGCATCGGGGTAGCGTTGCAGCAACACCTCGGTGGAATTGCCCGGGCCGCAGCCCAGGTCGGTGGCATGGCGCACCGGGCGTGGCGGGATGGCGGCGAGCAGGTCGCGCACCGCGCGGGTGCGTTCGTCTTCGAACAGGGAATACTGGTTGGCGGACCAGGCCATGTGGGGCTCCTTTTAGGCGGGCAATGTGCCTAGCATATGCCATCTGTCGACTGTGAGGGCCCTATCGCCGGCAAGCCAGCTCCCACAGGGTCACCACAACGGCTGGGTACAGCGATCAACTGTGGGAGCTGGCTTGCCGGCGATGAGGCCTTGACCCGTTTTCAGAAATCCCAGCGGGTAGTCACCATGACGTTGCGTGGCTCGCCGTAATAGCCACTGTAGAACGTGGTATCCAGCGCACTGAGGTACTTCTTGTCGAACAGGTTGTTGACGTTCAGCGTGGTGGAAAGCTGGTCAGTAATCTGAAAACGGCCCATCAGGTTGAACACGGCGAACTGCCCTTGCTTGGCCTTGACGGTGCCAAGCTCGGCAGGCGCGGCAGTGAAGTGCGTGCCGCTCTGCCAGTTCATGCCACCACCCACGGTCAGGCGGTCCAGCTCGCCCGGCAGGCGGTAGGTGGTCCACAGCTTGACCATGTTGGCCGGAAACACCGTGTTGATGCGCTCGCCGTCGGCGTCCTTGATGATGCTGTGGTTGTAGCTGGCGCTGAGGTTCCAGCCCGGCTGCAACTCACCGCTGGCTTCCACTTCGAAGCCACGCGTGGTGGCACCGGAAATCGCTTCATAGGCCGCCGTGGTGGTACCTGGCACAACTCGGCCTGGGTCGACCACGGCCAGGTTGTCCTGCTTGATCTCGAACGCGGCGACGCTGGTTTGCAAGCGCCCGTCAAAATACTCGCCTTTCAGGCCGACTTCGTAGTTGTCGCCCTCGCGCGGCGCCAGCGTTGCGCCGCTGGCATCACGTACCGTCTGCGGCTTGAAGATACTGGTGTAGCTGGCATAGACCGAGTGAATGTCGTTCAGCGCGTAGACCACACCGGCATAGGGCGTTACCACGCCGCTTTCACGGTTACCCGGGATTTTGTTCGGCTGCGTGCTGAGGTCGTATCGGTAGCGGTAGTTACTGACCCGGGCGCCCAGGATGAGCGACAGGTCGTCGGTGGGCCGCAGGCGCGTCGCCAGGTAGGTACCGCTCTGGTAGATGCTGGTATCGCCGTCGTACAGCTTGCCGTTGGCGGTGTTGGGCTTGGTGGTGTAGTTGTCCCATGTGTAGAAGTTGACCCGGGTGCCCTCGATCGCGGTGCCGCGCAGCGGGTCGTGGTGGTTCTGGTAGCGGGAGAAGTTGTAGCCCAGCACCAGGTCATGTTCGCGGCCGAATGCCTGGAACGGTCCCTTGAGCTGCGCATCCACACCCACCTGCTTCTGCCATGTACTGCCGGCGCCGCCGTACAGGCGCACGCCGTCGCCGGTCTGCTTGTCGGGGAAACCCCAACTGGCGGTGGCCAGGCGGTAGTCGTCGCGGTTGATGTACATCTGGTTCACTGCCAGCCGCAGGCTCCAGTCGTGGCCGAGTTTCTGTTCGAGGCTGGCGAACGTGTTCAGTGCGTCCTGAGGGTTGCTGCTCCAGCGCGCGGCGCTATTGGTGGAGCGGGAAAAGTCGGTTTGCTCACCATTGCTGTAGAACAGCGGGAACGCCACCGAGGACGAGCCCTCTGGCCGGTTGCGCTGATAGTCGGCGCCCACGGTGAGCAAGGTGGTGTCGCTGAGGTCGGCCTCAAGGATGCCGTAGAACACCTGCTTTTCCTGGTGGTAGTGGTCGACGAAGCTGTCGTTCTGCTGGTAGGCGGCAACCATGCGCCCGCGCACATTGCCGTTGGGGGTCAACGGCCCGGACAGGTCGACCTCGGTGCGGTACTTGTTCCACGACCCCAGCCCAGCGCTGACATGCCCCTTGAACTCGGCGGTGGGCCGCTTGCGCACCAGGTTGATGGTGGCAGAAGGGTCACCTGCGCCGGTCAGCAGGCCGGTGGCACCGCGCAGCACCTCCACATGGTCATAGATGGCCATGTCGGCGAGGCTTTGCGCCGACACCTGGCTGACGATATCAAGGGTGGTGGGAATGCCGTCGAACTGGTAGTTGTCTACCGAATAGCCACGCGAGTAGATGTTGAACCGCTCACTGCCCAGGCTTTGGACCGACAGGCCAGGGGTTTGCTGCAGCACTTCGGTGAGGTCGTTCAGGCCCTGGTCGTCCATGCGCTGGCGGGTGACCACGCTGATCGACTGCGGCGTTTCCCGTGGCGACAGATCAAGCCCTGTACCGGCGCGCGTAGTGCCCAAGGTGTAGGCACCGGTGCCGTCGGTGGTGTTGCCATAACGCTGGCTGTCGATGTTGATAGCACCCAGTTCCAGCGCCATGCCGCTGGCCGGCGCGCCGATCAGGTAACCCTCCCCCGCCCGCTGCAGCTGCAGACCAGAGCCGGCGAGCAGCTGTTGCAAGGCCTGGGCGACGCTCATGCGCCCTTGCACGGCCGCCGCCTGCCGGCCCTCGGCAGCATCCGTGGAAAACAGGATGCGGGTGCCGGTCTGCTGGGCCAGGGCGTTTAGCGAGCGGTCCAGGCGTTGGGCCGGGATGTCCAGGCTGAAGGTGGCATCCTGCGCCTGGACGGTGGCGCAGGTCAGCAGGCTGGCAGCCAGCAGCGTCAGCGGTGAAAGGTGGTAACCCATGTGTTCCCCATACGATTCAAGTGACTTCATGGGGATGGCGGCTGGCCCTGGGAGAATGTTGATGTGCCAATGAAAATAATTATCGGTTGCCTGTTCTGGCCCTTTCGCGGGTTTGCCCGCCCCCCAGGATATCCGAACCATCGGATTCACTTCTGTAACCTGTGGGGCAAGCCCGCGAAAAGGCCGGCGCAGGCGATCAATCAACCCGGCCAATGACCAAGCCACCATCAGCCGCACGCACCACCGTCACAGGCAACACCACTGGTAACTGCTCCTGCAGTGCCCGCACCTGCCGGCTGTCGAACTCACCCGACAAGCGCAAACCACCGGTACGTTCATCCGCCAGCCGCAATGGCACCTCGCTGTAGCGCTGCAAATCCACAATCGCATCGCGCAACGGTGTGCCGTCAAAACGCAACACCGAGCTGCGCCAGGCCTCCATCGCACCTGACGCCACGGCCTGCACCTCGCCCAACTCGCCAGCAGCAGCAAGCAGTTGCTGCCCGGCCCGCAGTGGTTGCACAGCGCCGTGTCCAATGCCGACCTCGACCGCCCCCTCGAGCACCCCTACCCGCACGCCACGCACATCGCTGCGCACGTCGAACACCGTACCGATATCACGCACCCGCACGCCCTGGCTGTGCACAATGAACGGCGCATCGGCATGCACTACGGTAAACCGCGCCTGCCCTTCGAGCAGTTCCAGCTGCCGGCTGCGCAGGTGCCGTTCAATCTGCAGGCGGCTACCCGAATCCAGCAGCACCTGGCTGCCGTCCGCCAGCACCAGCTCGCGCTGCGCGCCCACGGCCACCCTCACCTGCTCGGTATGCCAGGCAGGGTCCAGCCACCACAGGCTGCCCGCCACCAGCAACGACAGCAGGCTGGCCTTGGCCGCCTTGCCGGCCTTGCGCCGGCGTGCGGTCATGGCTTTGCCTTCGGCGAGCAACGCCTCGCGGGACGCCACCCGCTCACGCAGGGCTTCGCTGAACACCTCCAACGGGTCGGCCTGGGCCTTGCTTTCACGCTTGCCCTGGCTCATGCCCGTGCCTCGCCATGCAGGCGCCGGGCCGGTTCCCAGCGGCTGGCGATGGTACGCATCGCCCGGTTGAAGTGCTGGGTGACCATGTTGACCGAAATCTCCAGCTCGGCGGCAATGTCACGCTGAGCCATGCCATGGATACGGTGCAGCAGGAACACCTGGCGCTGACGTGCCGGCAGGGCCTCGATAATCGCCAGCAGGGCATGCAGCTGCTGCTCGAAATCCAGCTCGCGGGCACCGTCCCAGCTGTCCAGGGCGGGTTCGTCATGGCTCGCGGCAGCCAGGTGAGCCGCACGCAGCGATTCGGCGCGCACCCGGTCGATGGCCCGGTTGAAGGTGACCTTGCGCAGAAATGCCAGCGGCAGCGAAATGCGCTGGCGGGGAGGCTTGTCGAGAATCTGCAGGTAGACGTCATGCACCAGGTCGCGGGCAAAATGGCGGTCGCGAAAGCGCTGGCGGATGTAGCGAACCAGGTCGTCATAGTGCAACGCCAGCGCGTCGAGCAGTTCCTGGTTGGGCGGTGTATTAGACATGGAGGGCCGGCGCCAAGTGATAATGCTTCGCATTGTAGAGGCGCAGACCTGTGTTTGTCTGCTATGGCCTCATTGCCGGCAAGCCAGCTCCCACCAGGGTCACCACACGGCTGGGTACAGCTATCAACTGTGGGAGCTGGCTTGCCGGCGATGAGGCCGGAACTGACTACCTACGCGTGGAGTCAGTCCATGTATGCGCATGCCCATGAAGCCCTACATCGCCCTCGCCATCCTGGCCCTCATCGGCGCCGCCGCCCTGCTCGGCTCGCCGTGGATGAACCAGCGCTTCCACATGCCCGCAGAAAAAGCCCAGGCCCAACAACGCGAAACGGCCGGGTCCCCAAGGGAGCCGGCCGTTTCCAGACACGAGTGACGCTTAGTGCTGCTTGCTGCTGCCAGAGCGGATCTGGTGCACCACGCCCATTGCCACCACGACTGCCGCCGCGATACCGGTGGAAATAACCAGGATCTGGTAGTCAGGCATGAAGGCCATGGTTACCAGGGCGGCCACGATGAACGCGATCACCAGGTAGGTCAGCCACGGGAACAGCCACATCTTCAGGCGCACTTCCTTGCCTTCGGCAATCAGCTTGCGGCGCATGCGCAGTTGCGAGAAGGCAATCACCAGGTACACCAGCAGGGCGATCATCCCGGTGGTGTTCATCAAGGTATCCAGCACGTCTTTCGGGCGCAGGGTCTCGCTGAAGTTGATCAGCGCACACACCACGGCCACGGCGCACGAGCCCATGATCGCGTATACCGGTACACCGGTGCCGGCACGGGTGATCTTGAAGAACGACGGCGCATCGCCACGCTGAGCCAGGGAGAACAGCATGCGCGAAGCGGTGTAGTGGCCCGAGATCAGGCAGCTGCTCACCGAAGTCAGCACCACGAAGTTCATCAGCAGCTCGGCATACGGCACGCCCAGCAGTTCCAGGGTACGGCGATAGGCGCCATAGCCGGAAACGCCCAGGTGCGGGTCGTTCCACGGTACCAGGCAGACGATCAGGAAGATCGAACCGACGTAGAACAGGCACACACGCCATACCACCGAGTTGGTGGCCTTGACGATCTGCGCGGCCGGGTCTTTGGCTTCCGAAGCTGCGATGGTGACAATTTCGGCGCCCAGGAAGGCGAACATCACCCCAAGCAGCGCACCGATCACGGTGGTGATGCCATTGGGCATGAAGCCTTCGGCGGTGAGGTGGCTGATGCCACGCACTTCACCGAACTGCCACACGTTCATCACGGCAGCGGTACACACGATCAGGAAGCAGACGATCGCGATCACCTTGATCAAGGCGAACCAGAACTCGAACTCACCGTAGTGCTTGACGTTGAAGAAGTTGACGGTGATCAGCAGCAGGGTCGTGGCCAGCACGAACACATTGACGCTAACGTCGGGGAAGAAGCCATGCAGGATCTTGCCCGCCACATAGGCTTCCCAGGCCATGAGGATGACCCAGTACCACCAGTACAGCCAGCCAATGGTGAAACCGGCCCAGCGGCCAATGGCGCGGTCGGCGTAGGTGGAGAACGAGCCGGTGTCTGGCGAGGAAGTCGCCATTTCACCCAGCATGCGCATGATCAGTACCACCAGGATGCCGCCCGCCAGGTAGGCCAGGACAGCGGCTGGGCCGGCGCTGTGGATCACGCTGCCGGAACCGACGAACAAGGCGCCGCCAATTACCCCGGCGATCGACATCATCGTCAGGTGGCGCGACTTCAGCGAGGCACTGAGCTTGCTCTCGTGCCCGCCTTTCGCGGTGGTGGTTGTGGATGTTGCGTCCATCAGTTGTGTACCCCGTGCTTCTTTTTATCCAAGGAAAACCGTGAAACCCCGATGGCTGGCGGTTTCACCTGTACATCAGTGCTAATGCGGGCAGGATGGTGTGAACGAACACACGCAGGCCCTCCATGGCGGCCTGCTGACGCGCCCCAGGACGACTGCCTGAAGCGAACTGAACATGCTTTATGTGGCGATATCCGACACCTAATGTAAAAATGTCCGACGCAGAGAGCCATGCACAGTGGCATGAATCTCGCACTGCACTGTACAGGTCGCCCTTGCAGTACACCCTGCAGACGCCAGGCGATACGCACCCTGAAGGCCCCGAATGTTCGAATTACATCCAGACTCCTCCACCCCGCTGGTCAACCAGATCATCGACGGGTTGCGTGAGTTGATCGACAACCAGACCCTGAAGCCGGGCGCCAAGGTGCCGTCTATCCGCGCCTTTGCCGCGAGCTATTCGGTGAGTACTTTCACCGTGGTCGAGGCCTATGATCGCCTGGTCGCCCAGGGCCTGCTGGTGAGCCGTGGCAATGCGGGGTTCTTCGTCAACCGTGCGGCGGGCGAACTACTGGAACGGCACAATACCGAGGCCGACGCCAGCCGACCAACGTTCAACTCCGAGTGGTACCTGCAGCAGATCTTCGAGATCCGCCAGTTGCCCTTCAAACCGGGGTGCGGATGGCTGCCTAACGACTGGATGTACGAAGAAGGCCTGCGTCGGGGGCTGCGCCAGGTGGCGGGTAGCCCGCTGGAACTGTCGGGCTACGGCGACCCCATGGGTCTGATGGAGCTGCGTACGCTGACTGCGCAGAATTTGCAGCAAGAGCTTTCCATCGTCGCCAACCCGGCGCAGCTGATGCTCACCCACGGCGCCAGCCAGGCCCTGGACCTGGCCGCACGCACCCTGGTGCGCCCTGGCGATGTGGTGCTGGTGGACGACCCCGGCTACCCCAACCTGATGAGCATCCTGCGTACCCAGGGCGCGACGCTGGTCGGCGTCCCACGCACCCCGGCCGGCTACGACCTGAACCAGCTGGAACAATTGCTCACCCACCACCGCCCGACGGCGTTCTTCACCCAGCCGCACCTGCACAGCCCGACCTGCTCACGCACACCGCTGCCGCAGTTGCATCGCCTGCTGCAGCTGGCCAGCCAGCATGGCTTCCGCCTGGTGGAGAACAACCTGTACGCCGACATGGTCGCCGAGCCGCAGCCATGCCTGGCCAGCCTCGACCACCTGCAGCAGGTGGTGTACGTCGGCAGCTACTCCAAGAGCATTTCGCCCAACGTGCGGGTCGGCTACATGCTGGCCAACCCCGAGCTGATGCAGAAACTGCTGCACCTGAAAATGCGCTCAGGCCTGACCACCTCGCAGGTGATGGAGCGTGTGGTGTACGCCGCGATCATCGACGGCCGCTGGCGCAAGCACCTCAAGCGCCTGCGCCAGCGGCTGGCCGAGGCGCATCAGGAAGTTGGCCGGCATCTGCATCGATTGGGCTTCGAACTGTTCACCGAATCGGATGAAGGCATGTACATCTGGACCCGCCACCCGGCGATTCCGGACAGTGCCGCATTGCTGGATGATGCGCTGGAGAAAGGCATCATGCTTGGGCCTGGGCAGTTGTTCATGGTCGATGCCAAAGCGACCGGGTGGATGCGCTTCAATGTGGCGTTCAGTACCGACCCGGCGATGTGGGAGTTGCTGGAGAAGGTGTTCGTCAAGCATGTGCGCCGGGGTGGGATGTAGTTCGCCACGACGTCTTCACGCTTGCTCCTCTCGCCCCTAGGCTCTGTACCGCAAACACCGCATGGAGCAAGCCAGTGAGACCATGGCGGCATAACTTTTCGCAAGCTTGTCGAAGCGGGTCACGATCCGGCGGTTCTCTTTCAGCCAGCCGAACATGCGCTCGATGATGTTGCGCTGTCGGTATTTTGGCCGGTCAAACAGTCTTGGTAAGCCAGGCTTGGGCTTGCGCTTCATCGAGCGCAGCGGGATGACGGGTTGCATTCGATATTGGTCGCAGTAGCGGCGTAGCGCTTCGGCGTCGTAGCCCTTGTCGGCGAGCAGCCATTTGCAGCGGTTGCGCGGGCGGCCACGTTGGCTCGATGGAATGCTGACCTTGTCCAATAGTGGTTGTGCGTAGCTGATGTCACTGGCTTGACCGCCGGAGAGGAGAAAGCGCAGCGGTGTTCCGTTGGCGTCGCAGAGCATGTGGATTTTGGTTGTCAGGCCACCGCGACTGCGGCCTGGAGCATGATCGGCAGGCTCGTCAGGCCCCCTTTTTTCCCGGCGCCAGATGAGGCTCGGGTTGCGCGTACTGCGGTTGAGTCGATCATCCAGGTTTGCAGATCGATCAAGCCCTGCTCATTCAGTCGCAGGTGCAGACGTTCGAGCATCTGCTCGAAAGTCCCTTGGTTTCGCCAGCCCCGAAACCGTTGATACACCGTTGAACATGGGCCGAAGCGCTCTGGCATATCTCGCCATGCAGCACCTGAGCAGAGCACTCACAGCACACCATCGAGCATCAGCCGGTCGCTCAGTCGGGGCCGGCCGCGGCCATGGGTTTCGATGAAGAGATCGGAGACCACATCCCAGGCCTCGTCCGTGAGTTCGTAGCGCCTTACCATCACAGAATTCCTTTCCGTTAATGGCGCGTGACTCTACAAAATCTCAGCGCTAGAGGAGCGACGATTTGATTTCTCGGGATTAACCTCAGACGAGCATGGACAGAAGCGACACCACTCCTTGCCCATGAGCCACCAAATTACAAAGACTGCATCTACTGCTTCCCGCCAGAGTCTGGCCTACCGCCACTGTACGTAGTTTTCAATTCTCCCTATCCAGGCGCGACAACCATAGGGATTTACAGCGGACGTCCCTATAACCCGGAAAAAGCCGGGGGAGCAATCGAACGACTGGATTGGAGAGAGGCCCGGATCACAGCAGACGGCGTCGAGTTAGTCAAACTTCACGTAAGTCGCTTTCTACCTTCGGATGCAAACAAAGTCATGATCGATAGACTTGAGAAAATCCTACAGGGCACCCTACAAACAACCGACATCGACAAGCGATTTTTCACACATGAAATAAGGGAGCTTGAGCGCTTCCGCGCCCTTGGCATTGCTGATAAAATTTTACCAACTGATCGTGGCGAGGCTTGGAACAATACTCACGCGGCCACTTTAGAAGACTATCAGCTTGGATCAGATGCCACGCTATTGTATACAACGGAAGCTCTAGAAGCAGATGCAATCCAACTTGAGCGGGAAAATCCATGAACACTATCCACGACGTAGTTAAAAACGAACCCCCTACGGATGTGATTTTATTTCTCACCAGAGGTAATGGCATCTCCCACCCGCACATAGACAGGCTTTATACCCAGAACAATTGGATTCACCTAGGTGACTGCATGGCCCTCATCGAACTGACCAGAAAAATGACGAGCGACGGCTTGATTGAACAAAAAGCCGGCGGATATGTGAAAGGTCCAACATGGAGTGCACCAAAATTCATGCTCGAGAATAAGTATACTTTTAATCAAAGTTGATAGCCCAAGTCGAATTCTAGCGTTGCGGACTTATTCACAAATACATTTGCTCATTGCCCCTACCAAAAACTCGAAAACCGCAGTTCAGGGGCGGCAGCTACACCACAGCTGCCGCCCCTAAAGCTGCACACATCAGTCATCTCCCTGTTTGAGACACCCCGCCCGTGCCAGCACAGCGTTCAGCAGTACATCAGCGCCTTGTCGGGCATCATCAGGCAGCACGTCCTCAGCCTCGTTGTGGCTCAGTCCACCGACGCAGGGGATGAACACCATCGCCGTCGGGCAGTACCGCGCCAACAGGATGGCATCGTGACCCGCCCCGCTGACAATCGATTGCTGCGCATAACCAAGGCCGTCCACCGCTTGCTGCACGGCAGCCACGCAGTCGGCATCGAACGGGGTCGCCGGGCTCACCCAGTGGCGCTCGATACGCACTTGCAGGCCACGCTGGCTGGCGATGGCTTGCAGCTTCAGGGTCAGCTCGCGCTCCATGGCTTCGATGGCCTCGTCGCGGTGGTGGCGCAGGTCGACCGTGAACTGCAGCAGGCCGGGAATGGTGTTGCGCGAGGACTTGGCAATGGAAAGCTCACCTACGGTGGTCAAGCCTTCGGGGGCAAAGTCCGCTGCCAGTTGCTCAACGGCCTGGATCATCCGCGCGGTGCCGTACAGCGCATCCTTGCGCAGCGGCATCGGCGTGGTGCCGGCGTGTGCCGCCATGCCCTCGACCGTCACGTCCAGCCAGCGGATGGCCTGGCCACCACTGACCACGCCAATGGCCTTGGCGTTGTCTTCAAGGATCGGGCCTTGTTCGATATGCGCCTCGAAATAGGCATCCACCTCGCCGCCCAGCGGGCGTTGGCCGTCGTAGCCGGTGCGGTGCAGCTCGTCGGCGACGCTGACGCCATCGGCATCGCGAATGGCCAGCGCCTCGGCCAGCGCGAGGCTGCCGGTGAACACCGCCGAGCCAAACATGGCCGGGGTGAAGCGCGCGCCCTCCTCGTTGGTCCATACGGCAATTTCCAGCGGCTTGCGGGTGTGGATGTCCAGATCGTTCAGGCGGCGCACCACCTCCAGGCCGGCCAGCACGCCATAGACGCCATCGAAACGGCCTCCTTCGGGCTGGGTGTCGAGGTGGCTGCCCATCATGACCGGGGCGGCATGCGGGTCACTGCCGGCACGGCGGGCGAACAGGTTGCCGATGGCATCTACCGACAGGCTAAGGCCCGCTTCGCGGCACCAGTGGCTGAACAGTTCACGGCCGGCTTTGTCCTCGTCGCTGAGGGCCAGGCGGCAGTTGCCGCCGCGGGCGGTGGCGCCGACTTCGGCCATGGCCATCAGGCTCGCCCACAGGCGTTCGCCATTGCTTTTCAACATATGCGGGTACTCCAGAATAGTTGGGGTTCGATCAGGCCAGTTCCAGGCGCTGGCTACGGGCGTACTGGCGCGCCAAGGCGAGCACGCAAACCAGCGAAATGGTGGCGATCAGGGTGTAGAAGGCTGCCATCGGCCACCATTGGCCGCTGAAGGTATGGGCAAGCCAGGTGCCAATCAGCGGGGTCAGGCCGCCAGCGATCGCGCCGCAGATCTGATAGGCCAGAGAAATGGCGGTGTAGCGCACGCGGGTTGCGAACATGCCGCTGACATAGCCGGCAATGACCGCGTAGAAGGAAGCCATGCAGGCTGCGGCCAGGGCGATGCCAAGCACGATCAACGGGCCCTGGCCCGAGCTGACCAGCACGAACATCGGGTAGGGCGAGGCCATCGCCAGCAGCGCAACCAGCGCCAGGAAGCGCGTCGCGCCGACCTTTTCCGACAGCCACGCCGCCAGCGGCTGCACACAGAGCTGGATGATCGCCACAAAGAACAGGCATTCAAGGATCAACGAGCGCTCCAGGTGCAACTGCTGGGTGGTGTAGCTGATCATGAAGGTATTGGTGAAATAGACCCCGGCAATGCCCAGGGTGTTGGCGCCGATGCACAGCAACAGCGGGCGCCAGGCGGTGCGCAGCACTTCAAACACTGGCGCCTGCTCCTTGCGCCGGGCCTTTTGCGCCTGCTCGCGGCTGGCGATGAACTCGGGTGACTCATTCACCCCCAGGCGAATCGCCAGCCCCACCAGCAGCAGCAACGCGCTGGCCAGGAACGGCACGCGCCAGCCCCAGCTCATCAGCTCGTCTTCAGGCAGGCGGGTAACCGCGCCAAAGGCCAACAGCGACAGAATCAGGCCAGCCGGGCTGCCCAGCTGGGCGAACGAGGCGAAGAAGTTACGCCGGCCCTTGGGCGCATGCTCACCCGCCATCAATACCGCCCCGCCCCACTCGCCGCCCACGGCAATGCCCTGAACGATGCGCAGCAGGATCAACAGCACCGGCGCGGTGGCGCCGATCTGCGCGTAAGTCGGTAGCAGGCCGATGCACACGGTAACGATGCCCATCATCAGCAGGGTGATGACCAGCGACTTCTTGCGTCCGATTCGGTCGCCCACGTGACCGAAGACGATGCCGCCCAGCGGCCGGGCGAAGAAGCCCACGGCGAAGGTGCCGAACGCGGCCATGGTGCTGAACAGGCTGTCGTCAGAGGGGAAGAACAAGGCACCGAACACCAGGGCGGCGGCGGTGGCGTAAATGTAGAAGTCGTACCACTCGATCATGGTACCGATGAACGCGGCGGCGGCTGCACGGCGCGGCTGGGCGGAAGCGGTGGGGTTCATGGGGGCTCCTTTGCTTGTTGTTCTGGCAGGAGTTGCTGGGACACGGTGGCGCTCTAGTGGCGCTTGGCCTGCTGGTTCGGTGCTGGTTTCTTCGCGGGCTCGCCCGCTCCCACAGGGATCGCACGATGTCTGCTGACAGTGCAGAACGTGTGGCAGCGGGCACGCCCGCGAAGAAGACGACGCCGACGCACCAGGCTTCAATGCATGCGATTTATCGGCCCGGGGCTATGATTAGTCAATTTTCTATTTATTATTCGAACTATTAACCACGCTTATCATCGAGCCCTCGCCATGTCTGACCGCCTGCTCAACGACCGCCTCGACTGGAACCTGCTGCGCACCTTCCGGGTCATCGGCCAAGAGCTGTCCATCAGCCGCGCCGCCGCCCGCCTGCACCTCACCCAACCGGCGGTAAGCCAGGCGCTCAAGCGCCTTGAAGAGCAGCTCGGCCGCCAGCTCATTGCCCGCCGAGGGCCGCGCTTCGTGCTGACAGAAATGGGCGAGCAGCTGTTCCAGCTCGCCGGCGAGGTGTATGGGCAAATGTCGCAGATCGGCGGCTTGCTGGAGCAACCGGCAGACGAAGTGGTGGGCAAAGTGCGCCTGCTGATGATCAGCCGCATCGTCAGCGAACGCTTCGACAACTTCCTCGCCGACTTCCACCGCCAGCGCCCGCGAGTGGAACTGGAAATCGACGTGATGCGCAGCTCCGACATCGTCGCCGCCCTGCAGGAAAAAACCGCCACTGCGGGCCTTAGCCTCACCCGGCGTGCACAGCCACGGCTGGAACAGCGGCTGTTCCTGCGCCAGCGCTATGCGTTTTTCTGTGGCAAGCACCATGCCCTGTTCGGCCAGGCCGAAGGCGACCTGCAACGGGAGAACTTCGTCAGTTTCACCAGCGACCAGATTGGCGGCATGTTGTCGCCGCTGACCATTTTCCGTGACCTGCAAGGGTTTGCGGGGCGGATCGTGGCCTCATCGCCAAGCCTTGAGGAAGTACGCCGGCTGGTGATCGCCGGATTCGGCATCGGCTGCCTGCCCGAGCATGTGGTGGCACCGGATGTCGAAGCGGGGTTGCTGTGGAAGCTGCCGCCGCAGGAAGGGATTGCCGATGTGGATATTCACCTGTTGTGGAACAAGGAACAGCGGTTCAGCCGGGCGGAAGAGGTGTTTATCGAGGCGTTGCAACAAAGCCTAGGCTAACAAAAAACCATCCCGGCTTACCCCACAAATAGGTACCTGGCAGAACATCGGCAAGCACTAGACACAATAATGGCCAATTAGTAGCATCGATCCAACTGGACACTACGGACAATTTCAGACATGGATAGCACTGCAGGAGTCATTCAACGCCCACACCATCAACCTATCCGCCAATCACTCACTTGGGAAGAGGCATGGAAAGGTCCCGATGAGGGCTTGATTCGGTGCTGGGAGATTGGTCGTGAACGGGCCCTGGCTCAACCTGACCTTGCCCAACACTGTGCCAATGGCGCACTCCCTGTTCTTGGTTGGAAAGGCGGACATGATCGCGCATTGAAAAAACCCATGAAGTTCGGGTCTTTCAAATACCTGGCCCAATGGCAGGGCCTTCGTGGCGAAGATCTGCTCATCGACGTACGATCAGAAATCACCTTGAGCTGTAATCACACGGGCATGATCACCACATTTACACCGGACCAGGAAAAATATGCCGACGCTGTGATTCTAACGGAATAGAAACGGGGGCAGGGAATGGTCGATCTTTACCAGGAGTTTCAGAACAGCCGCTTTTTCCACGAAGCGCGAATCGCACAGCGATCAGTTGATGCACTGATTGGCATCGCTGCCGGCCTGACGGCTGACAATCAAGTCAATCAACAAGAGGCTGAGTTTCTCAGGGGATGGATGGAGCAGCAGCTCATTCATCTCGAAGATCCGGTTATCAATTTATTGTACCGTCGCCTGAGTGACATGCTTCAGGACAATGTGCTGGATGCCACCGAGTCAGCTGAACTGCTGGAGCTTTTGCAACAGTTCACCGGCGAGCCACGTTGCAGCGACAACCCCTTCTCTTCGCCCTCCACATTGCCACTTGATTGTCCCGAACCGACACTGGAATGGAGAGACCGCACTTTCCTATTTACCGGGACAATGGCTTACGGGCCTCGCAAAGATTGCGAAGCACTGATGATAGAGCGTGGGGGGGGCAGTCGCCGCCGGGGTCAGCAAGAAGATCCACTACTTGGTCATTGGCAGTATTGGCAATGACCAATGGCTGCATAGCAGTTATGGCACGAAGATCAAGAAAGCAGTGGAAATCAGGGAAGCCGGCGCGAACATCGCGATCGTGAGCGAAGCGCATTGGCAGCGCGCAGCTTTTGGCTGACGCGAACACGTGATGGGGCTCAGCGCTTCTGAGCGGCGCGATAGACCTCGCTGCGCTCGCGCTTGCCAACCGATACCACCACCACAACGATACGCTCATCCTCGACCCGATAGACGAGGCGATACCCGCAGGCCTTGAGCTTGATTTTGTAGTGGTTCGGCAGGTCGCGCAGCGCGTCGGCCTGCACCTTGGGGGATTGCGAACGCTCGCCGAGTTTTTTCTTGATCTGTTCGCGAACGGTGTGGCCCAGCTTGCCCCACTCCTTTAGCGCTGAAGGCAGGAATTCGAGCTTATAGGTCATCCAGAGACACCGGTACGCCTTTTTCCCCCAGCCTGGACTTGGCCAATTCACTCAATTCGAGATCTTCCAGGCGCTCCATCATGGCCTCATACAGCTCGGCCGGTACCATGTATCCCATCACGCGATTATGGTTAAGCACTGCGACGGGCATGCCCGCAGCTCCGGTCATTACAGCAGATGGGTTCTTTTTCAGTTCCGACACGCTTACGGTCACGTCAGCAAAGATGTTCTGCATTTTTTCGCCCTCGAATCAGGACCATATTTTGGTCCATATATAGGACACAAACAACCCTGTATTGTTCAGAGACGGCAGTGCTCGATCAGCTCGTCACGGCTGCCGCCCACGCCCCAGGGCTTGATCACGCCAACTTCACGCAGGCGGGTCAGCAGGCAAAAGGCCCCCGGACCAGGTCTCGACCCAGTGGTAGTCCGTCTTTTACTGACTGAACGTGCTTCACTTGGATGGCTTGCATCACTGCAACTCACTTACAGGAGCCATCCCATGAACATCGACCTGGGCGGACGCACCGCCATCATCAGCGGCTCGACCGGCGGTATTGGTCTGGCCATCGCCCGTGGCCTGGCCCGCGCCAATGCCGACGTGGTCATTGCCGGCCGCAGCCAGAAGTCGCTGGACGCCGCCCTCGCCGAAGTGCGCAAGCAAGGTGGCCGTGGCCAGGTGCACGGCGTGGTCGCCGACCTGGGTACCGCCGCCGGTGCCGAAACCCTGTTCACAGCCCACCCACGGGCCGACATCCTGGTCAACAACCTGGGCATCTACGACGACGTCGACTTCTTCGAGGTGGACGACAGCGAATGGGCGCGCTTCTACGACACCAATGTGCTCAGCGGTGTGCGCCTGGCACGCCACTATGCCCCGGGCATGGTCGAGAACGGCTGGGGGCGGATCCTGTTCATTTCCTCGGAATCGGGTGTCGCCATCCCTGCCGACATGATCAACTACGGCGTGACCAAGGCCGCCAACCTGGCTGTTTCCCATGGCCTGGCCAAGCGTCTGGCAGGCACCGGGGTGACCGTGAACGCAGTGCTGCCGGGCCCGACCCTGACCGATGGCGTGACCGCGATGGTGGCCGATGCAGCCAAGGCTTCCGGGCGCAGCATTCGTGAAGAGGCGGACAACTTCGTACGCACCGCGCGGCCAAGCTCAATCATCCAGCGCGTCGCCGATGTCGATGAGGTTGCCCACCTGGTGGTATACCTCGCCTCCCCTTATTCCTCAGCCACCACCGGCGCGGCCCTGCGGGTCGACGGCGGCGTGGTCGACAGCCTCGCTATCTGAATTCAACTGGAGGCATTCGGGGAAAACTTGGATCCCATTCTATGAGAGGGTATGCTGAGCAATAGCTATACGCCACTATCCAGGCAGGTTTGACGCCTGCCTTCAAGGACGAAGCCTTTGCCCAGCCACCCTACCCGCCACACCATTGCCCGCCAGTGGCAGCTGCTCAAGTTGCTGCCCGGCCGCCACCCCGGGATGAGCTCTACCCAGTTGCAGGCCGCCCTGACAACCGTGGGCCATACCACCAGCAAACGCACCGTCGAACGCGATCTGGTCGAGCTCGCCGCGTTGTTCCCGTTGCAGTGCAACAGTAAAGGCATGCCGTATGGTTGGTACTGGCAACCCGGCCTGAGCCTGAGCGAAGCGCAGCAGCTGCAACCCGACGTGCTTACGCCCCCGGCCCAGGTTGAACTGCATGCCTGGGTCGATGACGCGCTGGCCTTGCGCCTGCAGCAATCACCCCTGTCAGCAGACATGCAACTGACGCCGCAAGCGAGCGGCGGCGCCACGCTGGTGGCCACTGTTGACGACAACCGGGCGCTGATGGGCTGGCTGCTGTCCCAAGCAGGTTCTATCCGCATCCAGGCCCCGCAGGCACTGCGCGTGGCCATGCTCGAACAGTTGCGCCAGAGCCTGGCGCTGCACGAGGGTAGTTATTGACCGGCAGGCAAAAGTCATTGTCCCACGGGCCGCTTTTTCCCCAAGCCTGCCCTGCGCAGAATTCGCTCCTGACAACGCATTTTTCAGGAGTACTCGATGACATGCTTCAAGCCCTTGCTACTGGCCGTCGCCCTGGCGACCACTGCCCAGGCCACTTTGGCAGCCGACTGGCAGACCTCGCCCTACGGCAAACAGGATGAAATCGGCGCCGCCAACCTGCTCACCCCAGAGGTGGTCAAGCAGGCTGTCGGCCTGGTCAAGACCGGCAAGACCTACCCCCTGGCCGTGCCCGTGAGCAAGGACTTGCCGGCATTCCGCCACCGCAGCTTCCACCTTTACAACATCCAGCCCGGCGAACAGGCGGGCCAGACCCTGGGCCGCAACAAGTTCAGCTTCAACGATGAACTGGTCAACGGCTGGACCGGCGTCGGCACCCAGCTCAACGGCATCGGCCATATCGGCATCGACAACGTCTACTACAACGGCAACAAGGCGGCCGACTTCGTCACCGTCGAAGGCGTGACAAGGCTGGGCGTGGAGAAAGTACCGCCAATGGTCACCCGTGGTGTGGTGCTGGACATGACGGCCTACTACGGCAAGGCCATCGTCCCGGGCGGCACTGCGTTTACCGTCGCTGACATCAAGGCCGTGCTGAAGAAACAAGGCATTACCCTGCGCACGGGTGATGTGGTGCTGTTCAATACCGGTTGGCTGGAGCTGATCGGCAAGGACAACCAGCAATTCCTTGCCACCGAGCCAGGCATCGACCTGCCGGCAGCCGAATGGCTGGCGGACCAGGGTATCGTCGCCTTTGGTGGCGATACCTGGGCCTCCGAGGTGTACCCGAACCCGAGCGGCGAAGAGTTCCCGGTCAACCAGTTCATGCTGGCCAAACGGGGCATCTACAACCTGGAACTGATCGACACGCGTGCGCTGGTGCAAGACAAGGCGTTCGAGTTCCTGTTCGTGCTGGGGCAGCCGCTGTACAAGGGCTCGACCCAGGTGAACATCAACCCAGTGGCCATTCACTGATCGCCGGACTGGCTGGCTTTCGAAATGGGGGCCGCTTGCGGCCCTCGCAATCTCAGAGGAAGGTGAACACTTGCGAAGCCGGCAACCGTGACTTGTTCAACCCGGCGTTGAAGTCCGATTCACTGCGATAACCCAGGCTGAGGATCACCACGCTGGTAAAGCCACGCTCACGCAAGCCCAGCTCGGCATCGAGGATCTTGCTGTCAAAGCCCTCGATGGGTGTTGCATCCAGGCCATGTGCCGCAGCCCCCAGCAATGCCGTGCCCAAGGCCAGGTAGGTTTGCTTTTCCATCCAGTGCTGCACATCCTTATGGTCGTAGCGATGCAGGTTCACGTAGTGACGGCGGCTCTGGTTCTGCCCGGCACGCGCCTGTTCGTCACGGAAACGGCCATCGGCGGCCTCTTGATCGAGCACCGCATTCAGGTGCGCTTCGGTCATTTCGGTGCGGGTGCAGAACACGATCACGTGCGAGGCATCGAGCAGCTTCGGCGTGTTGTAGGCGTAACCCTCAGTCGTGCTTTTTGCCAGGCGGGCCTTGCCTTCGGCAGTATCGGCGACAATGAAGTGCCACGGCTGGGAGTTGACCGAGGACGGGCTGTGGCGCAGTTGTTCGAGCAGGGCATCGACAGTGGCCTGGGGAATGCGGCGCGAGGCATCGTAGGCTTTGGTGGTGTAGCGGCGCTTGGCCAGCGAGACGGTATCCATGACAACTCCGTGAATGAACAGTGGATTTGTCGCGTATCTTATCTTTCCCGCAGAAAAGAAAAACCGGCACAATGCAGCAACACTTTCATCGCCGGAGTGAAAATGCTGCGCATCGCCGACCTCGAACTGTTTGCCCGCAGCAGCGTACTGGGCAGCTTCACTGCCGCCGCCCATGAAGCCGGCTTGCTGCCGGGCCAGGTGGCCGCAGCAATCAAACGCCTGGAGCGCGACCTGGATGTGCGCCTGTTCGCCCGCACCACTCGCAGCCTGCGCCTGACCGCCGAGGGCGAGCGCTACCTGCCCACTGCGCTTAATGTGCTGGAAAGCCTGCGCCAGGGCCATGAAGACCTGCATGGCAACCCCAATACCCTGCGCGGCACCCTGCAGGTGTCGGCACCTTCCGACATGGGCCGCAACATGCTACTGCCCTGGCTCAGCGCCTTCCGCCGCGAGCACCCGGCATTGCAACTGCGCTTCTTCCTGTCCGACCAGATTGCCGACCTCAACCGCGACCCGGTGGATGTGGCCATCCGCTATGGCCTGAACCAGGATGCCAACTACATCGCTCTGCCATTGGCCGACTGGAACCGCAGAGTGCTGGTCGCATCGCCCGACTACCTGGCCCGCCACGGCCGCCCGCTCAGCCCCGACGCCCTGCAGCAACACGCCTGCCTGCTGTACATGCAGCACAACCGGGTATACGACAAGTGGCAGCTGGGCAACCGTACCGTGCAGGTGCGCGGGCCGCTGGTCAGTGACGATGCCGACGTCATCCGTCGCCTGGCCATTCAAGGCGAAGGCATCGTCTACAAGTCGTGGCTGGATGTCAGCGCCAACATTGCGGCCGGTGAACTGGAAATCGTCCTGCCCGAACTGCTCGGCGAACCTACCCCGGTCACCTTGGTATGCCCGCATCGCAAGCAGCTCACACCGGCGGTTTCGCAATTGCACCTGTGGCTGCGGGAGCGCTTCGAGGCCCTGCGTGATCGGGCACTGACCAACGGCTGCACAATCGTTCCAGACTGAGCCGAGGGGTTGCGCTAAGGTAGCCATTTAAGCCAACGGCACACGTTCATGAGCAACTGGATCGACCTCAAGCAAGACGCCGATAGCGGCATCGAGTCGGTCCGTGCGCATTTTGTCGGGCATGCCTACGACCCGCACTGGCACGACAGCTTCCTGGTCGGCGTGACCGAACAGGGCGTGCAGCAGTTCAATTGCCGCCGGGTGCGCCACCGCAGCACGCCGGGGCAGGTTTTCTTGCTCGAGCCTGGCGACATCCACGATGGCCTGGCGCCCACCGAAGAAGGCTTTACCTATTCCACGCTGTACCTGGAGCCCGCGTGGCTCGACCAACAGCTGCGGGCGCTGTTCGAGCACGCCCCGGGCGACAGCCTGCCCAGCTTCGCCGACACCCTGTGCCACGACGAACACCTCGCCCGGGCCACCGCCCTCGCCTTCCAGTCCGTGCACGACCAGGACTTGCGCATCGTCCGGCAAACGGCCATGGACGACCTGCTTGCCTGCCTGACCCGCCACATGCACTGGCGCCGACGCATCAACCCCGACCCACGCCTGCCGCTGACCGCCCAGCGCGCACGGGATTTCCTGCACGCCAACCTGGAGCACGACATCGGCCTGGAAGACCTGGCCCAGGCCTGCGGCATCGACCGCTTTCGCCTTACCCGTGCATTCAAGGCCGCATTCGGCATTGCACCGCATGCCTACCTGATCCAGCTGCGCCTGGCCCGGGCGCGGCGCCTGCTCGCCCTGGGCCAGACGCCTGCCGAAGTGGCCGTGGCCTTGGGCTTCGCCGACCAGAGCCACCTGGGGCGATGGTTCCGTCGGGCCTACCGGCTGACCCCTGCCGACTACCGCAGGCGCTGCTCAAACCTTCCAGACTGATCGCCTGCGGGCAGCGAGCATGGTGCTTCGAATTTCCGGAGCCATGAACCATGTCGCAGTCGTTGTTGCCCTTCATTCTGTTCGCCCTGGTGTCCAGCATCAGCCCGGGGCCGACTAACCTGTTGATCCTGGCCCATGGCGCGCGCGCGGGTTTGCGCGCGAGCCTGGCGCCAATCGTTGCGGCCTGTGGCGCAGCGGCGGCGATCGTGTTGATGGTGGGTCTGGGGCTGGGTGAACTGCTGCTGCGTCACCCCTTGGCCCAACAGGTGATGAGTTGGGCGGGAGTGTTGTGGCTAAGCTGGCTGGCGTGGAAGATGCTGCGCAGTGCCACCGCACCGCTGCAAGCGGCCACGGCGCAAGGGTTCAGTGCTTTGAGCGCCGCAGCGTTGCAGGTGGTGAACCCCAAGGTATGGTTGATGGCCGTGGCGGTGGTCGGGGTGTTTGCCGCGCCTTCGTTGCCGGTGTGGCAGTTGGCACTGGTGTTTTTACTCATAGCCCTGCCGTGCATGGCAGCGTGGGCAGTGCTGGGGGTGGGCAGCGCCCGCTGGTTGCAGGCACCGCGCCGGTTGCAGCTGTTCAACCAGGTGTTGGCGGCGGTGCTGTTGATTTCTGCCTGGGCTGCCGTACTGGCTTGAACGCCAAGCAGGTGCCCCACAGGTCTACAGGGGGAGCGGCCTTGGGTCAGTGTGTCAGCGCCTCGCGGAAGCGCCGCGTGCTGGCAACAGCCAGTACCAGCCCGACCACCGCAACGCTACCGCCCACCAGGCCGATATCGGCCACGTCCATCTGGCTGCTGACGATACTGCCCAGCAGCGCACCGCCACCAATCCCGATGTTGTAGATACCCGAGAACAGCGCCATGGCCACATCGGTGGCATCGGATGCCAGCTTCAACGTCTTGGACTGCAGCGACAGGCTGAAGCTGAGGATCGCCACACCCCAGAACATGCTCAGCACCGCAAACGCATAGAAGTTGCCCGACAGCGGCAACATCAGCAACAGGCACGCGGCGAGCAAGCCAATCGAGCCCACCAGAAAGCCATGGGGGAAACGGTCGCTGTAGCGGCTGAACAGCAACGAACCGAATACCCCGGCACCGCCGAACAGCAGCAACAAGAGCGTGGTGCGCTCACCGCCAATCTGCGCCACGTGCAGGGCAAACGGTTCGATGTAGCTGTAGGCGGTGAACTGAGCGGTGATCACCAGCGTCACCAGCAGGTAGGTAATCACCAGCGCCGGGCGCTTGAACAGGATTGGCAGGCTGCGCAACGAGCCCGAGTTCTGGCTGGGCAGCAGAGGCAGCGACTTCATCAGGCACAGCATGGTGGCCAGCGCGACCCCGGCAATGCTGAGGAAGGTCACGCGCCAGCCCAGCGCCTCACCCACCACGCGCCCCAGCGGAATGCCCAGAACCATGGCCAGGGTGGTGCCGGTAGCCAGCAGGCCCAGCGCCTTGGCCTGCTGGCCAGGTGGCGCCACGCGCACTGCCAGCGAGGCGGTAATGGCCCAGAACACCGCATGCGACAGGGCAATGCCGATTCGGCTGACCAGCAACATGGCAAAGCTCTGCGACAGCCACGACAACAAGTGGCTGACGATGAAAACCAGGAACACGAACAACAGCAGGCGCCGCCGTTCGATGTTGCGGGTCAGCAGCATCATCGGCAGCGAGGCCAGCGCCACCACCCAGGCATAGATGGTCAACATCAGCCCCACTTGGGCGGTGCTCATGTCGAAGCTGCGGCCAATGTCGCTGAGCAACGCCACCGGGACGAACTCGGTGGTGTTGAAGATGAAGGCCGCCAGGGCCAGGGCGATGACGCTCAGCCAACTGCCGCTGCCCGCCGTGGGCGGCATGTGGGTGGGTATGGGTCCGTTCATGGGTGGAAAACGCTTCTCCGCAGACAAGGCAACAGTTCGCACGCCAGCCACCGCTTGCAGGGGTGCCGACGTACGCGCTGTTATTGATAGGAATGCACGGCATGGTACGCGTCAACCCGGGGCCTCACAACCGCAAGGCAGGCAGAAGGAGTACCATGCGCGCTTTGTGTGAAACGCGCGTGCAACAAGGAGCCCGATCCGCTCATGGACAAGCAGCCCCCCCAGCAGCAGTGGCAGCAGGCAGTCACTGCCTATGCCCAGGCCGTCAACGACTACGTCGCGCAGGGCCGTGCGCAAGGCTGGGACAATCTTGAAGAGCCTCAGGCACCAGCTACCGGGCACCTGCTGGACGCCTGGCTGGCAGCCCTGCAGGCAGCCAATCACTCTGGCGCCGACGAACAACAGCGTCGAGCCTTCCGCGAGGCCTGGCCGCCTGCGCACCACCCCCTGGTACCGTTGCTCGAAGACCACGGCCAAGGCATCAGCAATGTCCTGCTGCTGGAGGATGGCAGCCTGCTGGCACGCATCGGCATGCCTTACGACAAGGGCCAGGTGGTGCGTATCGGCCACCAAGAGGTAACCCCGGTCATCGGTATCGAACACTTTGGCCGCTGCCCGGCCCGTCGCTACTTCGCCCTGGCCAACGCCGAAGGCGTGCGTGTGACCGATGGCTGGGGCGGCCCACACGTGCAGCGCCTGGCCTGGCCCACGGGGCTGGAGGGGTTGCCGCCAGGTTACCCGTTCGAGCCGTTCGACCTGCCGCCCACCCCGACCGCGCTGATCCCCTTCCCGGATGGCCAGCGTGTGCTGCTGGTGAGTGCCGAAGGTATCTTCGTGCTGTCCACCCAGGGTGCGACTCGCCTGCTGCCGCAGCAGACACGCGTGCTCGATGAGCTGGCCGAAGGCACCGACCCGGACGACATCAGCCTGGGGCTGAGCATGGAGCATGGCGCGGTGTCGGCGGATGGCCGGCTGATCGTGGTGGGTGAGCAAGGCAGCCGCCACCTGGTGCTGGACGCGCAACTCAGGCCGCTGGCGGACATCGGCCCTGGCAGCGAGTACCCGCACTTTGCGTTGTTCAACCGCACCGGTAACCATCTGGCCCTCAATGCCTGTCATTTCTACAGCGGCGCCACGCTGGGAGTAAACGTCGCCGATTTGCCGGGGCTGGAGACCGACTACTACAGCCAGGACCCACGTACCCCACTGCTGCAGGATGGCGCGCGGGTATACGCCGGGGTGGCGCGCGAGGGCGAGTACATTGTGGGTGATGCCTATGGCTACCTGCGGGCGTTTGGCGAGGACGGTACGGAGCACTGGCAGCATTACCTGGGCTCGACCATCAGTGCGATGGATATCAGCGCCGACGGGCAAACGCTGGTGGCGGCTAGCCACGCGGGGGTGGTGTCGGTGATTGCGCTGGATAGCGGGCGACCTGAATGGCAGATCGGCACCGGGGCACATGGCGAGGTGCGGCGGTGGTTGTTCTGGCGGGGTTGGGACAAAGCGATGGTCTGGTAACAGAACCAGGATCTTTTGCAGCCTGTACTGGCCCCTTCGCGGGTGAACCCGCTCCCACGGGACCGCACATAGCCTGAATGCCATGGTGCAACTGTGGGAGCGGGTTTACCCGCGAAGAGGCCAGTACAGGCAGCCGATCAATCAGCCTTGCAAGGTGGCCATGTCGATCACGAACCGGTACTTCACATCACCTGCGATCATCCGCTCATACGCCTGGTTGATATTGCGGATATCCAGCATCTCGATATCGCAACGGATGTCGTGCTCGGCGCAGAAGTCCAGCACTTCCTGGGTCTCGGCGATGCCACCGATCAACGACCCCGCCACCACCCGGCGCTTGAGCACCAGGTTGGCCGCATGCACGGGCGGGTCGATCGGTTCGATCAGGCCGACCAGGATGTGCACACCATCGAACTTCAGTGTTTCCAGATACGGATTGAGGTCGTGCTGCACCGGAATGGTGTCGAGCAGGAAATCGAAACGGCCAGCAGCGGCGCGCATCTGCTCGGCATCGGTGGACACGATCACATGGTCGGCGCCCTGGCGGCGGGCTTCCTCGGCCTTGGCCTGGGAACGGGTGAACAGGGTCACTTCCGCGCCCAGGGCCTTGGCCAGCTTGATGCCCATGTGGCCCAGGCCGCCCATGCCGAGGATGCCGACCTTGTGGCCCGGGCCCACGCCGTGGTGCTTGAGCGGCGAATAGGTGGTGATGCCGGCGCACAGGATAGGGGCGGCGCTGGGCAGGTCCATGCCGGCCGGGATGCGCAGCACGAAGTGCTCGCTGACCACGATGCTGCTGGAGTAACCGCCCATGGTGTTGCTGCCATCGACCCGGTCCGGGGTGGCGTAGGTCATGGTCGGGCCTTCCAGGCAATATTGCTCCAGGTCCTTGGCGCAGGCTTCACAATGGCGGCACGCGTCGACCATGCAGCCGACGCCAACCAGGTCACCGACCTTGTGCCCGGTGACCTTGGCGCCCACTGCGGTGACACGGCCGATGATCTCGTGGCCAGGCATCAGCGGGTACACGGCAATGCCCCATTCGTTGCGTGCCTGGTGGATGTCGGAGTGGCACACGCCGCAGTACAGGATCTCGATGGCGACGTCATCCGGGCGCGGGCTGCGGCGCTCGAAGGTCATGGGGGCCAGCGGGCTGGTCGGGGTTTGGGCGGCGTAACCGATGGCGGTATACATACAGGGCCTCGCAGTGAAGTGAAACGATTCAGTCGGCACATTCTGCGCGCCCAACTTCGCCGCGCCCACGGCTGATTCTCCGGCATGCATGCCTGAATCTCCGAAGATTTCATCCAACACCTGGCGCCACGCCTTCAATCTGCGATGATCAAGCTGTCTGATTCTCTGCCCTTGGTTCACCATGCAACTGACCCGTCACGTCGACGCCAATGCGCCGCTTTGCGCACTGATCCGCAGCCTCGCCACGCGCCCAGGCTTTGTGCCCACGCACCTGCCCCAGGTGCAGGTGCTGAGCTGGGACCACTATGTGGCCAGCAGCCCGCAGATCTACGAACCCAGCCTGATGATCCTGGCCCAGGGCAGCAAGCTGGCGCGCCTGGGGCCGCGCACCCTGGAGTACGGCGCCGGGCATTACCTGGTGCAGGCGTTGTCGGTTCCGTTCATGTGCGAAACCTTCGCCACCCCTGACGCGCCATTGCTGGGCGTGGCGGTGGACATCGACCGTGGCGTGCTAGGTGAACTGGTGCAGAGCATGGGCCTGGTGCCGGACGCTGCAGTACAGGCGCAAACACCGCAATCGATGACCTCCGCAGCACTGGATGCGCCAATGCGCGAAAGTGTGGAACGGCTGCTGCACTGCCTGCAGGACCCGCTTGACGCCAAGGTACTGGGCCCGGCGCGCGTACGCGAGGTGCTGTATACCGCGCTGCGCGGCCCGCAGGCCGGTGTGTTGCGAGCACTGGTGGAGCAACAGGGGCACTTCGCCCGCATCGGCGCCGCCCTCGCCCACCTGCGCCAGCATTACGCCGAGCCGCTTAGCGTGGAGGCACTGGCCGCGCGGGCCAACATGAGCGTTTCGACCTTCCATGAACACTTCAAGCGCTGCACCGACATGGCACCGATGCAGTACCTCAAGCGCTTGCGGCTGCTCAAGGCGCAGCAGATGCTGATCGGCGAAGGCCTGGGGGTGGCGCAGGCAGCGCACCGGGTGGGTTACCAGAGCACCTCGCAGTTCAGCCGCGAGTACAAGCGCCAGTTCGAGCGCAGCCCGGGGGATGAACAGCCCTATCAGAGCTTGCCTGTGTAGCGAAGCCATGCTCGATCACTGTGGGAGCGGGCGCGCCCGCGAAGCAGACAACGCGGTGGATGGCACCGGCTATGCCGGTGTTTGCGGGCGCGCCCGCTCCCACAATGGTCGCATGCGCTTCATGTTTGCCGCTCGACCATGGCGATGATGGCGGCCTTGAGCTCAGCCTTGGCCTGCCCGGCTTCCAGCTCTCCCGCTGCAGCCGCCTGGGACAGCGCATCCGCTGCCCCCACCAGCAGGCGCATGCCGGCAGCCCCTACATTGCCGCTGGGCGAAAACCCGGCCAAGGCTTCGCTGCACTTGTCCAGGAACGGCTGTTCGTACGCCCGTTTCAGCGCCTCCATTTCCGGCGACCCGGCCAGCGCTGCCGACACCCCGGGTATCTCCCGGCCCTGGCTCATCACGCAGTCCACGTAGGCCTCGGCAATCACCCGGGCGCGGCTGGCCAGGCTGGCTTCACAGCTGGCCAAGGCTTGCGCCAGCATCTGCGACTGACGCGCATCGTATTCCTGGTACAGCGCCAGCAGCAGCCCGTTGCGGGTCTCGAAATGGTCGTAGACCACCGGCTTGGTCACCCCCGCCTGTTCAGCCAGGCGGCCCAGGCTCAAGGCATCGGTACCCTCCTCCCGCACCAATTGCCAGGCCATATCCAGCAACTGCCTGCGTCGGTCGTCGCGGCTCAGGCGCTTGCGCGAACGGGCTTGATCATCGCTTGACATCGATTACCTACCAAAAGTAACTTACTAAGCGTAACTTACCTGGAGTATATAACGCTTCAGGCTACCCTGCATCGTTGAATGGAGAGGCACCATGCACGCCCTGATCGTCGTCGGTCACCATGACCCGCAATCCCTCACCCACGCGCTGGCCCGGCAGGTTGCCGACGGCCTGGCAAGCGTCGGCCACAGCAGCGAAATCGCCGACCTGGCCAGCGAAGGCTTCGACCCCCGCTTCAGCCTGGCAGACCATGCCGTGCACCGACGGCTGGCAGCACCGCCGGCCGATGTACTCAACGAGCAGGCACGCATCGAGCGCGCCGATGCCCTGGTGCTGGTCTATCCGATCTACTGGTGGTCACTGCCAGCTTTGCTCAAGGGCTGGGTCGAGCGGGTATTCAGCAACGGCTGGGCGTTCGACTATGACGAAGGCACCACGATCAAGAAACTGCGCGGCATGAAGGTTCACCTGATCGGCGTCGCGGGTGCCGATACAGGCACCTTCGAACGGCACGGCTATGGCGAGGCGATGCGCGTGCAGATCGAGCACGGCATCTTCGACTATTGCGGCGCCGAGGTACTCAGCTCCACCTTGCTGGATGACAGCGAAGGGGCTGACCAGGCCGCCCATTTGCACCACGCACTCGCTTTGGGCAAAAAACTGTTTGCAGATTGCCAGGCCGCAGCCTGAACTGTGCGCAGTGCCGCTACTCAAGTAGCGGCACCTCGGTTCTGTACACCCGCCCATTGCAGGAAATCAGACGACCCGGCTACCATTGAGAACGATTCACACTCACAACCGGAAGCCAGGCGTTGGACAGCACATCGACCCGTAAACTGGGCTTTTTCTTCAGCGACCACCATCGCTGGTTGCTCCAGCACATCCAGAAACGCCTGCGCAACCACGCCGACGCAGAGGACACTGCCGCCGAAACGTTCTGCCAGATGCTCGGCGCACGTGTCGACCCAGACAGCATTCAGCAGCCTCGCGCCTACCTCACTGTCATCGCCCGTCGGCTGATCTTTGACCGCCATCGCCGTCGCCAGCTCGAGCAGGCCTACCTGGAACACCTGGCGCGGTTGCCTGAGGCCGTCGCACCATCGGCCGAGGAGCAACTGCTGCTGATCGAGGCCCTGGTGAGCATCGATGAGGCACTGGACGGCTTGCCGGCAGTCGTCAAAGCCACCTTCCTCTACAGCCAGCTCGACGGCATGCACTACGCCGACATCGCGGCAAAGCTGCAGATCAGCGAACGCTCTGTCAGCCGCTACATGAAACAGGCGCTGCGCCAATGTTACCTGTGCGAGGTGCAGGCATGAGCAGGCCTGCCCTGGACCGGGTCAGCGAGCAAGCCATCGACTGGATGGTCGAGCTCAGGGCTGCTACGCCTGACCCGGCGCTGCTGCAACGGGTCAGGCTGTGGCTGCAGCAAGACCCCGCTCACCAACAGGCCTGGAACCGCCTGGAGCAACGCCTTGGCCATCCGTTCGCCGCGTTGCTCGCCCTGGATCAGCGGGCCCCTGGCCAAGCAGCAGAGGCACGCCGATTGCTGATGCAGCCTACTCGCTCACGGCGTGACGTACTTGGCGCGATGGCCAGCTTGGGGCTGTTCGGCGCGACGCTGTGGGGTGGATGGCGCAGCGACACCACCCAAGGCTGGCTGGCCGATTTGCACACGGGCCGTGGCGAGCGGCGCAGTTTTACCTTGGCAGACGGCAGCCGCCTGAGCCTGAACAGTGCCAGTGCGGTCGACGTGCAGTTCGATGGCGGGCAGCGGCTTCTGATGCTGCGTCACGGCGAGTTGCTGATCCAGGTTGCGCGCGATCCGCTGCGCCCCTTGCGCGTGCGCACCGCGCAAGGGCAAGTGCAGGCGTTGGGGACGCGGTTTCTGGTCAGCCAGGAGCAGGACGCCACACGGGTCGTGGTGCTGCAGCACAGCGTCCGCGCCAGTCTCGCCGATGGGCAGTGGGCGGAGCTGCAGCAGGGGCAGGCTGCCCTGCTACGGAACAACACCATCGAGCGGCTGACAGGCGAGCAACAGCAACGCGCTGCATGGCTGGAGGGCCGCCTGGAGGTCCTCGACCAGCCTCTGCATGTGGTGGTCGACGCGCTGCGCCCCTACCAGCGCGGCTACATCCGGCTCGCCCCCGCGGCACGCGACCTGCGGGTGCAGGGCGTATTTCCTCTGGACCAGCCACAGCAGGCGTTCAAGGCGTTGGCCGAGGCCCTGCCAATCAGCGTGGAGCGCTATGGCCCGTGGCTGATGTTGATCGACCTGAAACCCGCTTGATAAAAATATTTATCAAAATCATTCGCAATCGTGGCAAGTTTTCTTTGCTCGTCCCACATACCTCCTGACAGCCACTTCATTCGGGAGTAATCCGTGTACAACCCCTTGCCCCGCGCCCTGCCCCTGGTCGCTGCCCTGGCCAGCTTCAACGTGCTTGCCCAGGCGCAAACCCAAGTGTTCGACCTGCCACCCGCCAGCCTGGCTCACACGCTCAACCGCATCGCCAGCCAGAGCGGCCACATCATCGCGCTGGAGCCAGCACTGGTGCGCGGCAAGCAGGCACCTGCCGTGGTCGGCCAGATGAGTGCCGAGCAGGCCATGCAAGCTGCGCTGGCCGGTAGCGGCTTGCAGTTGCGGGTTTCCGCCGAGGGCCATTTCAGTGTGGCGCCCGGCAACCTGGGCAGCGACGTCATGGAGCTGGGCAGCACCAGTATCACCGACAACTATGTGGACGCAACCAGCGAAGGCACCGGGTCGTATGCCGCCCGCGCGGTGACCCTGGGCAAAGGCACGCACACCCTCAAGGAGATTCCCCAGTCGGTCACCGTCATCACGCGCAAGCAACTGGATGACCAGGGCATCACCGACTTGCAGGACGCGCTTAACCACACCACGGGCATTGTCGGCGCACAGGGCATTGGCCCGGGCGTGGTCGTGACCTCGCGTGGTTTTCAGATTGATGACTGGCAATACGACGGTGTGCCGATCCCGCGAAACAACTATTCGCTGGGCAACTGGGCCACCCAGGACCTGGTGTTCTTCGACCGGGTTGAAGTGCTGCGCGGTGCTTCAGGCTTGTTGCAAGGCACCGGCAGCCCAGGTGGCGCAATCAACCTGGTGCGCAAGCGTGGCCAAACGGCGCCGACCGTTACGCTGACAGGCAAAGCTGGCTCCTGGGACCACTATGGCCTGCAGCTGGATGCCGGCGGCCCGCTGACGACCGACGGCCGTGTGCGCGGGCGGCTTGTCGCTGACGAAGACCAAAGCGACAGCTTCATCGACTATGTCTGGAGCAAAAGCCATTCGTTGTATGGCGCCCTGGACATCGACCTGAACGACGCGACCACGGTGGGCGGCGGTATCAGCTACAACCGTCAGCAGTCCCGGCCGATGCTGCGCGGCCTCCCACGCTACGCCAGTGGCAAACCGGTCGACCTGCCGCGTTCGACTTACACCGGCGCCCGCTGGAGCCGCGCAGAAACCGACGTCACCACGTACTACCTGGACCTTGAACACCGCTTCAACGATGACTGGACCTTCAAGGCCGCAGCCGTGCGCATGGATGAAACAAACACATCCACCCACCAGCGCGTGCAGAGCACCCGCCAGGGCGTTGCGCCTGACGGCAGCGGCATCACCTACGCCGACTGGCTCACCGATTTTCACTCGACCAAGCTGGGCCTGGACATGAACGTGGTGGGCCACTTCGATACCGGCCCACTGGCCCATGAAATCACCGTGGGCGGCAACTACTCGAAGCTGACCTCGGATGACGCCTACTGGCGCAATTTCGATGCCGGCGGCAACATCTTCGACATCGACCATGACCGCCCGGAACCCAGCCGCGACAGCGTCTTCGAGGGCGAACTGGCACGTGCCAACAGGGCCAGCTACGACATCCGCCAGAAAGGCCTGTACGGCGCCTGGCGCGTCAAACCCACCCAGGACCTGACGTTGGTCCTTGGCTCGCGCGTTAGCTGGTTCGACTACAGCTGGGACTCGATCGACTTCGACAGCCTGACCGACCCCGGTACCCGCTACCCGACCAGCCGCATGACCGAAACGGGCCAAGTCACCCCCTATGCAGGCTTTATCTACGACTTGACCCGCGAATGGGCATGGTACGCCAGCTACACCGACGTGTTCGTACCGCAAACCGAACGCGCCGTGGGCAATACGCCGCTCAAACCGGTGATCGGCAGCAACTACGAAACGGGCTTGAAGGGCGAACTGTTCGACGGTCGGGTCAACGCCTCGATCGCATTGTTCCGCTACGACCAGGAAAACCGCGCCGTCACCGACGTAGCCTCGGGCTTCGCCTGCGATGACTGGTACTGCTCCACCGCAGCGGGCAAGGTGCGCAGCCAAGGCGTCGAAGCCGAAATCAGCGGCGAAGTGCTGAGTGGCCTGCAACTGTTCGCAGGCTACACCTACAACACCACCAAGTTCCTCGATGACCCTGACGACAAAGGCCGCACCTTCAGCCAGTGGACACCCAAGCACATGCTGCGTGCATGGGCCGATTACACCCTGCCACTGGACGGCCAGCGCTGGAGCACCGGCCTGGGCTTCACCACCCAGAGCCACACCCTCGGCTACGAGCGTACCTACACCGTGCCTGGCTATACCGTGTGGAGCGCACGCCTGGCCTACCAGCTAACCCCCGAAGTGAACCTTGCCGTCAACGCCAACAACCTGTTCGACAAGAAGTACTGGGTTGCAGGCTTCAACCAGCTCAATGGCAGCAACAACTATGGCGAGCCACGCAACTTCATGTTGACGGTCAAGTACACCCCGCAACTCTGACCCCAGGTCAGTCTGCCAGCGGCCACTGCGCCAAGGGCCAGTAAGCGCCCTTGCGCGACTCGTAGAGCGTGAAATGGCGAGCCGCGAGGTAGAACTCCGGCGCGCTGCTGGCCTCGGGTGGTTGCCCGCGGTAATCCCTGGACAAGGTCAAGTGTGGCCGATACTCACGGTTGGCCGCCTCCACCCCCAACGGCAGCAGTGCCTGCTGCAAGCCGTACACCAGTTGCAACAGGGCTGGCGGTGTCTGCTGTGGCTCCAGCACCAGCGCGCCGGCCCGCTGCCACACCTGCAAGCGGTCAAGCAAAAGCCGCGGTGCCATGGCCGGCAGCGCCAGTTGATCGACTGCCGCACAGATCGCAGGCACCTGGGCAGTATCTACATCGCCGAGGAACAACAGCGTGACGTGGAAGTTGGCCGCCGGCACCGGTTTGCCGCTGCGCAGGCCCAGCCCACGCCGCCACTGGGCCAAGGCCCGGCGCTGGGCATCGCTGACCGGCAAGGCGAAAAACAGCCGTTTGAACGGGCTACCGCTGGGGCGTATATCCTGAACCATACCAACTCCATGACGTGAAACGTTTGCGCAAGACTGTAGGGTATTACACCAATGTCGCCCCGGCGTTTCGTAACAATAAGTACAAACTACCCCCATGATTGTTTATGCTGGCGGGCTTATGCCATGGCGCATGGCCATTTTTCGACAAGTAAACGTCCATGAAAATTGCACTCGTACTTATCTTCGCCCTCTCGATTGCCTACGTGCACCTGCGCGGTCGAGTTCGCCACAAGTTGACCCGCCAGCTGGGCGACCACTCCAGCTTCCTGGCACCGGTCAACAGTTTCCTGTACCTGTTTTCCAAGCTCCCGGCCAAGCCTTACTTGCCGGTCGAAGCCTTCCCCGAACTGAAGCCGCTGCAGGACCACTGGCAGGAAATCCGCGAGGAAGGCCGCCAGTTGCTGCACGTGGGCGAAATCAAGAAGTCCGACAATTACGATGACGTCGGTTTCAACTCGTTCTTCAAGACCGGGTGGAAGCGCTTCTACCTGAAGTGGTATGGCGAAAGCCACCCGTCGGCGATGGCCCTGTGCCCCCGCACCACCGAGCTGCTGCAAAGCATCGGCACGGTCAAGGCCGCCATGTTCGCCACCCTGCCACCGGGCGCCAAGCTGGTGCGCCACCGTGACCCGTATGCCGGCTCTTACCGCTATCACCTGGGCCTGGACACGCCCAACGACGACGGTTGCTACATTGACGTGGACGGCGAGAAGTATTCCTGGCGCGATGGCGAGGGTGTGATCTTCGACGAAACCTACATCCACTATGCGGCGAATACCACCGAGCACAACCGCATCATCCTGTTCTGTGACGTCGAGCGCCCGCTCAAGTACCGCTGGGCAACTGCGTTCAACCGCTGGTTCAGCCGCAACGTCATGGCCGCCGCCGCCGCGCCTAACGGTGACGGCGACAAGACCGGCGGTATCAACCGCTTGTTCACCCGCATCTACAAGATTCGTGAACGCGGCAAGGCGCTGAAAAAGCGCAACCGCATGCGCTACTACCTGGAAAAGTGGGCAGTGGTTGCGGCGCTGGTGCTGGTGTTCATCTACATCTGAATGCTCAGCGCGCTCCTGCAAGGTGCTGCGGCAGCATGAGTGATGGTGCAAGACAGTTGCCCTCACAAGTACTGCTGCACACCCACCAAAGTACAAGCCTCGCTCCTGCCACTCTTCGACTAGCCTGAAAGCTCCACTCGCAACCACCACAAGGTGAAGACGATGAGCATGATGGACTGGGACGCCTATCGTAAGCAGTTGATGGCCGGCATCAGCGATCTCAAGCAACTCTCCCCCGACACCGTGGCCGGTTACATGACCGCCAGCGGTGCAGGAGCCAAGACCAACCACCTCGACGCCAAGACGCGTGAGTTGATCTCACTGGCCGTGGCCGTGACCACCCGTTGCGACGGCTGCATCGCCGTGCATTCGCAGCAGGCGGTCAAGCACGGTGCCAGCCGCGAGGAAATTGCCGAAGCCCTCGGCGTGGCCGTGGCGATGAACGCCGGTGCGGCGCTGGTGTACTCGGCGCGGGCCATGGATGCGGTGGGCAAGGCCAACGACTAGGCACAAACGGCGTCGTCGCCCTTGCGCGACGGCGCCGCGCCCCACAGACTTGGCGGCCCAGCCCTTGCAGGAACCCGCATGATCCACATTCGCCCCATGACAGCCGAAGACTTCGAGCGCTTCTGGCCCACCTTCCAGGCCATTGTCCAGGCTGCTGAAACTTACGCATACGACCCGGCCCTGAGCATCGATCAGGCCCGTCAGCTGTGGCTGGAGCTGCCATTGCACACGCTGCTGGCCGAAGAGGATGGCGAGCTGCTGGGTTCTTATTACCTGAAGGCCAATGCCGCCGGGCCTGGCGCGCACGTGGGCAACTGCGGCTACATGGTGTGCGAACAGGCACGAGGCCGGGGCGTGGCGCGCCTGATGTGCGAGCACTCGCAGAAGCTGGCACGCCAAGAGGGCTTTCTGGCCCTGCAGTTCAACTCGGTAGTGGCCAGCAATGAAGTCGCGGTGGCACTGTGGCACAAGCTGGGCTTCGAAACGGTCGGGCGTTTGCCCAAGGCTTATCGCCATGCCCGCCTGGGGCTGGTGGACTGCCTGGTGATGTACAAGTGGCTGGCGGATGAGCCGGTGGTGGAGAAGCCGCCACTGCTGATCGGGCGCAAGAATATCGAGGCACGGGTGTCGCGGCGTCGCGGGCGCTGATCTTCTCTCGCAGGCTCGGCCCCTTCACGGGCTTGCCCGCTCCCACAGCAAACCCACTCACCTCGGGGTACGTGGAGATCCTGTGGGAGCGGGCAAGCCCGCGAAGAGGTCGGGCCTGCTAAACGCTCAGTTTCAGAAGGCCAGGCCCACCTTCACCCCAAACTCGTCACGCTTGAGCTTGGTGTTGTCTGCTGCTGGCGAATCTTCATCCAGCTTGTATTCGGTGCGGGTGTAGTAAACACCCGCCTGCACCGGCATACCGCCCTGCTGGTTCATCAGCAACGTCACTTCGGCATACGGGTTGGTGCGGTCTTTCAGGTCGACCGTGTCGCTACCAAAGTCGTCAACCTTCAGCCGCGCGCGGCCGTCCAGGGTGTGGCGTGCCCCAACTTCCACGCGCAAGGTCGAGGCGTCGAACTGGTGGTTGTAGCCCAATGCCGCTTTGGCAAAGGGCGATTTCACCGTGAGCTTGGTATCGAGGTCGTTGATTTCCGGTTCGAAGCGCGACCAGCTGTAACCGCCGCCCACGGTCACGTCGACAAAGTTGCGAGCGTCCAGCGCCGCACGCCAGCCAAGGTCAAGTTCGGCCTGGGCCTCCTTGAGCTTGTTGTCGTTCTTCTTGCCGAATTTGGCTTCGGCGCCGAGCTGGTAGATGAAACCGGATTCGGCTGTCAGCTTGTTGCCGAAGGTGGCGAACACGCCGCCCTGGCCCATGTGTTCCTTGTCGCTTTCACTGCCACCTTCAAACTTGAACTTGTCGTAGGCGCCCTGCAGACCAAGTGTGAACAGCGGGTCGGTGCTGGGCGCGGCGGTGGCGGCCAGCGGCGCGGCGATCAGGGCGAGCAGGCAGGTGTGGCGCAACAGTTGACGAGCAGACATGCGGGAAGTCTCCATGACTTGATAACGAAAGGCGAACGTGCGGTTCGAGACAAACGCCGCGAAAAAAGTTCGAAAAAAAATCAGTAAACGCGCGCAACCTTGTGTTTTATCGCGGTATTCATGGGGCGCCAACATTTGACGCCACAGCGTTTCAGTGGTCAGATGCGCGCCAGTTTCAGGTGCCCTTCGCCGCCGCGCGCAGGGTGAAACGGGAAGCCGGTGCGTCGTGGTACCCACGACAAGTCCGGCGCTGCCCCCGCAACGGTAAGCGAGCGACCCCTTCGAGATACCACTGTGCACATGCATGGGAAGGTGAAGGTGTCATGCCCCTCGCAAGCCCGGAGACCGGCCTGGAGCGTCACTTGGCAACCCGCGGTGGGCGGGCGCAGGCCGGAATCCGTGCGCGCGCCTGCCTGCATGGTTCGCCTTTGCGTGTTTTCCACCGGGATCCATTCATTCCTGCAGCAGTGGAACGACATGTCCCGTAAGTTCAAGCTTCACCCCCTGGCGGCCTGCCTGGCCGTCGCCCTGCCGGCCCTGGCCGATGACCGTGACCCACACCCCCTGGCCTTGCCCTCCACGGCCATCACCGACACCCTCGACAGCCGGGCCATCGACTTGGCCACGCCAACCCAGGCAGGCTCGCGCCTTGGCCTCAGCGCCCTGGAAACACCGGCCAGCACCAGCAGCATCAGCGCCGAGCAGATCCAGCAGCGCAACAACCTCACCGTGCAGGATGCGGTAACGCGGTCGCCGGGCATCACCTTCGTCGGCTCCCCGGGCGACGGCGGCACCGGCCTGTCCGCCCGCGGCTTTGCCGGCCACAGCTCGGTGATGACACTGTTCGACGGCGCCCGCCTGTACACCGGTGCCGGCACCCAGACGTTCCCTGTCGACCCGTGGATGGTCGAACGCATCGATGTGATTCGCGGCCCGGCTTCGGTACTGCATGGCGAAGGCGCCACCGGCGCGGTGATCAACGTGATCCCGAAAAAACCGTTTGCCGGTGAGGTGCGCAACCACCTGCGCCTGGGCTACGGCTCGTGGGACCGCCAGCAGCTGGGCCTGGACAGCGGCGGCAGCCTCAGCGAGCGCCTGAGCTATCGCCTCACCCTCAACCAGCAGGCCGGCAACGGCTGGGTCGACCGCACCACTTCGCGCAGCCTGGCCTTGAGTGCCGCGCTGCGTTTCGATGCCAGTGACAACCTCAGCTTTACCCTTGCCCACGACCGTGGCGATGCAGAGCCTGCCAACTACTACGGCACCCCGCTGATCGACGGGCACTACCGCAGCAGCCTGCGCAAGAAAAACTACAACGTGCAGAACGACGTGCAGCACTACGTCGATGAGTGGACCCGGCTGACCACCGACTGGACGTTGAACGACCACGTCAGCGCCAGCAACCAGCTGTACTACATCAAGAGCCGCCGCCACTGGCGCAACGCCGAAGACTACAGCTGGGACGCCGAGCGCCAGCAATTGCAGCGCGGCAGCTACCTGGAAATCAAGCACAACCAGGAACAGTTCGGCGACCGCCAGACCTTCACCTTTGACCACAGCGTGTTCGGCCTGGCCAGCAAGACCGTGGTCGGCGCGGAATACAACAAGGTCCGCTTCAACGTCGACAGCAATGCGCCCTACAACGATGTGGGCGGCGACTACATCGACCCGTGGCAACCAGAACCGGGCTGGTTTCACAGCGCCTCGCCGCTGCGCCCGCAAACCTTGTCCAGCACCCACACCTTCGCCCTGTTCGCCGAAAACCGCCTGCAGCTGAGCGACCGGCTGTCGCTGGTCACCGGCGTGCGCCGCGACCAGAACCACATCGACCGCACCAACCTGACCAACGACAGCCGCAGCGACCGCAGCCTGCAAGGTGGCAACTGGCGCGCCGGGCTGGTGTTCGCCGTCACCGACGACCTGTCGCTCTACGGGCAGTACTCCACCAGCCAGGAGGGGGTCAACAACCTCATCAGCCTCAGCCCCACACAGATGCACTATGACCTGACCGAGGCGAAGCAGACCGAGGTAGGCCTCAAGCAGCGCTTCTGGGACGGCCGTGGCGAATGGACGCTTGCCGCCTACCACATCGTCAAGAAGAAACTGCTGGTGGACGACCCGATCACCCACGAGAAGCAGCAGGCGGGGCAGCAGACGTCCGATGGCCTTGAGGCCACCCTGGAACTGGCCCTGGCGCATCAGTGGCAGGTATCGGCCAACGCGTCGCTGGTGCGCGCCAGGTATGACGACTTCGACGAGATGGTCGGCGGCGTGGCTCAGGACCGTGCTGGCAACCGGCCGGCCAACGTGCCACGGCGTACTGCCAACCTGTGGTTGAGCAAAGGCTTCGGCCAGCAGGTAGAGGCCGGCATTGGTGCGCGCTACGTAGATGAGCGTTATGCCGATACCGCCAATACCCAGAGCGCCCCCGGGTATACCGTGGTCGATGCCAACATCGCCTGGCAGGTGCTGCCGGATGTGAAGTTGGGCTTGCAGTTGAACAACCTGTTTGATCGTGAATATGTGCAGTCGGCGTTCAGTGGGCAGCAGTGGTTGATGGGGATGCCGCGGTCGTACTTTGCGACGGTGGATTACACCTTCTGAACTGAGTTGCCTGGGCCGGCCTCTTCGCAGCACAAGGCTGCTCCTAGTAAGTCACCACCGACCGGTAGGAGCAGCCTTGCGCTGCGAAGAGGCCGGCCCAGGCAACACAAAAAACTCTACCAACCTCTAATAAATTAGTTATAAGATAACATTTCACATGACACTCATTCCTATCAGCGACCCTCCATGACAAGCGCCAGCGCCACGCCCTCCCTGATCACCCAGCGCCTGCAGAGCATCGATGCCCTGCGCGGCCTGGTGATTCTGTTCATGCTTCTGGACCACGTCCGCGAAACGTTCTTCCTGCACCGACAGGTCAGCGACCCGATGACCATCGACGCCACAGAGCCTTCGCTGTTCTTCAGCCGCACCCTGGCCCACCTGTGCGCGCCAGTGTTCGTCCTGCTGACCGGCCTGTCGGCCTGGCTGTATGGCGAAAAACACCAGGGCCGTGGCGATGTTTCGGCGTTCCTGTTCAAGCGGGGGCTGTTCCTGGTGGTGCTGGAGTTCACTCTGGTCAACTTCGCCTGGACCTTCCAGCTGCCCCCCAGCGTCATCTACCTGCAAGTCATCTGGGCCATCGGCGTCAGCATGATCGCCCTGTCGCTGCTCGTATGGCTGCCACGTGCGGCCCTGCTCGCCCTGGGCGCAGTCATCGTTGCCGGTCACAACCTGCTCGACGGCCTGCACTTTGGCGTGGAGTCCGCCCTGCACGTGCCATGGGCCATCCTGCACGACCGTGGCTGGCTTGAATTTTCCGAAAACCTGCGCCTGCGCACGTCTTACCCGGTGCTGCCATGGATCGGCGTCATCGCCCTGGGCTATGGCCTGGGCCCCTGGTTCGCCCCTGGCAGCACAGCCGGCCAACGCCAGCAGCGCCTGCTGCTGGCTGGGCTGACTGCGTTGCTGGGCTTTGTCGTGTTGCGCCTGTTCAACGGCTATGGCGAGGCGCCGTGGAGCGGTTACCCTACTCTCACCCAAACCGTGATGAGCTTCTTCAACATCACCAAATACCCGCCGTCACTGCTGTTCTTGGCCCTGACCCTGGGCTGCGGCCTGCTTTTGCTGCGCGCCTTCGAACGCGCCGGCCAGGCCCGGTGGATCAGCGCGCTGGCAGTGTTTGGCGCAGCACCGATGTTCTTCTACCTGTTGCACCTGTACGTGCTGAAACTGCTGTACCTGGCCTGCGTGGCGGTGTTCGGCCTCAACCATGGCGACTATTTCGGTTTCGACAGCATCACGGCGGTGTGGCTGGGTGCAGCGGCGCTGGCGGTTTCGCTGTACCTGCCGGTGCGCGGGTTCGCCCGCCTGAAAGCGCGCCGCCGCGACATCACCTGGCTGAAGTACTTCTGAAAAGCGTTTTCACCCGGCGGCGCGATGGTCTACCATGCGGGCCGCCGGTTTCCACCACGGAATTAATAGGGAATCCCAGGCCCGTCAATACGGGCCAAACGGAACTGCCCCCGCAACTGTAGGTGCCGAGCCTGCTCCATCGATGCCACTGGGCCACGCGCCCGGGAAGGCCGGAGCCGGGCCATGACGCACCAGTCAGGAGACCTGCCGGCCTACATTTACCAACCGGCGGGGTGTCCGGGATTGGCCATCAGTGTTGCCCCTGCCATCGGCGGGGCTCGGCGATGCCTGTCCGTGCGTTCCTCACCCGAACTGTCCGATAGGAGATCGCCCAGCATGCTGCCCCGTTTCGCCACCCTGCTCGCCGGCCTTGGCCTCACTGGCCTGGCCCAGGCCGCTGCCACCCACTACCCGCTGACGGTCGAGAACTGCGGCAAACCGCAAACCTTCGCCCAGGCGCCGCAGCGCGCCGTCACCATCGGCCAGGCCGGCACCGAGATGCTCTACGCACTCGGGCTGGGCGACAAGCTGGCGGGCACCTCGCTGTGGTTCAACAACGTGCTGCCCGAGTACCAGGCGCAGAACGACAAGGTGCCGCGCCTGGCCGACAATGACCCCAGCTTCGAGGCCGTGGTCGGCAAGCGCCCACAACTGGTGACGGTGCAGTTCGAATGGATGGTCGGCGCCCAGGGTGTGGTGGGCACCCGCGAGCAGTTCGATGAACTGAAGATCCCCACTTACCTGCTGCCGTCGGACTGCGAGGGCAAGGACAACCTGGTCGGCGCCGACGGCACCCGCCTGCAGGCGTTCCAGGTCAGCAGCATCTACAAGAGCGTCAGCCAGCTGGCCGAGATCTTTGACGTGCAGGACCGCGGCACTGCGTTGAACGCCGAGCTGAAAGGCCGCCTGGACAGCGCCAAGGCACAACTGGCCGGCAAGGACCTGTCCACCACTTCGGCACTGTTCTGGTTCTCCAGCGCCGACCTCGACATCGACCCTTACGTGGCGGGTCGTCAAGGTGTCGCTGACTTCATGCTGCGCACGTTGGGCGTGCGCAATGTGGTCGAGTCCACCGAGGAGTGGCCGACCGTAGGCTGGGAAACCCTGGCCAAGGCCAACCCCACCTGGCTGATCATCGCCCGCATGGACCGCCGCCGCTTCCCCGCCGACGACTACCAGAAAAAGCTGGAATTCCTGCGCAACGACCCGGTAACCCGCAACATGGACGCGGTGAAGCACAAACGCATCATCGTCCTCGACGCCGACGCCATGCAGGCCGGCATCCGCCTGTTCCGTGGCCTGCAAACCTTGTCGGCAGCCTTCGCCAGCGGTAAAGCGGCCCAGTGATGATTCGCCTGTTACCCTGCATCGCAATCGCCTTGGCGGCACTATTGGCCGCCTTGCTGGCCGGCACTGCCATCGGTGAGACCAACCTGTCACCCAGCGTGGTCGGCCAGGTGCTGGCCAACCACCTGTGGCAGGCCGGCTACCCGGTTGACCCGATCGACGCCGGCATCGTCTGGAACTACCGCCTGACCCGCACCCTGGTCGCTGCAGCCTGCGGCGCCGGCCTGGCCACCTGCGGTGTGGTGCTCCAGGCGCTGCTGCGCAACCCGCTGGCCGAGCCGTACCTGCTGGGCTTGTCGGCCGGCGCCTCGACCGGTGCAGTGCTGGTCGGCCTGCTGGGCCTGGGTAGCCTGGCGCTGAGCATGTCCGGTGGCGCCTTCATCGGTGCGCTGGCTGCGTTCGCCCTGGTGCTGCTACTGGCCCGCGCGGCCGGCCCAGGCAGCAACAACGCGCAGGTGATCCTCGCCGGCATCGCCGGCTCGCAACTGTTCACCGCCCTCACCGCTTTTCTCATCACCAAGTCGGCCACCGCCGAACAGGCACGCGGCATCCTGTTCTGGCTACTGGGCAATCTCAGCGGCGTGCGTTGGCCTTCCGTGTGGCTGGCTGTGCCGGTGGCGCTGTTCGGCCTGGTGGTGTGCCTGTTGCACCGCCGCGCGCTGGACGCCTTCACCTTCGGAGCCGATTCGGCTGCATCGCTGGGCATCCCGGTGCGGCGCACCCAGTTACTGCTGATCAGTTGCACGGCACTGGTCACGGCGGTGATGGTGTCCATCGTCGGCGCCATCGGCTTTGTCGGGCTGGTAATCCCGCATGCCCTGCGCCTGCTGCTCGGCCCCGGGCACAGCCGCCTTTTGCCCGCCAGCGCACTGGGCGGCGCACTGTTCCTGATTGCCGCCGACGTACTTTCGCGCACCTTGATTACAGGCCAGGTGATTCCCGTGGGCGTGGTAACCGCACTGATCGGTGCACCGGTGTTCGCACTGATTCTGGTCAGCCGCCGAGGGCACTCATGACGGTCATGATCGCTGCACAGCTTGCGCCACTGAGCTGCCAGGGCCTGGGGCTGCAACTGGCCGGCAATAACGTGCTGCGCGATATTGACCTGCACGTTGTGGCAGGTGAAACCCTGGGCATTGTCGGCCCCAACGGCTCCGGCAAATCCTCACTGCTCAAGCTGCTGGCCGGGCTGCGCAAGCCGGCCAGCGGCAACGTGCAACTGCTGGGCAAACCGCTGGCACAGCTGCCCCGCCGCCGTGTTGCACAGGCCCTGGCGCTGGTTGAGCAACAGGCTGACACCCTCGATGCAATCAGTGTGTTCGATGCCGTTGCCTTGGGCCGTACGCCTTGGTTGTCGGCACTGGCACCGTTCTCTGGGGAGGACCGTGCCATCGTCGAGCAGGCCCTGGCTGACCTCGACGCCCTGCACCTGCGCACACGCCTGTGGGGTTCGCTGTCGGGTGGCGAGCGCCAGCGCGTGCACATCGCCCGCGCCTTGGCGCAACGGCCACAGGTACTGTTGCTGGACGAGCCGACCAACCACCTGGACATTCAGCACCAGCTAAGCCTGCTGCAGCAAGTTCAAGCCTTGCCGGTCACCACGCTGGTGGCCTTGCACGACCTCAACCAGGCACTCACCTGCGACCGCGTCGCGGTGCTCGACAAGGGCAACCTGGTCGCCCTTGGCAAACCGTTCGACGTCCTCACGCCCGAGCGCCTGCTGTGCACCTTCGGCGTACATGCCCGCTACCTCACCGACCCCTTCGATGGCGCGCGCATCCTGCGTTTTCGCGCCCCTTGAACCAGGAAGTTCTACTGATGCTGTTGCGCCCTGTTGCCCTGCTGCTTGTCAGCGCCCTGCTTGCCCCCGCCGCACTGGCCGAGGTGCATGAAGTGAAAATGCTCAACCGCGGCAGCGAAGGCGCCATGGTGTATGAGCCGGATCACCTGCGCATTGCCCCCGGCGACACCGTGCGCTTTCTGCCCACCCAGAGCGGGCACAATGCGGCCAGCGTGCCCGGCCTGCTGCCCACAGGCGCCGAACCCTTCAAGAGCAAACTGAACCAGCCTTTCGAGCAAACCTTCAGCGTGCCGGGCGTATATGGCATCCAGTGCATTCCGCACCTGGCGATGGGCATGGTGATGTTGATCCAGGTGGGTGATGCGCCGGCTGCCGAATTGCCAGCCAGCTTGCCTGCACGGGCGCAAGCCCGCTTCGCGGCCCAGTTGCAGAAGCTTGAGGCCGCGCGATGAACCGGCTGTTGTTAGCGTTGCCGTTGCTGGGGTTGTCGCCCTTGGCCCTGGCCGACTCCGCGCAGTCGCAAAGCAGCGGTTTTGTCGAAGACAGCAGCTGGAATACCCTCAACCGCAGCGTATTCGACCAACGCGACTACAAGCACGGTGGGCGCAACAGTGCCGCGCGCAATGCCTACAAACCGCGCAGCGAACGTAATGGCAAGGCCGAGGAATGGGCCTACGGTTTGATGGGGACCTTTCAGTCCGGCTTCACCCAGGGCCTGATCGGTGTTGGCGTCGATGCCCATGCCTACCTGGGCGTGCAACTCGACAGTGGCGGCGGGCGCGCGGGCAAAGCGCGCCTGCTGGGGGTGGATAACGATGGGCACCCGAAAAACGAATACAGCCGTGCAGGGGCAGCGCTGAAGTTGCGGGCGTCCAATACCGTGCTCTCCTATGGCGAGCAACGGGTCAAGACCCCGGTATTCAGCTCTTCCGACAGCCGCCTGCTGCCCGAGACCGCTACAGGGTTCTTCCTCACCAGCAACGAGTTCGACACGCTCAAGCTGCTGGCCGGGCACTTCAACGAAAGCACCGACCGCAATGCCTCCAGCCACGACAAGGGCTTCGTGGTGAACTACTCCAACGGCAAGCAGGGCAACAGTTTCGACCTGGCCGGTGTGGTCTGGAACCCCGGCGCAGCGTTCAGTGGCAGCCTGTATACCTCGCGCTACGAAGACAGCTGGAACCAGCACTACCTGGGCAGTACCCTCAGCCATGCGCTGGATGACCGACGCAGCATCAGCCTGGACCTCAACCTGTACCGCACCACAGACACTGGCAAGGCGCTGTCCGGGCGCATCGACAACACCACCTGGAGCCTGGTCTCGCGCTACAGCCAGGGGCCGCACGGTTTCAGCCTTGGCTGGCAGCAGGTCGACGGCAACACCCCGTTCGACTACGTGACGCGAGGGGCAATCTTCATTGCCAACGCCGTGCAGATGTCGGACTTCAACGCCCCGAACGAGAAGTCCTGGCAGGCACGCTATGACCTGAACATGGGGGCCTATGGGGTGCCGGGGTTGAACCTCACGGCGCTGTACGTGAGGGGGTTCGATATCGACGGCACACATGTCGACCCCAATGGCGGGTATGCGTACCTGGGGTATGGCAAGGGTGGCAAGCATTGGGAGCGCGACCTGGAGGCGCGGTATGTGGTGCAGAGCGGCAAGGCCAAGGGGACGACGTTCTCGGTGAGGCATAACGTGCACCGGGGGAACACGGCGCAGGCTGAGCTGGACGGGGACCAGATACGGTTGGCGGTGGAGTGGCCGTTGTCCGGGGGGTTCTGATGGATCGAGTTGCCTGATGGAGCCGGGGGCTGCTTTGCAGCCCATCGCGGCGCAAGGCCGCTCTACAGGGATCGCGAAAAGCCCGGACTGCGCGACACCTGTAGGAGCGGCCCAGGCTCGATCAGGCGAGCGAGCTACCCGCAGGCAACAACCCCCACTCCGCCCGCTGTTGTTCATTCATCGCGACCAGCACCTCGGCAAACGCCCGTTGCAGCTCTGAACTGACGTAGCCAAACTCCTTGTAATTGGTCAGCAGATACCGCTTCACCACCCTCGGCCAACGGCGTTCCTTGTGCGCCGCATTTATAATCCCCTTGGCGTCATGGTAGGTCGCCCCCCGCCACAGTCCTATCAGCCTTTGTTCAAAATCCGCAAAGGTCCACCGGTCAATACGCTCTTCAAATTCGTCCAGCAGCTTGAGTTTGTACAGGGCCATGTATGGCATCGTGAGTCTCCCTCGGGTGCAGTGAGCAAGCCGTGCACTGGGGAAGGTAAGCAAGCCGGGCCGGTTTTGAAATGAACGCGTCGATCACGCCAAAAGCTCCGCTGTAGGCGCTTTCCCACAGGTCAGGGCAGTCGCAAGTGCATGTGCGTGGTCTGCCAGACCGGGTCTTGCTCCACATCCACCACCGCGAACCCTTGCCGCTCCCAGAACGCAATGGCACCCGGCAGAAACGGATGCGTATGCAGGTACAGGCAGCCGATGCCTGCCTGCTCCGCCCGCTCGCGCAACGCGCCGAACAACGCGGCAGCCAGGCCATGCCGGCGGTAGGCCGGCAGCACGAACAGGCGTACCACTTCGACTACCCGCTCAGCGTGGTAATCAAGCTGGGCAAAGCGGTGGTCATAGGGCACGTAGCCGATCACCGCGACCAGCCGCCCGTCATCACGGGCCTCAAGAAAGCATCCCGCGCCGTCCAGGTAGGTGTCGGCAAAATGCGCAAGGTCGTGCGGCAATGGCGCCTTCGCAAGCATCGGGAAGAGCTCGCGGCGAGCGTTATCGACAAACGCAACGACTTCGGCAATGGCGACGCGCGCCACAGGTTGCAGGGTCCAGTTCGGCATGGGGCTGCTGGCAGTGGTTGGAGGGCACGGTTCTACCGCAGCGCGCCGTTCAAGGCAAATCACAAAGCTCGTCGTGGCCAGGCGGACATCGGTATAATCGGCAGTCTTCACTGCCCGACCAGGCCACGCCATGCCTCGCTTCCAGAAGTTGCTGTTGCCCCTGCTGCTGACTGCCGCCCTCACCGCCTGCGACCAGAAGCCCTCCCGCGAAGATCAGATCCTCGCCCAGCTGCCGCTGCAGGATGCCTACACCCATAACATCGAGCGCATGGCCACGCTGCTGGGCCGCACTCACCCGCAGCTGTCGCAGGCCACCATCCAGGATGTACTGCGCAAGTACCTGACCGTCGAGGACCAGCGCCAGGACCTGTTCCGGCTGTACAGCGAAAAGAACTTCAGCGACGCCGAATTTGCCACCATCGTTGCCGCCACCCAGGACCCCGCCAAGGCCAGGGCGCTGGAAGACACCGAAGCCGGCAAGCGCCTGAGCGAAAAACTCACCGCGCTGATGCGCGAAACCGCCCGCGACGTCAAGGTGCAAGCGCTGGTGGAGCGGCGCATGCAGCAGGTGGAAGACGAGCTGAACGCACTGGACAGGCCCGGTTCCTGAACGCGGCGCCCCATCCCCCTAGCGCGAAAGGTCGTCGCTACTTTCAATTACCCGAGGTCAGGATTGCCACACGCCAAGCACGGATTGCGCCTGGATCTACGCACACTCATTCTGGTGCTCTGCGCCCTCACCGCCCTGGTCATGCTGTGCGCCAGCTATTTCGCCAGCTACCGGGTGCAGCGCCAGCTGCTGATCGACCACGCCCTGGAAGCCAACCGGGTGTATGCGATGAAGCTGGCCAGCATCACCGAAACCTTCATCGGCAACGCCCAGCAGCAGTTGGCCTTCAGCGCCGGCTTACAAGGCCGGCAGCTGGGCGATGCCGCTGCGCTGCAGGTGGAGACCGACCGTGTACTGGGCCAGGGCATGGCCTTCAACTCCACCTTCGTGATCGATGCCAACGGCGTGCTGCTGGCAGTATCCCCTGCCCCGCTACGGCACCTGGTCGGCAGTCACGTACAGTCGCCCGGCGCTCAGGAAGCATTGCAAGAACGCCGCCCGCTGGTTTCCACACCCTACCTTTCGGCGGCCGACAACCTGGTGGTGGCGCTGTCGCAACCCGTTTTCGACAGCAACGGTCGCTACATGGGGTATGTCGGTGGCAGCCTGTACCTGCGTGAACGCAACATTCTCAACAGCTTGCTGGGCGAACATTTCTACAAGGACGGTTCGTACCTGTATGTGGTCGACCGCAACCGCCGCCTGCTGTATCACCCCGATAGCGAACGGGTCGGCACAGTGGTGGAGGGCAATGCGCTGATCGACCAGCTGGCGACCCTAAACAACGGTACCCGCCAACTGACCAACAGCCAGGGTGTGGAAATGCTCGCCGGGTTTGCCACTGTACCCAGCGCCGGCTGGGGGGTGGTGGCGCAGCAACCGCTGACGCAGACGGTGATGCCACTGAACCACCTGATCCTCAACGTGGTGGGCACTTCTGCGCCCCTGGCGCTGGTGGGCTGCCTGCTGCTGTGGTGGCTGGCCATGACCATCGCCCGGCCGCTGTGGCAACTGGCTGCCGGTGCCCGAGCGATGGACCGTGCTGGCACCGCCGAGCGCTTGCATCGCGTTCGGGCCTGGTACTTCGAGGCAGCCGAACTCAAGCGCGCCCTGTTGATCGGGCTGAACCTGCTGCAGGAGCGCATCGGCCGGCTAAACCGTGACGCCCAGACCGACCCGCTGACCGGCCTGGGCAACCGCCGCAGCCTGGAATTCAGCCTGTCATTGCTGGAAGCCGAAGGCCGGGCCTTTGCGGCCATCGTGCTGGACATCGACCATTTCAAACAGGTCAATGACAACCATGGGCACGAGGTCGGCGACCAAGTGCTGCGCCGCCTGGCAGAGCTGATGCGCCGCTGCTGCCGCGAGGGCGACCTGCTGTGCCGCACCGGCGGCGAGGAATTCTTGATGCTGCTGCCGGGGGCCAGCCTGGACGTGGCCGCCGTGGTGGCCGAGCGGCTGCGGATCACGGTGCAGGATACGCCCGTGCAGCCGGTGGGCGCGGTGACGGTTTCGCTGGGGGTGGCACGCTGGGATGGCGAGGCTGGCAGCGGGCCCATGGACGCATTGAGCGAGGCGGACCGGGCGCTTTACCAGGCCAAGCAGGAGGGGCGTAACCGGGTAGCTATTGCCTGAACCGGCCTCTGCGCAGTTACAGCCAACGATGAAAGTGATTGTTGTAACAATCCTTGTCATAAAACTGTCTTGTTCCGGTCATAGGATTGACCCCAACCTGACATTTTCATTTCATGGATGAGCGTCTCATGCGTCGTGTGGTTTTCAATCAGAAAGGTGGCGTCGGCAAGTCAAGCATCGCCTGCAACCTCGCCGCTGCCAGTGCCGCCGAGGGGTATCGGACCTTGCTGGTCGACCTCGACCCGCAGGCCAATGCCACTTACTACCTGACCGGCCTGGTCAACGACGCCATTCCTGCCGGCATCGCCGACTTCTTCCGCCAGACCCTGTCACCGGTCACGGCGGCCGGCAAGAAGCACCGGGTAGCGATCACCGAAACCCGCTACAGCAACCTGCACCTGGTCACCGCCAGCCCCGACCTCAGCGACCTGCAAAGCAAGCTGGAGAGCAAGTTCAAGATCAACAAGCTGCGCAAGTTGCTGGTGGAACTGGGCGAGGATTACGAGCGGATCTACATCGACACCCCGCCGGCGCTCAATTTCTACACCTTCAGCGCGCTTGTCGCGGCAGAGCGCCTGCTGATCCCGTTCGACTGCGACAGCTTCTCGCGTCAGGCCCTGCACAGTGTCATGGCCGAGGTCGAGGAACTGCGCCAGGACCACAACCCGGCGCTGCAGGTAGAAGGTGTGGTGGTCAACCAGTTCGCCGGGCGCACCGCCCTGCACCAGACCCTGGTCGACCAGTTGCGCAGCGAAGGCCTGCCGGTGCTGCCGGTGTACCTGAGCAATTCGATCAAGATGCGTGAATCGCACCAGGCGTCAGTGCCGTTGGTGCACCTGGCGCCTCGGCACAAGCTGGCGCTGGAGTTTGTCGATTTGCTGGATGTGCTGGAGCGGGCGGCCTGATAGACCCTGGGGGCGCTCTGCGCCCCTATCGCGACACAAGGCCCCTCCCACAGGAGATCGCGGTTGCCTGTGCGAGCGGCTTTGTGGCGATAGGGCTGCAACGCAGCCCCAAAAACTTGCAGTAAAAGCACTACCCGACCGTTCATCCGGATGGTAGATTCGCCGCCATGAAAACCACCCGGCACACTCGCACGCTGACTGCATGGACGCTCTACGCCAGCGTCCTGTTCAGTCTGTTGCTGTGCGGCCTGCACCACGGTCAGATGGGTGGCCTGCGCCTGGCCGGCCTGGAAGGCGGCTTCTGCTCGGTCAACAGCGAACATGGCGTGGCCATCGACCTGGACGGTGCCGGCGGTGACCAGCACATGGCCCAGCTCGACTGCCCGGTGTGCTCCTCGTTTGGCCTGGCCGTACCGCTCAGCAGCGGTGGCTGGTCGTTCACCCCGGCGCAAGTCGTGGCCACCTCGCCCATCGTCGTGCGCAGCTGGGCACAACCGCCGCCGCGCTACCAACGCCCCGCCCTCAACCCCCGCGCCTCCCCCACAGTCTCCCCCGCAGCCGTACTTCATTTCGCCTGACTTCAGCCGGGCGCGCCTTTGCGCGCGTTCGCCGTCAGCCATGACCTTTGCGTGGAAGACACACAAACATGCTTCGCAAGACCTCCCTGGTGCTCCTCATGGGCACCTGCAGCTTTGCCTGCGCTGAAACCGCCCCTGTCGAACTCGGCGCCACCACCATCGACGGCGAACGCGACGCCGCCAGCGGCGTGCAGCTGGACGAGCCGATCCGGACCGGTTCGCGCCTTGGCCTGACCGCGCGGGAAACGCCCGCCTCGGTCAGCGTCTCGGACCGCCGCCTGATCGAAGAACGCGGCGCCAAAGACAGCCAGGACGTGGTCAACGCCATGACCGGCGTCAACGCCTCCGCCAACCCGGGCTTTGGCGGCTTCGTCGCCTATCGCGGCTTTACCCAGAACCAGGTCACCCAGTTGTACAACGGCATCAACCTGGGCTACAGCAGCGCCACCCGGCCAGTGGACGCCTGGGTACTCGACCGCGTCGAGCTGATTGGAGGGCCGTCTTCGTTTCTGCATGGCGCGGGCGCAGTGGGCGGCTCGATCAACTACATCACCAAGCTCGCCAGCCGCGACCAGCAGATCATTGACGGGCGTATCCGCTATGGCAGTTTCGACGACAGCGAGGTGGCGTTCGGTATCAACCAGGCGCTGGCCAGCAACCCCGCCGATGCCCACCATTTCGCGCGGCTGGACTTCAGCCGCGGGCATGGCAACGGCTTCGTCGACCGCAACGAACGGCACACCAACAGCCTGGCCTTTTCGCTGCTCAGCGACCTGGCACCCAACCTCACCCACACCCTGGCGCTGGAGTATCAGGAAGACCGCGAAGACAGCCCCTACTGGGGCTCACCGATCCTGCCCGGGCGCAGCACGATGAAGATCGACAACAGCCGCCGCTTCGAAAACTACAACGTAGCCGACGGCCGCTATGAGCAACGGGTGCGCTGGCTACGCTCGATCCTCGACTACCAGATCAGCGACAGCACCAGCGTGCAGAACACCCTGTACCACTACAACGCCCAGCGCGATTACCGCAACCTTGAACGCTACGCCTATACCAGCGATGGCCAGGTGCAGCGCAGCAGCCCTTACCTGCAGCGCCACGACCAGAACCTGCTGGGCGACCGCATCGAGCTGCGCCACGATAACCAGCTGCTCGGCCTGGCCAGCCAATGGTCGCTGGGGCTGGAGTACTCGCGCATGCGCCAGACCCTCTACCCCACCTCCAGCAGCTGGAGCGACGTGGTCGACGCCGAGCAGTTCGACCCCGGCAGCTTCGATGACATCCCCGGGGTGAATGCCGGCCTGACCAAGCAACGCCACCACGAGGTCATCAACCGCGCAGTGTTCGCCGAAAACCGCTTGCAGCTGACCGAGCGCCTGGCTTTGCTGACCGCCCTGCGCTACGACTACCTGGACATGGAAGTGACCAACTACGGCGCGGTAACGCCCACCTCGCCGGCCTATTTCGAACGACGCTGGGAACCGCTGTCCGGGCGCATCGGCCTGACCTATGCGTTGACACCTTCGGCCAGCGTGTACGTGCAGTACAGCTCTTCGGCCGATTTACCGGCCGGTTCGCTGGCAGCGGCGACCTACTCCAACGTCGGGCTGTTCGACCTGTCCAAGGGCGAGCAGTGGGAAGTGGGCAGCAAGTTCGACTTCCTCGACGGGCGCGGTGCGGCCACGCTGGCGCTGTACCAGATCGTGCGCAAGGACTTTGCCGTGCGCGACTCGAACGACGCCAACCTAACAGTCCAGGCCGGGCAGCAGACCTCACGCGGCGTCGAACTGTCCGGGCGCTTGCAGGTAACGCCGAAACTGCTGGCCGAGGCCAACTATGCCTATGTCGATGCGCAGTACGATGAGTTCAACGAGGCGGTCAACGGCATATCGGTTTCACGCAAGGGCAATGCACCGACCAACGTGCCGGCCAACGTCGCCAACCTGTGGCTGACCTACAGCCTGTCGCCGGCATGGTCGGTGGGCGCGGACGGGCGCTACGTGGGCTCGGTGTATGCCGACAACGCCAACAGCCTCAAGGCCCCGGCCTACACCCTGTTCGGCGCGTTCGCCCGCTACCGGCTGGATGAACACACCACGCTGACCGGGCGGGTGCGCAACCTGACCGATGAGGTATATGCCAAGCAGGCCTACAACAGCCAGTACTACATGGGGCCGCCGCGCACTTTCGAGCTGGCGCTGGACATGCGCTTCTGATGTGAAGGGCGGTATCGGCCATGGCGCCGATACCGCAAAACCATACCTTTCCTACACGAAAAGCACACAAAACCCTCAATCATTTTGAGTGATAATATTCGTTCTCATTACCACTGGCATGAAGGCCGGCTCAATCACATCAAGGAAGTTTCTGTGTTCAGATCGTTGTCTCCGGCACTCGTGGCTACCGCACTCATCGCCTTGGCAGGTTGCCAAAGCCGGCCTGCCTCCGAGGCGGACAAGCAGGCGCGCCAGACATTCGTCAGCGACATGCAACAAGCCCTGAAGCTGGGCATCGCGACAGCAGACACAGACAAGCAGATCGGCGTGGTCATGCTGGATGTCAAACTCGACCAGCATTCCGCGCCCGTCAGTTGCAAAGCCAGCAAGGCACCGATCAAGTATGAAACCGTGCTGCCTGCCGATCTGCCCCGCTCGGACTTCAAGGCGTTGGCCAGCGTAGTCGAGGCGCAATGCTGGAAGACCATCTACCCCGTGGTGCCCAAGTCGCTGCGCGACGAAGACGGTACGGTGGAAGTACGTGCGCCCCTGTTCGTGGTGCTGCCCGCTGCGGCCCAGGCGCCTGAAACGGCGCGGCGCAAGGCCAATGCACAACGTGAGTTTTTCTGGCAGCACCTGTTCCGCGACCTGCCGGTAGACAGCATCGGCAGGGCCTCGCTCTACTATGATGCGAATGCGCAGGGCAAGGTCCAAGGCTGCCTGGTGCAGATCTATCCCCACCCGAACCGGCCGGATGACTTTCGTCTCGATGGCAATTTGCAGGCCGAAGTCAACAGCCGCTGCATGGCGCTTGACCTGAGCAAGCTACCAGGCTTCAGCGCCGACGAGCACGGCCGGGCCAAGGGTTACAGTGAAATGGAATACGCCCCCTGGAAGGTGGGCCGGCTGTAAACCGCAACAGCGGTTGAATCAGGTATCCCGAGGTCGCCCTCGACAAAGCACCGGCCTGCGCCCGGTTATCTACTGGCAAGCACAACAATGATGGCGCGGCCCGACCGTGCCACTTTCATCATGGCTGCCAATGGAACCGGAGAGCACCCGCATGTCCGCACCTCATGAGGTATCCCCCGCCACCCTGCGCAGGGTGATCGCAGCCTCGGCCATCGGCAATTTCGTCGAATGGTTCGACTTCGCCGTGTATGGCTTTCTCGCCACCCTGATCGCCAGCCAGTTCTTTGCCAGCGAAGACGCCAGCGTGGCTTTGCTCAAGACGTTTGCGGTGTTCGCCGTGGCCTTCGCCCTTCGCCCGCTGGGCGGCATCGTGTTCGGCGCGCTGGGCGACCGCCTGGGGCGCAAGCGCATCCTGTCGCTGACCATCCTCTTGATGGCCGGCTCCACCACCCTGATCGGCCTGCTGCCGACCTACGCCAGCATCGGCCTGGCAGCCCCCGTGCTGCTGACCCTGGCGCGCTGCCTGCAGGGGTTTTCTGCCGGTGGCGAGTACGCGGGGGCCTGCGCCTACATGATGGAGCACGCGCCCAACGACAGGCGTGCCTTCTACGGCAGCTTCGTGCCGGTCTCGACCTTTTCCGCCTTCGCCTGCGCCGCCGTGATCGCCTATGGGCTGGAAGCCAGCCTGTCGGCCGAGGCGATGAATGCCTGGGGCTGGCGCGTTCCGTTCCTGATCGCCGCACCGCTGGGGTTGGTTGGCCTCTACCTGCGCTGGCGCATGGAGGAAACACCGGCATTTCGCGAAGCCCTCGCCCAGGGCAAGGAGCATGAGCATTCGCCGCTCAAACACACCCTGCGTCACCATGGCCGGGTCATTCGCAACCTGGGGGCTTTCATCTCGCTGACCGCGCTGTCGTTCTATATGTTCACCACCTACTTCGCCACCTACCTGCAACTGGTGGGCAACCTGACCCGCGCGCAGTCGCTGCTGGTAACCACCGTGGCGCTGCTGTTCGCCGCTGTCGGCTGCCCGCTGGCCGGGGCATTCTCGGACCGGGTGGGGCGGCGCAAGACCATTGGCTTTACCTGCCTGTGGGTGATGCTGTGCGTGTTCCCGGCGTACTGGCTGGCCAGCTCGGGCTCGATGTCCGGCGCACTGCTGGGGGTGATCCTGCTGGCGGTAGGGGCCTTGTGCAGTGGCGTGGTGACCGCAGCGTTGCTGTCGGAGAGCTTCCCCACCCGCACCCGCTATACCGCTTCGGCGATTACCTACAACGTGGCCTATACCCTTTTTGGCGGTACCGCGCCGCTGGTGGCGACCTGGCTGATCGGGCAGACCGGCAGCAGCCTGGCACCGGCGTTTTACCTGGTGGTGATTGCGCTGGTGGCGTTGGTGGGCGGGTTGGCGTTGCCGGAGACTTCGCGGATTTCGTTGCATGATGAGGTGGGAGTGGACCGCGTGCAGCCTGGAGCTCGTAGTACCGTTTGATATCTTGGGGCTGCTTTGCAGCCCATCGCGACACAAGGCCGCTCCCACAGGTAAATGTGCAATCCTGTGGGAGCGGCCTTGTGTCGCGATGGGCCGCAAAGCGGCCCCAAGATATCAGCCCTCCTGCGCCTCTTCGCGCCGATACGCCCACTGATACAACGCCGGCAACACCAGCAACGTCAACGCGGTAGAAGACAAGATCCCGCCGATCACCACCGTCGCCAACGGCCGCTGCACCTCAGCCCCGGTCCCGGTCGCCAACGCCATGGGAATGAACCCCAGCGAAGCCACCAGCGCCGTCATCAGCACCGGCCGCAAGCGCGTCAGCGCGCCCTCCTCCACCGCCACCCGCAACGGGCGCCCTTCTTCGCGCAGGCTACGGATAAAGGCGATCATCACCAGCCCGTTCAGCACCGCCACCCCCGACAAGGCAATGAACCCCACGCCCGCTGAAATGGACAACGGAATATCCCGCAGCCACAGCGCCAGCACCCCGCCAGTCAGGGCAAACGGAATCCCGGTGAACACCAGCAGGCCATCCCTGAGGTTGTTGAACATCATCAGCAACAGCGCCATGACCAGCAGCAGGGCCACCGGCACCACCACCTGCAGGCGCTCGGTTGCTGATTGCAGCTGTTCGAACTGGCCACCCCAGCGTGTCCAGTAACCCGGCGGAATCTGCACCTGCTGGATCAGAGTCTGCTCGGCATCCGCCACAAACGAGCCCAGGTCACGCCCACGTACGTTGGCACTGACCACCACCACCCGCTTGCCATCCTCGCGGCTGACCTGGTTAGGCCCCAGTTGCAGGTTCAACGTGGCCACCTGCGACAGCGGGATAAAGCCGATTTGCGCAGCGCCCACTGCAGCACTGGCCGGTACCGGAATCAGCAGGCTGGAAAGCCCGTCCACATCCGTGCGCAAGGTTTCCGGCAAGCGCACCACCATGTCGAAGCGCCGGTCACCTTCATACAACGTGCCCGCGGTGCGGCCACCCACGGCAATGGCGATGGCGTCCTGCACGTCGCCCACGTTCAGGCCATGGCGCGCCGCCTTGTCGCGGTCGATGTCGATGGTCAGCACCGGCAGGCCGCTGGTCTGCTCGACCTTCACCTCGGACGCACCCGCTACCCCCTGCAGGCTGCTGGCGATCTGCGCGGCGGTGCGGTTGAGCACATCCATGTCATCACCGAACAACTTCACCGCCACATCGCTGCGCACCCCGGAAATCAGCTCGTTGAAGCGCAACTGGATCGGCTGCGACAGCTCGTGGTTGCTGCCCGGCACGCTGGCGGCAGCACGTTGTACCTCGGCGATCAGTTCGTCACGCGGCTTGCCGGGGTCTACCCACTGCTCGCGCGGGCGCAACATCACATAGGCGTCGGAGATGTTCGGTGGCATCGGGTCGGAGGCGATCTCGGCAGTACCGGTACGGGCGAACACCCGCTCCACTTCCGGCACCTGGGCGATGATCGCCTGCTCCAGGCGCTGCTGCATGTCCACCGACTGCGACAGGCTGGTACCCGGTACGCGCAGGGCCTGCAAGGCAAAGTCGCCCTCGCTGAGGCTGGGGATGAACTCGCTGCCCATGCGGCTGGCCATGACCCCGGACAGCACCACCAAGCTAGCCGCGGCGGCAAACGCCAGCTTGCGCCGGCCCAGCACCCAGGCCAGCACCGGGGCATAGCGCTGACGCGCCGTGCGCATCACCAGGCCTTCCTCCTCCTTGACCTTGCCGGTGACGAACAGGGCGATGGCCGCCGGCACGAACGTGACCGAAAGGATCATGGCGCCGAGCAGGGCCATGACCACGGTAAAGGCCATGGGGTGGAACATCTTGCCCTCGACCCCGGTCAGGGCAAAGATCGGCAGGTACACCACCATGATGATCAACTGCCCGTAGATCAGTGGCCGACGCGCCTCGCGGGCGGCGGCGAACACTTCATGGAAGCGCTCGCTGCGGGTCAGCATGCGGCCGTGGCGTTGCTGTGCATGGGCCAGGCGGCGGATGGCGTTTTCCACGATAACCACGGCGCCGTCGACGATGATGCCAAAGTCCAGCGCCCCCAGGCTCATCAGGTTGGCGCTGACCTTGTTGCTGAACATGCCGGTGAAGGTGAACAGCATCGACAGCGGGATGACCATGGCGGTGATCAGTGCGGCGCGGATGTTGCCCAGGAACAGGAACAGCACGGCGATGACCAGAATCGCGCCTTCGATCAGGTTCTTCTTCACCGTGGCGATGGCTTTTTCCACCAGGTTGGTGCGGTCATACACGGTCACCGCTACCACACCCTTGGGCAGGTTGCGGTTGATCTCGACCAGTTTGGCGGCAACGGCCTGGGACACTGTGCGGCTGTTCTCGCCAACCAGCATGAATACCGTGCCCAGCACCACTTCCCGACCGTTTTCGGTGGCCGCGCCTGAGCGCAGTTCTTCGCCCAGGCCAACCTCGGCCACATGGCTGACGCGAATCGGCGTGCCATCAACACTGGAAATGACGATATTGGCGATGTCTTCGGCCGAGGTCACCTGGCCCGGTGCCCGGATCAGCAACTGCTCGCCATTGCGTTCGATGTAACCGGCGCCAACGTTACCGTTGTTACGCTCCAGGGCCGCGATCAGGTCGTTGAGGGTGAGCTTGTAGGCCGCCAGCCGCTTGGGCTCCGGTGCAATCAGGTACTGCTTGGCATGGCCACCGATGCTGTTCACTTCGGCCACCCCGGGCACATTGCGCAACTGCGGCTTGATGATCCAGTCCTGGATCACCCGCAGGTCGGTCAGGGTGTACGGGGTGCCATCCTCCTTGAGTGCGCCCTGTTCGGCCTCCACGGTCCACAGGAAGATTTCGCCCAGCCCGGTGGAGATCGGCCCCATGCCCGCTTCCATGCCTTCGGGCAATTGCTCACGGGCCACTTGCAGGCGCTCGTTGACCAACTGGCGGGCGAAGAACAGGTCGGTGCCATCATCGAAAATCACCGTGACCTGCGACAGGCCCGAACGCGACAGCGAGCGGGTCTGCTTCAGCCCTGGCAGGCCGGCCATGGCGGTCTCGATGGCGAAGGTGATGCGCTGCTCGGTCTCCAGCGGCGAGTAGCCAGGCGCGGCAGTGTTGATCTGCACCTGGACGTTGGTGATGTCCGGTACAGCGTCGATCGGCAGTTTCTGGTAGCTGTGGATACCCACCGCGGCCATCAGGACCACGGCCAGCATCACCACCAGGCGCTGCTCGATGGCAAATTGGATCAGGCGTTCGAACATGCAGGCGTCCCCGTGATCAATGGCTATGCTCGGCCGAGCCCTTGCCCAGTTCCGACTTGAGGACAAAGCTGCCGGCGGCGGCCACCTGGGTACCGGCCGCCAGGCCGCTGGTAATTTCCACATGGCCGGCGTCGCGGCGGCCGGCCTTCACCGGGCGGGCTTCGAAGCCTTCCTCGGTGCGGGCAAACACAACAGTCTGTTCTTCCCAGGTTTGCAGGGCGCTCTCCGGCACCACAACGGCGGCATTGAAGCGCTCGACGCTGACCGCGATATTGACGAACAGCCCGGGGCGCCAGGCGCCGTTGGGGTTGGCCAGGGTGGCGCGGACCGTGGCGGCGCGGTTCTGCTCGCCGAGCAGGCTGCCGACGTAATTGACCTTGCCTTCGACCTGAGCGCCCAGGTCCGGTGCGCTGACCGTGACATTGCGGCCGGTCACCACCTTGTCCAGGTCACGCGGGGCCACGGCGAAGGTGGCCCAGACCCGGCTCAGGTCAGACAAGGTAAACGCGTTACTGGTCTCGTCGACCACCTCGCCCACAGTCAGGTGCTTTTCCACCACGACTGCATCGAACGGTGCGCGCAGCTCATAGCGGTTGCCAGCGCCGGCCGGGCCTACGGCGGCGACCTTCTGCCGGGCGTTGGCCAAGGCAATCTCGGCCTCCTGCAGTACCTGGCGCGCCTGCAGGTAATCCTGCTCGGCGCTGATGCGTTCCTGCCACAGCTGCTGTTCGCGCTGGAAGGTCAGGCGCGCCAGCTCAAGGCGGCGCTGGGCGGCCTGTTGCTCGCTGCGCAGGTCGGAAATCTGCTGGCTGGCGATCACCGCCAGTACCTGGCCGCGCTTCACCGCCTGGCCCAGTTCGGCTTGCACCGCCTCGACCACGCCGGGTACACGCGGCACCACGTGAGCAGTGCGGTCTTCGTCGAAGCGGATTTCCCCCGGGAAGCTGAAGGCGGTGCCCAACTCACGAGGGCCGGCGGCAGCCAGCTGCACGCCGGCGGCCTCGATCTGGGCGATGGACAGGTGCAACTGGCCCTCTTCTTCGCCGTGCCCTTCCTCGGCATGGCCTTCGGCCGCCTTCTCGGAACCATGGCCGTGGCTGTCTTCGCCATGGTCGTCGTGCCGGGCCTGCGCATTCGACGCCTGGCCGAGGTTGCCGGTCCAGGCCAGCCCGCCCAGGCCGAGCGCGGCGATGGCGGCGACCAGAAGGGCTACTTTGCGTGGGTTAGTCATTGTTGCTCCTGCTGTTCAAGGGGGTGCTCAGGTCATCGAGGTCGCCATAGATCCGCTCGACCTGCGCCCGCGCGTCGGTGGCCGCAGCCAAAGCTTCCAGGTACAGCCCGCGGGCCTCGATCAGCGTGCGCTGGGCGTCGAGTACATCGAGGAACGCGAACTTGCCCATTTCAAAACCTCGGGTGGCGGTGTCCACGGCCTGTTGCGCAGAGGGCAGGATGGTGCGGTCGTAGGCATCCACCTCCTGCATCGCCGTGTGCCACTGGCTGACGGCGCTGCGGGTTTCGCTACGCAGGCGCAGCTCCACGGCGTTACGCAAGTCACGCGCCTGGTCGGCACGGCGTGCAGCCGCCAGCACGTTGCCCTGGTTGCGGTCGAACAGTGGCAATGGCATGGACAGGCCAACTACATTCACCCGCTCGCGGTCCTCCCGGCTGTACTGGCTACCGAGGCTGACGGTGAGGTTGGGAATACGCTGAGCCTTTTCCGACCCCAGCGACGCGTCGCCGCGCTCGACCTGGGCAGCAGCCAGACGCCATTCGACCGTTTGCTCGACACGGTCGAGCAAGGCGTCGGCACTGGGCGCCACGCCAGGCGAAAGGTTAGCGGCCTGCAACAGGTCGAAGCTTGCCAGCGGGCTACCGGTCAGGCGTGCCAGAGCCTGGTAGGCCACACTGCGCTGGGTCTGCGCGCGGCGCACTTCAGCCTGGGCCTGGGCCAGTTGCACCTGGGCACGGGTGGCCTCCACGGGCGAGGACTGGCCAGCGGTCACCCGTCCCTGTACCACGCGCAGCCCGCGCTCGGTCAATGCCTGTGATTGCTGCGCCAGCTCCAGCGCAGTCTGCGCGCGCAAGGCGGCGTGAAACGCCTGCACCACATCGGCACGCAGGCCATTGCGCTGGCGCTCCAGGCCAAGCTGGGCAATGGCCTGGCCGGTACCGGCCACGGCAATCCGTGCGCCACGCTTGCCGCCCAGCTCCAGCGGCTGGCTGAGGGTGACGGTGGTGGTGCTGGTGTCGCGGCGGGTGTCCTCGACCTCCCAGGAGAGCTCTGGGTTGGGGAGCAACCCGGCCTGGCGCCGCTCGCCGTCGGCAATGCCGATTTCCCGGCCGGCTGCGGCCAGCTCCGGGTTTTGCGCAAAGGCGGCGGCGAGCGCCTGGTGCAGGCTCAGGCTCTGACTGGCCTGGGCGCTGGTGGCACTGGCCAGCAACAGGCAGAGCAAGGCGATCTTGCGGGGGATGGGCACGAACAAATCCTCGTCGACGCGTGTAGGCGAGGGACTTTAGAAAGCCGTGCTTATCGGGGCGGTGGCGGGAAAATTACAATTCTGTAATCCAGCTGCGTTTCTCCTTGTGGAGCAGCCCTGTGCTGCGAAGAGGCCGGCAATGCCATTACATCTACTGTGGCAGTACCGGCCTCTTCGCAGCACAAGGCTGCTCCTACTGGGGGAATGTACCTGTTGAGGGTTCGATAATCGCCCACTTTCCCGATGCAGCGGTTTAGTCCAATTGACTAAACTAACCAGTCGGTACAAAACTAGATGCATCCAACAACAACAAAGCGATGCTCGTCATGAAGCCCCTTATTCTCGTGCTCAACGGCCCCAACCTGAACATGCTGGGTACCCGCGAGCCTGCCCAATACGGCCGCGAAACCCTTGCTGACCTGGCCCAGAGTTGTGCCGATACTGCCCATGCAAACGGCCTGGAAATCGAATTCCGCCAAACCAACCACGAAGGCGAACTGATCGACTGGATCCACGCCGCCCGCGGCCGTTGCGCCGGTATCGTGATAAACCCCGGCGCCTGGACCCACACCTCGGTGGCCATCCGCGACGCCTTGGTGGCCAGCGAAGTGCCAGTCATCGAAGTGCACTTGTCCAACGTGCACAAGCGCGAGCCGTTCCGCCACCTGTCATTCGTATCGTCCATTGCCGTCGGCGTGATCTGCGGTCTGGGCAGCCATGGCTACCGCATGGCCCTCAGCCACTTTGCCGAAATGTTCCAGGAGCGCACGGCATGAGCCAGCACGCCATCCTCGCCGGCCTGATCGGCCGCGGCATCCAGCTGTCGCGCACCCCTGCCCTGCACGAACACGAAGGTGACGCCCAGGCCCTGCGCTACCTGTACCGGCTGATTGATGCCGACCAGCTGCAACTGGAGGACAGCGCCCTGCCCGGCCTGCTAGACGCCGCGCAACACACAGGCTTCACCGGGCTGAACATCACTTACCCATTCAAACAGTCGATCCTGCCACTGCTCGACGAACTGTCGGACGAAGCCCGTGGCATCGGCGCAGTGAATACCGTGGTACTGAAGGACGGCAAGCGCGTCGGCCATAACACCGACTGCCTGGGCTTTGCCGAAGGCTTGCGCCGCGGCCTGCCCGACGTGGCTCGCCGCCAGGTGGTACAGATGGGTGCCGGTGGCGCCGGTTCGGCCGTGGCTCACGCCCTGCTGGGTGAAGGGGTCGAGCAATTGGTGCTGTTCGAAGTGGATGCGGCCCGCGCGCAGGCCTTGGTAGACAACCTGAATGGCCATTTCGGCGCTGGCCGTGCCGTGCTCGGCACCGACCTGGCCGCAGCCGTGGCCGAGGCGGACGGGCTGGTCAACACCACGCCGGTCGGCATGGCCAAGCTGCCAGGCACACCGCTGCCGGTCGAGCTGCTGCATGCGGGATTATGGGTTGCGGAAATCATCTACTTCCCGCTGGAGACCGAACTGCTGCGTGCGGCTCGGGCTTTGGGTTGCCGCACGCTGGATGGCAGCAACATGGCGGTGTTCCAGGCGGTAAAGGCGTTCGAGCTGTTCAGCGGGCGGCAGGCGGATGCGGCGCGGATGCAGGCGCACTTTGCCAGTTTCACCTGATAGAAAAGTGTTGGCTTCTTCGCGGCGGTTCGCCACCTCGAAGAGGCCGGTACAGGCGAATCACCCGCGCTCATCCAGCAACGCCTGTATCACTTGTTCCTGCCCGCCATAATCCCCCTCGCCAAAGTGCACATGGCGCACCTGCCCCTTGCGGTCGACAAAGTAATGCGCCGGCCAGAACTGGTTGCCCCAGGCATTCCACACCTTATGGTCGTTGTCCACCGCCACCGGGTAACCGATACCCAGCCCTGCCACCTTGTTTCGCAGGGTGCCCACATCGTGCTCGTAGTCGTACTCCGGCGTATGCACGCCCACCACCACCAGCCCCTGATCGGCATAACGCCGCGCCCAGTCGTTCACATGCGGCAGGCTGCGCTGGCAGTTGATGCAGTCCCAGGTCCAGAAGTCCACCAGCACCACCTTCCCCTTCAGCGCTGGCCCATCCAGCGGGGTCGAGTTGATCCACTGGCTGGCCCCCGACAGCGACGGCATGGCGCCATAACTGTCACGGGCCATCAGGTGCCCGGCCAAACCCAGCCCACTCAGCGCCAACGCAATGCCCCCCACCTTCAACATCAAGCGGCCATCAATTGTCATGGCAACCGCCAGTGGCGTAGCTGCGGTACTCCACGCTCTGCGGCCGGCCGTGGGAGTCGAGGTAGTCCATGCGGGTGTTCACCAGGCCGCAGGCGTTGCTCTGGTCATCCTGCACCGACAGCACTTTCTTTACATCCAGATGCTCACCGTAGTGGTACTGCATTGCACCTGTATTCTGCGTCGGCATGGCGGCAGCCTGGGCCGCAATGGCGCCGAAGCTGAGCATGGCAAACAGGCTGGCGCTGGCGAAAGTCTTCAAGTTCATGGCATCTCTCCTGTGTAACGCTTGGCTGTGGGGCGTTTTTTCCCCGGTCGAGAGCCATTTGACGCCTGCCATGTATCCCGTCTGTGTCGCTCAACGCTGTGCTGTGCGTCCTCCTGTAGCTGCACGCCTGTCGGCCAAACCTCGTGAAATCCTACAAAAGCCTTTGCAAGCAGGTAGTTGAAACAAAGAAGGCGCCCACGAAGGGCGCCCAGCTTGTACAAAGGAATACAATCGGCTCAGGCGTTTGCGGATGCTTGGCCATCACGGCTTGGCGGTACGCGCTTTATGCCACTGAAGTTTGGATACGCCATCCGGGGAGCCGCTGACACCGCGTGCTACTTGCTGGATATGGCCGCCTTGCTGGAGGAACGCTTCGATCTGCTCGCAGAGGCGGTCGTGGGCTCTATGGGCTGGGCTGGGGTATGTCTGGGACATGCAGGCTACTCGGTAATGAGCCACTGAAATACAGTTACCCGAGGCGCCATTGTACGCGCTGTGCTGCATTCAGGCGCTAAACCGGAGTAAAACCCGGTTTATATCGGCCCGGCGGTCAATGCTCACCGTTTCGCTGGCTGCCCGAGCCACCCAAACCACCGCATGCGGGGTCATATGTCCCTGCCAGATACACTGCAATACAAACCCCGCAGGCAAGCGCAAACGCGCCGGGTACACTGCGCCAACCCCACTCGAACAGGAACGCTGCGCATGGAACACGTCGATCACATCCTGATCGTCGACGACGACCGCGAAATCCGCGAACTGGTCGGCAACTACCTCAAGAAGAACGGCCTGCGCACCAGCATCGTCGCCGACGGCCGGCAGATGCGCGCCTTTCTCGAAGCCAACAGCGTCGACCTGATCGTGCTCGACATCATGATGCCTGGCGACGACGGCCTGCTGCTGTGCCGTGAATTGCGCGCCGGCAAGCACCGTAACACCCCCGTGTTGATGCTGACGGCCCGCAACGATGAAACCGACCGCATCATCGGCCTGGAAATGGGCGCCGACGATTACCTGACCAAGCCGTTCTCTGCCCGCGAACTGCTGGCCCGTATCAATGCCGTGCTGCGCCGCACGCGCATGCTGCCACCCAACCTCACCATCAGCGAAAGCAGCCGCCTGCTGCGCTTCGGCCAATGGCGGCTGGACACCACCGCACGCCACCTGCTCGACAACGACGGCACCCTGGTAGCCCTGAGCGGCGCCGAGTACCGCCTGTTGCGGGTGTTTCTTGACCACCCGCAGCGGGTGCTCAGCCGCGAACAGTTGCTCAACCTGACACAAGGCCGCGAGGCCGACCTCTTTGACCGCTCCATCGACCTGCTGGTCAGCCGCCTGCGCCAGCGCCTGGGCGACGACGCCCGCGAGCCCAGCTGCATCAAGACCGTGCGCAGCGAGGGCTACGTGTTTTCGCTGCCGGTGCAATTGCTCGAGTCCCCCTCATGAAATGGCCGCGCACCCTGGCCTCGCGTCTGGCGATGATCTTTTTCACCGGCCTGGTGTTGGCTTATGGTCTGTCGTTCGGCCTGCAGGCCTACGAGCGCTATATCAGCAGCCGCTCGATGATGCTCAGCAACCTCGAACAGGACGTGGCGACTTCGGTTGCCATCCTTGATCGCCTGCCTGCAGCCGAGCGTGCCGCCTGGCTGCCACGCCTGGAACGGCGCACCTACCGCTATCGCCTTGACCAGGGCCTGGCAGGCGAAGCGATGGCCAGCAGTGACCCACCGATGGCCGCCGCGTCGATCGTCAAAGCCATTGGCAGCGACTACCGCCTGACCTTCCAGGAAATTCCGGGGCCCAATGCGCGCTTCCAGGCGCACCTGAACCTGGCCGACGGCGCGCCCCTGACCATCGACGTGACACCCGCACCGGTGCCGGTAGCCCGTTGGTTGCCCGTGGTGCTGCTGATTCAGCTGGCTGTGCTGATGCTGTGTACCTGGCTGGCGGTACACCTGGCCATCGGCCCGCTCACCCGACTGGCCCAGGCAGTGGACAACCTCGACCCGGACCACCCCGGCGTGCAACTGGATGAAAGCGGGCCACGCGAGGTGCGTTACGCTGCCGTGGCCTTCAACGCCCTGCAGGCGCGCATTGCTGCCCACCTCAAGGAACGCATGCAGTTGCTGGCAGCCATTTCCCACGACCTGCAAACCCCCATCACTCGCATGAAGTTGCGGGTCGAAGTGATGGATGAAGGGGTCGAAAAGGACAAGTTCGGAAGCGACCTGGATGAAATGGAACACCTGGTGCGCGAAGGCGTGGCTTACGCCCGCAGCATGGACAGCAGCACCGAAGCGACCTGCCGGGTCAACCTTGATGCCTTTCTCGACAGCCTGGTATTCGACTACCAGGACAGCGGCGCCCAGGTTGAACGCCACGGCAGCAGCGGTGCCCTGCTGGAGACCCGCCCGCATGCGCTGCGCCGGGTACTGGTGAACCTGGTCGACAACGCCCTGAAGTTTGCAGGTGCTGCCGAGCTGCAAGTATCACGCGAGGGCAGTACCACCATAATCCGCGTGCTCGACAACGGGCCGGGGATACCCGGTGACGAGCTGGATGAAGTGCTCAAGCCGTTTTACCGTGTTGAAGGTTCACGCAATCGCAGCACGGGTGGCACCGGCCTGGGACTGGCCATTGCCCACCAGTTGATCCAGGCCATGGGGGGGCGGCTGACCCTGAGCAACCGCGAACAGGGCGGATTGTGCGCGCAGATCGAACTCTCCTGAAGTGCATCTGCGATCGTTGGCAGGAACGGCCTTGGATCTGGATCGGGCCGTTCCTGTAAAACGCGAGGTCGCCTCTACAAACAGATACACAACTGCATCCCCCTGACACACTGCAGATACCCCGCCTCGACACACTCCCGGTCACACAACCACACCCCGGGAGTCCCTGATGAAAGCCTTCACCTTGCCCTCCGACTGGAAGCAGTCCGCCGCCCTCGCCGGCCTGACCACCGTTGATCGCCTCGGTAGCTGGAGTGCCGACGTGCCATTACGGGTATTTCTGGCCTGGGAGTTTTTCGAATCCGGCCTGGAAAAATTCAACGGCAGCAACTGGTTCGCCGACCTGCAGTCCAGCTTCCCGTTCCCCTTCAACCTACTGCCCGCGGAGTTGAACTGGCAGCTGTCGATGTGGGCCGAGTTGGTGCTGCCGTTGCTGCTGCTGTTGGGCCTGGGTACCCGGCTGGCATCGTTGGGTTTGATGGTGGTAACCGTTGTAGCGATAGCGGCAGTGCACTGGCCGGCGCACTGGTCAGGCCTGGCGGAGCTGGCCCAAGGCTATGCCATTACCGACCAGGGCTTCGGCAATTACAAGTTGCCATTGATCTACCTGGTGGCGTTGCTACCCCTGCTGCTCAAGGGCGCCGGGCGCCTTAGCCTCGATCATTGGCTTGGCATGCGGTTCGGCAGATGAGGGTCGGGGGCTGCTGCGCAGCCCCCAATGCCTTCAAATTGTTCCGACAATGACGCCCTGCTCGCGCAATGCCTCCAACAATACCAACCCTTGCTGCACATTCCCGCCCAATGCCTGCAGCCGCTCTCTTCCAGTCCCCTGCTCCATCAGCAACCGATACGCCATGGGTGCCAGCCGGGCAAAACGCACCTGCAACCGGGCATCGCGATAAACCAGCAGCAAGCTCGGCGATGCAGGGGCAGCCGTTGGCTGGTAGTCCACGCCAATGCTTTCCACCGGCCAACGATAGGCCAGCACCCGCGCCACACAAGACAACAACGGCTCTCCCGCCAGCAGGTCACCACCCGGGTCATGCGCCGGGTCCTCGGCATCGCTCAGGTACAGTTGCGCCTCGACCCACTCATAGTGCGCCAGCTCCAGCTGCCAAGGGGCGTCCAGCGCTACACGTTGCAAGTAGTCGACGAACGTCTCGGCAATTTCGGTAAACAACGGTGTCTGGCAACGGTAACTGGCGTAGAAATCACGTACTCGGGCGTGCCAGCGCTGCTCGCCCAACACCTGGCGCATGACCGGGAAGCTGCCAGCCAGCAACCCTTCGATGGCACCATAGAACAATTCACGGTAAACCTTCAGGCGCCGGGCTTCGACGCCGGGCGGCGGGGCATGGCGTTGTGGGTCGCGCAGGTGACGGGCCAAGGCATACTGCTGCGCACGCAGGGTCTCATTCATCTTCTTGCCCTCCGGCAGCGCATTGCACAGCACGCATACGCGCCGTCTCGGCCAACAGTTCGGCCAAGGGCGGGTAGTTGAAATCACGTTCAAGCACCGTCGGCTTTACACCAAAGCGCACGCAAGCGCTGGCGTACAGGGCCCAGACATCCTCCTTCACGGCTGCCCCGTGGGTATCCACCTTGATGTCCGGCGCTTCATCGTAATGCCCGGCAACGTGCATCCCGGTCACTCGCGCCGGGGGCAAGCCTGCAAGGAATTGCTGGGCGTCGTAGCCATGGTTGCAGGCGTTGACATAAACATTGTTGACGTCCAGCAGCAGGTCACAATCCGCTTCTTCGAGCACCGCCCGGATGAAGTCGAGTTCGCTCATCGCCTGATACGGCGCGGCGTAGTAGCTGATGTTCTCCACGGCAATGCGCCGCTCCAGCTGCTCCTGAGCCTGACGTATGCGCGCGGCCACATGGTGTACGGCTTCATCGGTGAACGGGATGGGCATCAGGTCGTACAGGTGCCCGTCATCACTGCAGTAGCTCAGGTGCTCGCTGTACAGCCGCACCTGGTACCGATCGAGAAACTGCCGGGTCTGCTCAAGGAAATGGCGGTCCAGCGGCGCACTGCCACCCAGCGATAAAGACAACCCATGACAGGTGACAGCAAAGCGCTCCGCCAACTGGGCCAAGCCCTTGCCATAGGCACCGCCCACGGCAATCCAGTTTTCCGGCGCACACTCGAGAAAGTCCACCGCACCCGCCTCCATGGCCAGCAGTTCCGGCAACAGGCCACGACGCAAGCCTAACCCGATGTTCAACATCGCAGGAAACATAAAAGCTCTCCAACCAGCACAACGCCCCACCTGGCCAGCAGGAGGAGCGTTGTGGCGTCTCATGGGGTAGAAAGTCAGGGCTTGCCGGTCAGGTGGCTGAACAACCCATCAGGCATGGCTTTGCCATTGGCCTGATAAATCGCCTTGAGGTGATCCGCTGCTTCCTGCTCGGAGATGAAGCCGTCATGGTTGCGGTCGATCGTGTCGAACTCACGGGCACGGTCCTTGGCCACCGCCAGAAACTCATCGCGCGAGACCTTGCCATCGTGATTGCTGTCGGTTTTGGCGAACGAGGCGTCACCGCACTTGCCTTCACCACACTTGCCCTCAGCCCCGGCCTTGGCGCCGGCGCCGCATTTACCCTCACCGCACTTGCCTTCGCTTTGGGAAGCCTTGCCGCTCCCCCCGCACTTGCCTTCACCACACTTGCCCTCGCCGGCCACTTTGGCAGAGGCCAGTTGGTAACCTTGAGCCAGCGGCTCGACGGCGAACGTACTGTTGCTCAATGCCATGCTGCCGATCAGGGCGGCGCCGAGCAGGCCGAGGGTGTTTTTTGCTTGAGTCATGATGCAGCTCCACTGGGGTTGGAAAGTGGAGCCATTAGGCCGTTGCGGTTTGTCGTGGATGTATCGTGGCAGGCGCACTTTTGTATGGCAGTAGGTCTGCAGTACAGGCAGATACAGTGCGATACACACCACCCGGCGACGGGCCCCAAGGTGCCTTGGGGCCCTGAGGCGTGATCAGTCTTCCAGCGGTTTGGGCGGTGCCGCTGGCTTGGCGGGCTTGGCAGGCTTGGCCGGCTTGCTGTCCTTGTCCTTGGCTTGCGGGGCCGCGGCTACGGGCTCGGGCGCCGCCACCGCCTTTTCGCTGGCAGGCAGTTCATCGACCGCTTTGAGGATCACCTGTGGGTCGATGGCCTCGCCGGTGTCGTCGTCCTTGAGCATGTGCCGCTCACCGTCCTTGCCCACCAGAATCACCTTGGTTCCCTTGCTCGCACCCAGCTTCAGTTCCCGAATGAGGGCCATTGTGGTCTGCTGCTCGAGGTTCTTGTCCTCTCGCTTGCCCATCATGTTGGCGACGCTGTACAGGACAAGGTTGCGCTCCTTGAACGCAGCCTGGGTGGCCGGGTCCTCGAGCGCCTTGTTCAGCCCTCGCAACGTTGGGTCGGCACTGCTGGGAGCGATAACCACCAATGGTCTGGCCTTGCCCAGTTCCTTGGCTAGAGGCGCATCACTGTCTGCGGCAAACAGGGGGCCGGCAACAGCAAGCAAGGTTGCGAGGGTCAGTGACCGGACAAGCATGCGTATCTCCTTATTGTCTCGATATACCAATGACTACAGATCACGGAGAAAAATCCGACAGGGAGCCTAAACCACTTCATTCCAGAACGGGGTGTGCAAAAGTAACTGTCGATTTCCGAGCCACCTGAAGCCAAGACTACGGCGCTGCTACAAACCACTGTCAGCACGATTGAGCATAGCCCAAAGCCGCTTTGGCAGGGCCAGGCAGCCCTTGATCTGAACGCAGGTCAACGCACATCGATCGCTGGCCCCTTGGGGCCGACTTCCATCGCGTAAATCGTCATATCCAGCATCAGCCCTCTGCGTGCAGCGCGCTGAGCATCACGAATGGCATCCGCCTGGTCGATCATGGCCCCTTCGGTCAGCGCTTCGTCGTCAAGCACGGTTTCAAGCTGCCTTCTGAACGGCAGGTCGACCGCAGCGAATCGCTCAGGATGGAAACGCTCCAGGTGCGCCTGCCAGAATTCACGGTCAACCATGGAGCGGGCAATCTCTTCCGGCGTTTCTGCATCCCGCACCGCAGCCTCTGCTTCTGCAAGGTCCGCATCCAGGACGCCCGAGATCGCAAGAAAGCTCATTTCGCCCACCTGCAATGGCAGGTCGAGACGCTCCCTCAGCCCGATCCTGAAAGCCAACCCCACCTCGCTTCCTTCCAGCGTCCTGCCATGCTGTAACGCCCATCGGGTAGCGAACATGTCGACTGCATCCTGGCGCCATAAACGTCTGCCCAGGTCTAGCAAAGCGCGTTCGCTTCCTCCCTTGGCCGTGTGCTCAACCTGCCAAACCAGCAACTTCAGTTCAAGGTTGCTCAAGCACCAGGTTGCACCATCCTGGCACCCCCACTCGTCATTGGCCACGGACAGCAAGTTCTGCCGCAGCTCCGGCGTAATGGCCATCGCTTGTAATATCCCCATTACCCGATTGCCCAGTGCACGCGGATTGACACGAAAGTCTTCGGACAGCAACAACTGGCGAAGCACACGGAAAAAACGCTCGGCGTCCTCCTGCCCTACATCCAGCGAGTCCCAGGCAGCAAGCATCAAGCCGCGATGCTCCGGGGCCACGGCATCCCCCCAGACTTCACGCGCGTGCTGCAGGCGCAGAAGCACTTGCTCCTCGTCGTGGGCAGGATCGTCGCTACTCAACGAAGCCTGCAAGCGTAACGTCTGGGCCTCGCCCAAAGGGTTCGCATTCAAGCGAAACCGCCGCCGATGCCACAGGGGCAACTGGTAGAAACCCTCTGGAATGTGCCTGATCCGGTTATCCCGCAAGTCAACGGATACCAACTGATCGTTGTCGAACACGCCCAGTGGAAACTGCGAGATCTGTGTGTCGCGCAAGCTCAGCCAACGCAATTCAGCCAAACCCGCCAACGTGAACCGGCTCCCCAGGGGGTTATGGGAAAGGTCGAGAGACTGCAGGCCCGTGCAACTGGCCAATGTGGCGGTTTGTGCAGTGTTCAGGACGATACGGTTGTTGGTCAGGCTCAGATGCCGCAGCTGCGCTATCTGTAGCAACGGCTGCGGAAGGCGCGTCAACAGGTTCCCTCCCAGATCGAGGGTTTGCAGGTTAGGGAAAGCCAGCAATAAGCTGCTGGGCACCTCCAGAAGGTCAAGGTGCAGCAGCGACAGGCTGGTCACACCTCTGAAACTGACCTGTGCGGGTATGTTAGGCAAGCCACTCGATCTGAAATTGCAGAACATGACGTGGAGGTTTTCCTGTGCATTGATTTGCAGTTCCCCCACGCCCACCGACCGCCGCCAGCAATTGAACAACGTCTGGCGTAAAGCCTCTCGATCTTCCCTGACATCGCCCTGCCCTCGTGCCACCCAGGTATTCAGTGTGATGCGGAGCACCGCGAACTCATTGCGAAGGTCAGCCAGTACTTGTTCAATCTGATGCCCGGAACGCCTGGCGTCATCGGCGAAGGTCTCGACCTGCTCATCACTCAACCACGGAAAGAGATCGCGCAGCGTCGCCCTCAGGGCACGCCCCCTTGATGCAAAACCACCTACTCCGCCGCCCCCCAGTGGGTAGCCAATACGTCCATCGGCCAAGCGCATGGGCCCTCGGACAGCACCGGGGCGTACCGCGCCAAGCAAACGACTGATCTCATCACGATGGCGTGCCGCTTCGCGCGCCACTATCACCCTGAGGTTGTGCGCAAAGGGATCGCCGATCCCCATCGCCTCCCTCTGCGCTTCGGTATAGGCTGGCGCGATGACTTCGAACAACTCACCTGCCTCACCCAGCGCCGTGCCCTGGCTGCCATGCAGTTGAAACGTACCGTTCAGGTGGACCAGATCGAACGCCCGCTGCCCTTGTTCGGTCTTCGCCAGCATCGGCCCGCCCAGGGAACCTTCGTACAGACGCCAGCACACACCTTGTTCACCACCGGGTACATGCCGCAGCAAGCCCAGCGCCACCCGTGCCAGGTCTGCATGCTGCGGCGTATCAAGGTACAACGCCTCAAATACCCGAGCCTGGCGGGTAGCCAGCACACTGCCCCTTGCCGCCTCGGCCAACCCCAGTGCAACCCTTGCGCTGGACTGCAGCCGCATGCGATCCACGCTGCTGGCGGCCTGTACCAATGCTTGCGCAGTGCGCGCGCTCAGCCCCGGGAAGACCCGGCGCAGCGCCGCGCTGCCAGGGGTGTCGCTGGGCTGCAAGGCTTCGAAAAGGTGCTGCAGCAGTGTTCGGCGCTGCGTCCATGCCAGCGCGGCCAGTGCCTGATCTGTCAGGCCACTCGCGCCTGGCAAGTGCCGAGCGTGATCGAGCACTGTTGCATCTTCTACCGGCTCGCCGTTGCGCAGGCGGCCAATCATGCTGCGGATGCGTTGATCAAGCCTGACCCGCTCCACACTGTCGATCATCCCGGGGCTCGGTGCCTGGGCGTGTACATGCAGGCCACGCACGTCATCGCCATCAAGGCCATGGAACAGCAGAACCTGATCGATCTGTTCGTCATTCAGCCCATTGAAGGGTTCACCCAAACGCCGGAACATGCGGTATTTGTCGGTCCACCGGGCCGGTTGCTCGCTCCACAACCGCCAGGCACCTGCGCCATTGTGGCGCAGCAACGGCCCGTGGCCGTCGACCGGATACAACTGCCATTGATCATCACCCGCCTCTGCCACGCGATAGTGATGCCCGTCCATTTCGACCCAGGCCTGCCCGTCCTGGCGCCGAATACCCAAGGCATCCCGGCTCGAGGCCGCAACGGGGGCCTGGCTTTGAAACGGGGTCAAGTCGTGTTGCCAGAGTTTCTCGGTGCCGTCCTCCAGCCGAGCCGGCACCATGGCATCGACCTGCGCAGAGCGTGCCCAAACCCGTCGAGCGACACCAACCCCGGCTACCGTGGTCGCCAGCACGGCAAGGTCTGTCGCCACGTGGGTCAAATGGTCGAGCGCCTCCTGGCTATCGCCTTCCTGCCAGGCCTCGGCGCCATGGTAGACCTCACCCAGTAATTCGCAGGCCGTCACGGCCAGCAGCGCCAGGCCAAGCCCAGGCAGGAAGAAACTGGCCAGGTTGAGCAGCGCCCACCCTTCGGCTTCAAGGCGCAGGTCATGCTGGCGCTGAACCTCACGATCCAGTCTGGCCACAGGGACCGCGATCATCGCCGCATCTTCCTTGATCTGGTGGATACGTGCCTGTGCCAGGCTGATGAACAATGGCTGCGGGTAAGCCTGCAAGTGCGGTTCGAGATCGCGAAAAGCCCAGCCCGGCAGGTCATCGAAGCGCTCCGCGACCTGGGCGAAAAAAGCCTGGCTATCGCGCCGCAGCACGAAGCGGCTGAAAAAACGCTGGTAAGCCTTGTCTCGCAAGCGACGGCCCAGTTCGCGGTTCAGTTTGTCGATGCTCTCGAACGCGCGCCAGGGCGAAAAAGGGTCTCCAGGCACGTAAAGCAACACCCGACGCGTCGTGTTGAACAGGACGCCCTGCTCGACCACTGCGAACACTGTCACCTGCTCAATCCGGCAACCCAGCAATTTCAGTCGCCTGGCCTGCACAAGGTCGCCCGCCAGGCGCGGCAGCTCGCCCTTCTCGCACACAGCCACCATCACATTGAGTTCGCTGGCATCCAGCGTTCCCTCCTGCCTGGCTTTGTAGGCGTCCACAAGCATGGTGTAGCGCGTGGCATCTACAAGCTGTGATACCAGGCGCTCGGAACTGCCAGTGGGCGAGAGGACGGCATCCAGATGACGTTGATAGCGCTCACCCAGGTCCAGCTCACGACACAGTCCGGCAAATTCGATGCTCGTAGGGGGTTTGACCGTGCCATGGCGTGGAAGCAGCAGGCGGTTACCGCGCGGCTGACCACCTTCCTGCGCCTGCGCGGCCGTGAAGTTGCGCAATGCCACTTCGAGCAGCGGCTTTTCTTCATACACCACGTCAGTCAGGTGCGTGCCTACCGGCTGACTGTTGATCACAGGCTCCCGGCGGCCCTCCAGAAACCTGAGCAAGTACGGGTTGCGGCCAAGTCCGTAACGCTCGTCGAGGGCCTTCCCCAAGGCTGATGCGACGAAACTGTCGAGGCCCTCGATACCTCGCAGCACCGCCTTCACGTGCTCACAGCAGCGAAGGCTGTTTGCCAATGCCTTGCCGATCTCAGGCAGTTGCTCAGCCGGTGCATGACGCAACCAGGGCGGCAGGCGCCTGCCGATGATGCCGTCCTGGAAAGCATCGATGGCGGCCTGCGCATCTGACGGCACAGTGGTGTCCATGGCTGGGGGCCTCTTCATGAAAAGAAGCCAGACTAAGTCGCCTGCCCCGCGCCAGGAGCTATATAACTAATGCCTGCGGCCAGACAACCGGCCACCCGCTAGCTGAGCACACGCTGCACCGTATTCCGGTCCAGCGCCTCGAGCGTCAACTGCAGCAACACCGCATGCTCGCGTTGCTGATTGCGGATCTGCAGCCGTGCGATTTCCTCGTCCCGGTTCCCCAGCGCCATCAGCCGCTCCAGCTCTGCGTGCATGGATGGGGGCACTTGCAAGCGAACCGCAGAGGCCTTGCGCAGGTAATCCTGCCAGAACCGCTGGCGTGACAGGTAATCAGCAATGCCCTCTCGGGTCTGTCGCGCCAGGACACTTTCACGGGCCAGGAGAAGGTCCTGCTTACCCAAGGCAGGGATACCTGCATAAAGCATTTCATCGGGTTGGCCAGGCAAATCCAGCGACGTGCGCAAGCCAATTCGATAGGCCAAGGCGAATTCGATCGATTCAGCCCCCGCCCCCACCCGCTGAGCATGTTCAGCGGCAATTTGCTCAACCACCGCCAACCGCCACATCCGCGCACCGAGCTTCAGCAAGGCCCGTTCAGGCCTCGCAGATCCGCTGTGCCTGGTGCGCCATATCATCACTCGCAGTTCCAGGTCGGCAAAACGCGCGGTGGCGTTATCCTGGCAACCGGTCGCCGCAGCGTGCTCGAACAGCTCCCGCCTGAGGGCATCATGCTCCGACATCGCCTGGAGCATGTCGAACACCCGGGCCGCCAGCGCGGATGCGGTCGATGAGAAACTGAAGGCGCCCGACTCTGTCAGCATCGACAGGGTATTGAAGAACTCTTCCGATTGCTCCTCGGCCTCCAGATGGGCCCACAGTGCAGCCATTTCATCCCGACGTTCGCCAGGCAACGCATCCAGAATGCGCAACCGGTAAGGCACGCGATTGGCCTCAAGCAAATGCCAGGTTGATAACCCATCCTGACCGTCCTCCAGCAGGTTGCCGGAAAGCTCGACCCTGCCCGAGCGCCACAGCTGCGATCGATGAAAACCCTCTGGCAGTTCCGCAATACGGTTGTCGCTGAGATTCACGGTATGCAGTTCTGGCGAGTCCATCAGCCCGTAGGGAAACTCGGGTATCTGTGTGTTGGCCAGGAAAAGAGCATTCAGCTCGGTCATGGCGAGGACAGAAAATGCCCTGCGCAGCGGGTTGTCCGACAGGTTCAGGTACACCAGGGACCGGCAATCTGCCAGGACCAATGCCTGACCTTGGTCGAGCGCGATCTGGTTACCAGACAAGTCCAGCACCTCCAGCTTCTGGACAAGCCCCAGCGGCAATGGCAAACGCCTGAGTCGGCAATTGGTGATTTCGAGGTTGCGCAAGTTGGGAAATGCCTGCAGAAACTCATCCGGAACATGCTCCACACGCATTGAGCGCAGGGCCAGGATGGAGACGTGGGGAAAGCCCACCGGCGCGGGCAGGGCTGGCAGGTGGCCCAAACGGCTGATCGTCTGGGTCAGCATGAAGCGCCCGTCGTCCAGTGCCGCTTGCGCTTGCAGTTCGGGCACAAGGCAGCGCCAGCAGTTGATCAGGCCCTTTCTGAATTCACGCCGTGCGACCAGTTCCGAGGATAGCAAGGCGCTGCGTGCCCACTTGGTCAAGTATCTCTTCAGCACCCCATATTGCTGCTCCAGCCTATTTAACCTGGCCTGCGCGTCGCCTGAGGCCAACCAGCGCTCGATCTGTTCGTCGGTAAAGGCCGGGTACAGATCTCGCAACCGGGCCTGAAATGCCCTAGGCCTGTTTCGCCCTAGCGCCCCCCATAGCCTGCCGCCAGCCATGGGGTAACCAATCCGGCCATCCGCAAGCCGCTGCGGCGCAAGAAACGAGCCGCTGGGCTGTTCCAGCCTGAGCAGGCTCACCACGGCCTGGCGTCGGTCGAAAGCAACGTTGGTCAACGCCTGGCGCAGCGCAGGCACAAAAGGCTGACCCTGGCCGATGGCCGCTTGTGCTGGGTCGTCATAGGCGCCGGCCAAAGCTTCGAACAACTCGCCCGTCTCACCGACAACGCTGGGCGTTCGGGCGCGCAGGCGGAACAGTCCATGGCGATGAAGCAGGTCAAACGTCTGCCCCGATCCCTGGACCGTCAGTAACGGCTCGCTGGCATCTGCATCGAACAACCGCCAGCCCGGGCCGCCAGCGCCCGGCACATGCACCAGCAGGTTCAATACCACCCGCGCCAGGTCGAGGTTTTGCGGCGTGTCGATGCAGAGCGACTCATACACCCGCGCCATTCGAATTCGCGCTACCTTCAACCTTGCAGCCTCGCCCATCAGCAACGGCACACGCCCGGTTTCACGCAACAGCTGCACGTCATCCTCGCTGGCATCGCGCAGCACCTCATCCGCGGCCAAGCGGTGCAGGCTGGTGAAATCCTGCCGTAACAGGCGGCCGGTTTCCGTGTCGGGGTTCTGCTCGTCGTACACCGTCTGCAGCAGTTCCCGTCGGCCAGCCCAAGCCACATCGGCCAACGCTGGCCCATGCTTTCCGGCCGCCTGTGGAAGGCGCATGACCCGCGCCATCAGCAACGGGTCTGCGGTAACCCCTCCCTCGCGCAACTGGTTGATCAACGTACCAATCCTGCCGGCGAGCCGCACGCGTGCGACGGTGTCGACCAGTGCTGCCTCCGCTGGTCGTCCATACACATGCCATGCCCGCAGGTGCTGATCATCGAGGCCATGAATCGCCAGCGACCGGTCGATCTGCGCATCGTCAAGGTCGCTGAATGGCCCGCCCAGGCGGCGGAACAACTGGCGGGTGTCGTCCCACTCGGCGGGCTGCTCGCACCACAGCCGCCACGCACCGGCGCCATTGTGGCGCAGCGGCGGCGCATAACCCTGATAGGGGAGCAGTTGCCACTGCTCATCGGCGTCGTGCCAGGTCACCTCATACCAGTGCCCGTCCATGCTGATCCAGCGGCGCTCGCCCAGGCGGTGCGTACCCTGCATGTCCAGCACTGCCGTAGCTGGCGGGCTTTCGCCGCGATAGGGGCTGAGGTCTGCGTTCCACAGTTTTTCTTCCCCGCTTTCCAGCTGCGCCGGTACCAGGCTGTCGACCACGCTCCAGGCGCGTCGGGCGGTGGCGACGACGGCAACGGTTGCCCCCACAGCCAGCAGCCCTTTGCCAACATTCAGCAGGTGCGCAAGTGCCGCGTTGCGTTCGTTGTCCTGCCAGTCCCCTATCGCCTGGAACGTCTGCTGTAGCAGTTCCCAGGCCATCACCCCCAACAACACCGCGCCGATGGCCGGAACGAAAAGCCCTGCAACACCCAACAGCGTCCAGCCTTCAGCACGCAAACGGCGGGCATGTTCGGCCTGGACCTCGCGATCAAGCAAGGCCACAGGCGGGGCGATGACGGCAGCATCGTCCTTGATCCACGCGACCCAGTCGTTCGCAAGGTGTTCGAACAGGGGCAGGCGATACGCGAAGGTCTGCTCATCGAGGTCTCTGGTCGCCCAGCCGGCCACGTCATCCAGCCGCTCACTGACGGCCGAAAAAAATCGCTGGCTGTCGCGTCGGCGCACGAAGCGGTTGAAGAAACGCCGGTAGTCATCTTCGCGCAGGCGTTTGCCAAGCACCCGGCGGGCGTACTCATCCAGGTCGCTGCGCACGCTCCAGGGGCCATGCGGGTCACCCGGCACATAGACCAGCACGCGCTTGCTGGTGTCGAACAACACGCCATCGTCGATCACGTCCAGCACGACGATCTGCTGCAGGCGGCAACCGAACAACGCCAACTGCCGCACGCGAACCGGTGCACCTTCAAGTTTGTTGAGGGTGTCCTCAAGGCAGAGCGCGACCACCCACTGCAGTTCGGCTGCGCTCAATACGCCTTGCGCCCTGGCTTGCAAGGCATCCACCAGCATGCTGTAGCGTTGCCGTCGGGTCAGCAATCCCTTGACCTCGGGCTGCAGTACGTCATCCAGGTGCGCCTGGTATTTCTGCCCGAGGTCCAGCGTGCGACAAAGCCTGGCGAAGGCCGTTGCAGATAGTTCAGCACGCTTTTCGCCATGCGCATCGACCAGACAATTACCAGGCGGCTGGTCGCGCTGCTGTTGCGCGGTGAAATTGCCCAAGGCGGCCTCGAGCAGAGGGATGTCGTAGTAGTCGTTGGCGACAAGCGGAAGCCGACTCGTTACATAATTGATCGTCGGCGAAGTGAAGGTGTACCACTGGCGAAAGTACAAGCGATCTACATCAAGGCTGCCGTGGGTGCCCAGCGCTTGCTGCAGCAAGGGCTGGGTGAATGCACTCAGGTTGCGTAGCCGCGCAAGCGCTGAGGACAAGCCTGCGCGACAGGCCAGCAGTTCAGGCAATGCCTCGCTCAACAGGGTGAATTCGGCCATGCTCAGCCGCTTCATCCAGGCCGGCAGCCGCCGTGCAATGTAGTGGTCCTGGCATGCTTGTGCCATGGCAAGGGTATCGACCGCAGCCGATGGTTGACTGCTCGTGTTCTGCATCTCTGCCTCCGCGGTAGCATGGAGGCCCGAGTCTGAAGACTGCAGCGTGATGCTGACGCCTAGCTATCTACCACCCATTCAGAACAGCAGTAACTGATGGTCAGTAAGGCGAACGAAATCATCGCCGACAAAGGGCAGGATGGCGTCGGCCACCGGCAGTAGCTGACGGCTGATGTAGTGATCGTAGTCGATCGGTGCCTGCAGGTTTTCCAGCGGCTCAGGGCCGGCGGTGGTGATCACGTAACTGATCCAGCCCCCACGCTGGTACTGCAGAGGGCGCCCCAGACGTTTGTTGTACTCGTCGGCAAGGCGTGCGGCACGCACATGCGGCGGCACGTTGCGCTGGTAGTCGGCCAGCGGGCGACGCAGGCGCTTGCGATAAACCAGCAGTTCGTCCTGCTCGCCGGCCAACGTTCGCCGCACGTACTCGCGGACATAATCTCGGTAGGGCTGGCTGCGGAACACACGGCCGTAGAGTTCCTGCTGGAACTGCCGGGCCAGCGGTGACCAGTCGGTGCGCACCGATTCCAGGCCCTTGTAAACCATTTCTTGCGAACCGTCGGCCCGCTGCACCAGGCCGGCATAGCGCTTTTTACTGCCTTCATCGGTACCGCGGATGGTGGGCATCAGGAAGCGCCGGTAATGCACCTCGAACTGCAGTTCGAGGGCGCTCTGCAGGTTCATGGTCTCGTGCAGATGGGCTTGCCACCATTGGTTGACCTTTGCCACCAGCTCGCGGCCGATGCGCGCCGCGTCCTCCTCGGCGTGGGCCCCCTTGAGCCAGACAAAGGTGGAGTCGGTATCACCGTAGATCACATCGTAGCCACACGCCTCGATCAGGGACCTGGTCTGGCGCATGATCTGGTGGCCGCGCATGGTGATCGACGACGCCAGGCGCGGGTCGAAGAAACGGCAACCGCTGGAACCCAGCACGCCATAGAAGGCATTCATGATGATTTTCAAAGCCTGCGACAGCGGCGCATTGCCCTCGCGCTTGGCTGCTTCCCTGCCCTGCCACACCCGTTCGACGATGGCTGGCAGGCAGTGCTGTGTGCGTGAAAAACGCCCACCGCGAAAACCCTCGACCGAATGTGCGTCGTCAGGCAGACGCAGGCCTTCAATCAGCCCGACAGGGTCAATGAGAAAGGTACGGATGATCGACGGGTACAGGCTCTTGTAGTCCAGCACCAGCACCGAATCGTAAAGCCCCGGCCGCGAATCCATGACAAAACCGCCGGGGCTGGCTTCGTCAGGGCGGCTGCCAAGGCTGGGCGCGACAAACCCAAGACGGTGCATCTGTGGAATGTACAAGTGACAGAACGCAGCTACCGACCCACCGCTGCGGTCCACGGCCAGCCCCGTCACCGACGCACGCTCGAGCAGAAAGTCGAGCAGCCGGGTATGGGCGAAAATGCGCGTGACCAGTTCGCAGTCCTTCAGGTTGTAGTGCGCCAGGGCCGGTTTGTCTTGGGCGAAGCGGCGGTTGATCTCGTCCATGCGTTGGTACGGCGTGTCGATGGCCTTGCCTTCGCCCAGCAGGGTCTGGGCGACGTTCTCCAGGCTGAACGAGGGAAAACTCCAGGTAGCCGAACGCAACGCCTCGATGCCATCGATCAGCAAACGCCCCGGCGCATCGGCAAAAACGTGGCCACCACCGGCATGGCTGCGCAGGGTCATGGCCGCACCGTTGCGCCCCAGCGTCAGTGGCACCTGCAACGACTTGGCATGCTCATGCAGCAAGCGCAGGTCGAACTGCACCAGGTTCCAGCCAATGATCGCGTCCGGGTCATGCCTGGCCATCCACTGGTTGAGCCGGGTAATCAAAGCGGCGCGATCGGCGCAATACTCCAGGTCGAAGTCAAGCTCGGCGGCATCGCCGTTGGCCGGGCCGAGCATGTACACCTGGCGCTGGCCACAGCCCTCCAGCGCGATACTGTACAGCTCGCCACGCTCGCTGGTCTCGATGTCCAGCGACACCAGGCGCAGCGGCGGGCGATAACCGGGCGAGGGTTTGAGCTGGGCATCGCAGAGGACGCCTTGGGCATCGGGTTGGCCGGTGAACTGCACCGGAGCAGTGATGAACCGCTCCATCAGGTAGCGTTCGGGTGGGCGGATATCCGCTTCGAACACCTCGACACCCGCCGTACGCAGGCGTTGCTCCAACTGCATCAGTTGCCGGTGCTGCCGGCAGTACAACCCCAGCACAGGGCGCTGGTCGAAGTCTTTCAGGGCCAGTGGCCGCAGCTCGACGCCGGGCTCGTTGGCCAGCAACACCCGCGCATGCGCCTCATGCGTCTGCGCAATGAACGCCACCGAGACCTGTGGCGCCAGGCGTAGCTGCCGTGGTCCCTGATCGGTTGCCAGCCAGAACTCCACGCAGGTGCCTTCGGGCGTGTCATGCCAATGACGGGTCAGCACAAAACCCTGCTGCAACTCCACTGCGTCGACCTCTGCTGAAAAACGCAATTCTACGCTAGCGGGCCCCCGCCACGAAGCCACTTCTGCGCGCCGCCCAGGTCAGCAACAAGGCCACCGCGATCAATGCCAACACCACCCCGCCAAAGGCCTCGGTCCCGCCCCCGACGAGCAACGCGCCACCCACGATCCCGCCCAAGGCGATAGCGCTGTTCCACACTGTCACCAGCATCGATTGCGCCACATCCCCGCCCTCGCCCGCCGCATCGGCACAGGCGGTCTGCAGCAGGGTCGGTGCGCCACCGTAGGTCAAGCCCCACAGGGCGATGCTCAGGTACATGAACCACGACGACGCCTGCCCCAATGCCAGCGTGGCCAAGGCAAAACCGGCCAAACTCAGCAACACCAGCTTGCGCAGGTGTCGGTCGACCAGCATCCCCACCAGGCCGATCCCGGCCAGCGCCGAAAGGCCGAACACCATCAGCACCGCCCCAATTTCCCCAGCCATGCCTGCCGCCGCCAGCAGCGGCACAAGGTAGGTGTAGAGGATGTTGTGGCCAAGGATCCAGGTCAGGATCACCAGCAGCACGATCAACACCCCCGGCGTGCGCAACACCTGCATGGCCGCCGGGCGCTTGCCAGCGGCATGCCCCGGGTACTCCGGCACCGAGCGCAGCACCCACACCACCAGTAGCAACGCCACCAGGGTGACCAGCACAAACGTTGCACGCCAGCCCAGCCCAGCGCCCAGCCAGGTGGCAATGGGCAGCCCGAGCGACAGCGCAATCGGCTGCCCGAGCATCGCCAACGCCATGGCGCGGCCCTGCAACGGTGCCGGCACCATGCGCCGGGCATGGCCCGCGATCAGGCCCCATGCCAGGCCGGCCGCAGCCCCCGTGAAAAAGCGCAGCACCAGGGTCAGGCTGTTGGAGCCCGACAAGGCCGTCAGCCCGTTGAACAGCACGAAGCCGAGGATCGCCAGCAACAGCGCCCGGCGCCGATACCAGCCTTGGGTCAACGTAACCAACGGGATGGCGGTCAGTAACGAGCCCAAGGCATACGCCGTGACCCATTGCCCGGCCATGGCCTGGCTGATGTGCATGCCGTTGGCGATCTGGTCGAGCAAGCCCGCCGGCAGGGTTTCGCTGAGGATGGCGATAAAGCCAGTCATGGCCAGCGCCAGCAGCCCGCTGACGGGCAGACGCTCGCTGCTGGCGTCCAGCAACGGTGGGGAGGATGTCTGGGACATTGCAATTGCCTTGAGTGGGAAAACAAGGCGGACAGTCTGCAAGCAAGGCCACTGCGGAAAAAGACGGTTACAATGCCGCTCACCCAGGACATTCATGTCCGCAATCAGGAATGCAACATGGACAGCCTCAGCGGCTTCGTGGTTTTCAATCGGGTGGCCGAAACCCGCAGCTTCGTCGCCGCCGGCCAGTCGCTGGGCATCACTGCCTCGGCCGTGGGCAAACGCGTGGCGCGCCTGGAAAGCCGCCTGGGCGTGCGCCTGTTCCACCGCAGCACACGCAGCATTACCCTCACCGCCGAAGGCACGATGTTCCTCGAGCGCAGCCGGCGCATCCTAGCCGAAATAGAGGCCACCGAGCAGGAACTGTCGCAGGCCAGCGAAACGCCGCGCGGGCGCCTGCGGGTGAGCATGCCGCAGGTGACCAGACTGGTAATGCCGGCACTGGCCGAGTTCATGGCACTGTACCCACAGGTTGAACTGGACCTGGACTTCTCCGACCGCATGGTGGATATCGTCGGCGAAGGCTTCGATGTGGTGATGCGCGGCGGGCAGCCGGTGGACTCCCGGCTCAGCGCCAAATTCCTCGGGCACTTTCAGCACCGCCTGGTGGCCTCGCCCGAGTACCTGCGCGAACGCGGCACACCCTTGCACCCACGCGACCTGGCGGCGCATACCTGCCTGCACTATCGATTCCCCAGCAACGGCAAGCTGGAAACCTGGCCGCTGCGCCAGGAGCATCCCGAGCAAGCCTATGACATCCCCATCTCGATGGTCTGCAACCACGTCGAAACACGCGTCTGCTTTGCCTTGAACCACCGCGGCATTACCTGTCTGCCGGACTTCAACGTGGGTCGTGAATTGGCCAATGGCTCGCTGGTCAGTGTGCTCGACGACTTCATGGAACGGCGCGGCAGCTTCTATCTGCTGTGGCCGTCCGGGCGGCAGATGCCGCCGAAGTTGCGGGTGTTCATCGATTTCATGCTCGAGCGGGTGTTCAACCGTACAGGTAGTTGATGTCCTTGTAGGCCAGTGGTGGAACCTGGCCCAGCAGGAAGTCGCGCAGCTTGTGCATCTGCCGCGCTTTTGGGCTGGCCTTTAGCCAGGTCATGTAGTACCCGTCACCGGTGGCCACTGCGTGCTTGAACGGCGTGGCCAGGCGCCCGGCCTGCAGGTCGGCACTGGCCAGCACCAGGTCGACCACCGAAATACCCAGGCCTTGCTGGGCAGCCGAAATGCCCTGGTCGAGCGTATCGAACACTTGCCCCTGGTCGATGCTGATCTCCAGTGCGCCCATCCGCGCCAGCCAGCGCCGCCAGTCGCGCCGGTCGGGTGACGGGTGCAGGAACTCGCATTGGGCCAGGTCCGCCATGGCCGGTTGAGCCTGTGGCATGTAATCGGGCTGGCACACCGGGATCAGCCATTCATCGAACAGCTTGAAACTCTCGATATCAGCGGGAAAACGCCCGCTGGCCAACAGGATGGCGCAGTCGTAGGGCTCGGAATAGAAGTCCACGGTGTCGATATCCATCCACACGCTGGACAGTTGCACGCTGCAGTTGTCATCGGCCTTCTTGAACGCATCCAGCGCCCGCAACAGCCAGCGCATGGTGAGCGTTGACGGCGCCTTCAGGCGCAGGCCGTAGCGGTCCTGGCGCAGCAACGCGCAGGCATTTTCGATGATCTTGAAACCAACCTTCAGCTCTTGCGACAGCAGGCGCCCGTGCTCGGTCAGGCTCAGTTTCGGGCCACGCCGCTCGAACAGGTCGCAGCCAAACAGGGCTTCCAGGGTTTTGATGTGATGGCTGACCGCCCCCTGGGTCAGGGCCAGTTCTTCCGCCGCACGGGTAAAAGAGCCATAGCGAGAGGCCACCTCGAAGGCACGCAGGGCGTGCAAGGCCTGAATCCGTTCCGACATGGCGACGTCCCGAGCATGAACAAGACTAATAGTAGGTCATAGTTCCACGCGTTTTACAACGTCGAGAGCGTCTCGGAAAATGCAGGTAAATAATAAACATAACCAAGATCCTGCCTGCATATGACTGGAACGTTCACTTAATCAACGCCTGGGGAAATCATGTTTACGGGATATGGAAATTGCTATCGCCTGGATGCGCTAGAGCAGGCCGTTGAACATGGATGCAATACGCAACACTGGACCTTCAAAACCATAGAACACTTTCGCAGTATCCTCGCCAACCCCGACTTCCCTTGCCTGTTCGGCCGCAAGGCGGTAAATGGCGAAACCTGCCACATCCTCTTCGCCCGCGCCGAGCAACTGGCCGATGACATCGCCCAGGGCCTGGCTGACTACGTGGGTACCGTCGCCCCGATCACACCCAAGCAGCGCATCGGCAGCCCACTGGTGGTGTTTCTCGAAACCGCCGCCGATTACACCCTGGCCGAACAGCAGGCGCTGGCCTGGAAGGTGCTGCGTGGCGTGCATGCGCGCGACCCGCACCCCTGGCCGCAGGGCATGCCCACCGACCCCGACGACAACGGCTGGTCGTTCTGCTATGCCGGCATGCCCTTGTTCATCAACATGAACTTCCCCGGCCACCAGCAGATGAAAAGCCGCAACCTGGGGCATCACATCACCTTCGTCATCAATCCACGGGCGAACTTCGACGAAGTGGCCAACGCCAACACCGAGAGTGGCAAACGCATCCGCGAGCGCATACGCGAGCGCGTGCACCACTACAACGACGGCGTCATGCCCGACACCCTTGGCTTTTTCGGCGACACCGACAACTACGAATGGAAGCAATACCAACTGCAGGAGACAGGCTCGCTCAACCCGTCACGCTGCCCGTTCCACGCACATGCCGCACACCCTGCGACACCCGACTTACTGATCGAGAACTGACCGTGAATACCGCACTCACCTTCACCTATGCCCTTACCGTCCTGCTGCTCATCGCCACCCCCGGCCCGGTGGTGGCGCTGATCGTCAACACTGCGGCTGCCTCCGGCTCGCGCAAGGCCATGTTCACCGCCGTTGGCACCAACTGGGCCTCACTGGTGCTGATCGGCGCCGCAGCCTGGATCATCCTCACCAGCGCCGCCATCGACAAGGCATGGCTCAGCACCATGAGCCTGTTGGGTTGCCTGTTCATCGGCTACATCGCCGTGGGCACGCTGAGGGACGCCCTGCAGGCGCCGGCCCCGGAGGCGGCGAGCGAGGCGCCCAAGGCCGCGCGTGGCGGGCTGCTGCAAGGCTTCATGGTGGGTATTTCCAACCCCAAGGACATCATCTTCTTCATCGCCTTCTTCCCACAGTTCATCCAGATCACCGAGTCGTTCGGCAAAAGCATGGTGGTGTTGTCGCTGCTGTGGGTGGCCATCGACTTCGCCGTGCTCAGCCTGTACATCTTCGCCATCGGCAAAATCGCCTCGCAGCGCAGCAACCGCGTGATCAGCCTGGCTTCGGGCGTTGCCCTGCTGCTGATCGCCGCCGGCGGCCTGCTGTACAACCTTAACGAACTGGCGGCCTGACCCTGATGCGAAGTGCCCGTTGCAACAGAAGGAAAGACCATGACAGCGACTGATATGAGCCCGCCTCGTTCGCCGCTGCAACAGGACTACCAGCGCTTTCTGCTGCTGGGCAGCCGCCGTGCGCCGCACACTGTGCACGTGCATGAAACCGGCTACCGCTCCGGCACCATCAACACAGATGCCCTTGGCCTGCGCTACAGCCATTGCGCCGGGAAGCGTTTTTCGGCGGCCGAACGCGGCGGCGCTTCACGTATCAACCTGCTGGTCGGCGGCTCCACGGCCTTGGGCATCGGCGCCAGCTCCGACGAACACACGGTGGCCTCGCACCTGTCGGCGCTCACCGGCGAGGTCTGGCTGAGCCTGGCCGGTTGCGGGCTCAATGCCAGCCAGGAGCTGCTTATGTTCCTGACTCACCAGCACCGCCTTGGCCAGCTCGGCCACGTGGTGGTGCTCAGCGGCCTCAACAGCCTGGCCCACGAAGCGCTGAGTGAAGTGCTCGGCAGCCCCAACAACCCACTGCACGCCAAGGCCTACCAGGCTTTTCTCAACAGTTTCAGCGAAGGCCTGCAGCCTGCCGCACCACCCCGCAGGCCGTCACTGTGGCGGCGCATCGGCCAGGCCCTGACCATGCCTGCGGCCCAAGCTCCGGTCATCTGGCCGCTTTCGCCCCCGGAAAAGCGCCTGGCCCGCGCGGCCGACAGCATTGGCCGCACCTTGCGTCAGTGGGACCGGCTGCTGGCAGACAGCCACGCTACCCTCACCTTCATCCTGCAGCCGTTGCTGCCCTGGTGCCGGGACACCCTGCCTGCTGGCGAGCAGGCCATGCTGGCCGCGCTGGAACAACAACCGGCAAACTTCGACCGGCTGCTGGACGGCGCATTCGACAGCCAGTTGCACTCGGCCTTCTTCCGCCGCATCAAAAGCCAGGCCGACCCGGTGCCCTGCTATGACATGAACGGCATGCTCAGCAGCTCGCCAGTGTTCGGCGCCGACCTGTTCATCGACCGCCTGCACCTGAACGACCTGGGCAACAACGCCCTGGCCAAGGTCATTACCGCCAAGCTTGGCCTGGCCCAGGAAAAACACGCTCAACGCAAGGTCACGCCGATCAAGCTCGTCTGACAGTTGTCGACTGGTCTTCCGGCCACCCCCATTGGGTGGCTAGAATAGGCCGTCGTTCCGATTTTCCAGAGGCGTACGCTTGACCGCCATTAACATCGAAGCCGCCCATCCTTGCCTGGCCGCCCACGGGGCTTGCCTGTGAGCCGCATGCGACGCCTGCCCCCGCTGTTGGCCGCCCTGATGCCGCTGGCTGCGCACGCGCTGGAGGTGCGCATCGACCCTCACGCCGACCTGCTCTATCGCCAGGCCTTGCCGCTGCTGGAGCAGGCCGATAACCAGGGCGACGATACCAGTACCCTGCGCACCGCCTTGGGCGGCGATCCCGAGCTTAGCCGCCAGGGCCAGGCCATGGCCCATACGCTGCCGACAGCGGTTGCCCTGTTGAAAAAGTCGGTAGAGCTGGGCCATCCGGTCGCCCAGTACCGCCTGGCGCTGTACTACATGACTTACCTGCCCGCCGCGCAAATTCCGGATGCCGCTTGTCCGTTGCTCGAAGCCAGTCTCAAGCAGGGGTTTGCCGCACCCGCGCCAGCGATCGCCACCTGGTGCCGGCCCTACAATGCCAGCAGCGAATACCGTGCGGCGCTGGAGGCCATCCCCAGCATGGCCACCGTGTACGCCCCCTACTACCCGCAACCGACGACCCGCCTGGCCTGCAGCCGCAGCCGGCCAGAAGGCTTGCAAATGTTGTGGGGGCGCCAGCGCGACTACCAGGCCGAGGTGTACCGCCTGCTCGGCGACCTGGACCCACCGCACCGCCTGAGCCTGCTGCAGAAAGCCGTGGACATCAACGGCTGCGTGACGGCGCAACAACACCTGACCCGCCACCCGTGATCCTCTGCCAGACGCGGTCCCTGTCGGGCAACTGTCTCACCCAAACTTTGGATTCCGCGCGATCACTGTAGGAGCAGCCTTGTGCTGCGATGAGGCCGGTAAGGCTAAAGATTGTTTTCGGCTGCAATGACCTCTTCGCAGCACAAGGCTGCTCCTACAGGGCTTGTGTTTGCCTTGAAATCAAACCCGATCAGCAAGATCGTTCAAGCCATCCCCCGCCCCGTCTGGCATGCTGATCTGCCTCGTACACGCATTGCAGCCATCATGCCCCACATCGCTCGCCAAGCCTTCCTCCACGGCGCCATCGCCATCATGCCGTTGTCCCTGGCCGTCGCCCCCTGGGGCCTGCTGGCCGGCTCCATGGCCATCGAGGCCAACCTCAGTGCCTGGCAGGGGCAAGGGCTATCGGCCATCGTCTTCGCCGGTGCCGCGCAACTGGTTGCCATTGGCATGCTCAAGGGCGGCGCCAACCTGGCGTCGATCCTGCTCACCACCCTGCTGCTGACCTCGCAGCACCTGCTTTATGGCCTGTCGATGCGCCCGGTGCTGTCCAGCCAGCCATTGCGCTGGCGGTTGGGCCTGGGCTTCCTGCTGACCGACGAGTTCTTCGCGTTGACCAGCAAGTACGACCAGCAGCAATTCAACCGCTGGTATGCCCTGGGGGTAGGCCTGACGTTCTACGTTGCCTGGAACCTGTTCACCCTGGCCGGCATCCTGCTGGGCCAGAACATTCCCCACCTCGACCAACTCGGCCTGGATTTTTCCATCGTAGCCACCTTCGTCGCCCTGATCGCGCCGCTGGTGCGCAACCTGGCTACCGTGGTGTGTGTAGCCGTGTCGCTGTTCTGCTCGGTGCTGTTCAGCTACTGGCATTGGGAGGCCGCCTTGGTGGCTGCAGGCCTGCTGGGCATGAGCGCCGGGTTCATCTGCCAGAAGTTTGCCGGAGCCCGCGCATGACCTGGATCCTGATTTTCGCCATGGGCGCCATTGTGTTCCTGAACCGCTACGCGTTCCTTGAGCCACGCCTGCCCTTGCGCCTGAGCTCCAATGCCCGGCAGTTCCTCGGCTTTGCCGTGCCCGGCATGCTCACCGCCATCTGCGGCCCGATCATCTTCATGCCCGACCACCAGCTCAACCTGAGCCTGCTAAACCCCTACCTGCTCGGTTCACTGGTGGCCATCGCCCTGGTACTGTTGACCCGCAGCGTGTTGCTGAGCATGCTGGTGAGCATGCTGATCTTCTTCCTTCTGCGCAGCTGGCTGGCATGACCACGCCCCTGCGCGAGCAGACACACCTCTGGCAGGCGCCGGCCCTGGGCGACGTCGAGATGCTGCACGCGCGCTACTTCCAGCAGCGCTTCGCCCCGCATGTGCATGAAGGCTATGTGTTCACGGTGATCGAATCCGGCGCCCAGCGCTTCTGGCACCGCGGCAGCGAGCACCTGGCGCCGGTCGGCAGCATGGTGCTGATCAACCCCGACGAGCTGCATACCGGCGCCACCGCCCATGAGGCGGGCTGGCGCTATCGCGGCTTCTACCCCGAGCACGAGCGGGTCACCGGTGTACTGGACGAACTGGAACTGGGCCGCCACGGCATGCCCAGCTTCAAGGACAGCGTGATCCACGACCCGGCCCTGGCCATCGCCTTCAGCCAGCTGCATCAGTTGTCCGAAAACGGCGCCAGCGCCCTGCAGCAACAGACCGCCTGGCGCCAGGCGGTGCTGGCCCTGGTGCAACGCCACGGGCAATGCGCCGAACCCTCGGCCCCAGGCCACGAACCACTGGCCGTGGCCCGCGCCCGCGAACTGCTGGAAAGCCAATTGGCCGACCCACCCTCGCTCGAAGCGCTGGCGGCGGCCGTCAACCTGTCACCCTTCCACTTCGCCCGGGTGTTTCGCCAAGCCACCGGCCAGCCGCCGCACGCCTGGCTGAAGCAGCGGCGCCTGGCCCGCGCCCGGGAAATGCTGAAGAGCGGCCTGGCCGCCTCGGAGGTGGCGTTCGACCTTGGTTTTGCTGACCAGAGCCATTTGAGCCGGCAGTTCAAGCAGGCGTATGGGGTTACGCCGGGGGCGTATCGGCAGGCATGCGCTCAATCTGTATTACCCGCCTGAAGCCAACTCAAGCTTGCCCCATGCGCCACACCGCGCGTCGGGCTATCCACGATTGTCGCCATCCAGGGAATGTGCTTTCAGGTTCCAGCGTACTGGCGCGATGAACAGCATGAACGTCATCCAGACCAAGGTGGCCGGCCCCGCAAGCACAAAGACCAGGCTGGCAACCAGCCCTGACACGGCGTCACCAATGACGGCAGTAAAGTAGTAGAGGGAAAAATTCCGGCCAACTTCATGCTCGCTCGACAAACACTGGATGTTGGTCACGATAGCGATATCGACAAATGCACCCATGAAGCCGACCAGGAACAACATAAGCAGGAACAGCCAGTTGTTGAATTGCAGTGCCACGGCTGCAGCAAAAAACAGTGCACCGTACAGCACCCAGTAACGCACCACCAATCGTGCGGTGGTGCGCGGGTTGAAGCGTGTGTAGAGCACGCCACCCAACACAGTGCCTGCCGCAAGCAGTGAGAATACGTAGCCCACCGCCGCTTCAGAGACAAAGTGTTCCAGCACTGACGCAGGAAGGATAAAGCGAATCACCGAGGTGGCGAACATCGCACAGAGCGTGGTGCAGCCAATAACAGCAAACAAAGGCGCATTGCTGACCCTGAGCTGACTGACACTGCGCGCCGCATCCCGGACTATGGCGCGACCATCGAATGCCTGCCGGGCGCTCTGCCTGGCAGGCCCCAGGGTAGCGATGGAAATGGCCGACAACACCAGGCACCCCGCAAAGAACAAAAAGGTTGCTTCGCGAGTCAGCAGTAACACACATGCCGAAAACACCAACGGCCCGATAATCGAGGCAGCATCCTCGATCACCTGGATAGCGCTGTTCACCGAGGCCAGCTGGGCCTTTTCGACAAGGTCCGGAAAGTACGCGCGAAACGCAGGCACATAAAGGCATTCGAGCGCTGTCATCAGCATCGCAAGGCCGACCAGGACGGGCAACACGGGTGAGGACAAGCTGAACAAGGTAAAGAAGGCAAGTGCCAGCAGACCTTTGGCCGCCTCGACCGCAAATAGTGTTCGTTTCTTGTCTGCGTTATCTGCCAGCCAGCCCCCCAAGGGTGAAAACACCATGCTCGGCAAGTAGCGGAAGAAATAGGCGATGCCAATCAAAAGCAGATCCGCCTCGGTCATGGACACGATTGCCACGGCAAACGCAGCTTCGAAGGCAAATTCACCACATTTGGAAAAGCAATAGCCCAACGCCAGAGAACGTGTTCCGGGGTTACGACTCAACGCCTGCATAATGGCTGTATTCCTGAGCCAGCGGTTTAGGTCGACTGACTTTAGAGTTCATCCACCACCGGGCTCAATGCTGAAGTTGTAACCATAGCGGGCACGGCCAGCGCAGGAAGAATCAGGCTGAGAATATTCCTACACGCGTCAACCGATGCCGAAAGCGGGCCTAGGTCTGCAACACTGCATGACAGAACTATGCAGCACACCAGATCAAGCAGTTAAGGTTGATACCCCATGCCGCGTAGCGGCATCGGTTTAAACACTGTGTTTATTCGCCCAAAACAGTAACTCGGTGTTACTTGGGCAATGGAGCGTTCATTTTCGCCTCTTCGGCAACTCCTGCAGAGGCAACGGGAGCCCCGCCAACCCTCTGCTACACTGACAAGGCTGAATGGAGGATCCTGCCATGTCCGAAAGAGAGCTCACCACCCTCCTGTCGCTGATGAACCAGCGCCAGGCCTGCCTGAACAGTGCCTGCAAGGAGATTGCCGACTGGATCGACCGGCAGGGCGATGTGCCCGCCGCCGGCAAGATCCGCGCCAGCCTGAAGGCACTGGAGGCCGATGAGGCTCAGGTTCGAAAGACCCTGACCTCGCTGACGCTCGACAGGCCGCTGCCGCGCTTTCGAAGCTGAAAGGCGCCGCTGAAAAAGAAAAGGGCCGCTAAGCGCGGCCCTTTGGTCTGTCAGTGCTTCATGTGCATGTGGTCATGCCCACCGCCAGCCTCGGCGTTGAGCGGGCGCACTTCTGCCTGCACGTCCAGTGTTTCCTTGGCACCTTTTGCATCTTCGATGGTAAGGGTCAGCGGCACTTTATCGCCTTCCTTTACCTGATTGTTCAGGCCCATCAGCATCACATGCAGGCCATTCGGGTCCAGGGTCACGGCCTTGCCGGCCGGCAACTCGACAGCCTTCACCTCACGCATGCCCATCACGTCGCCGTTCATGGTCATCTCGTGCACCTGCACGGTCTTGGCCACGGGCGAAGCCACGCTCACCAGCTTGCTATCGCTGCTGGCGGTCAGGGTCATAAAGGCACCGGTGGACTGCTGGTGCGGCACGCTGGCACGGACCCAGGCATCGCTCACGGTAGTCTGCGCCAGGGCCGGCAGGGCCAGACCCATCAGTGCCAGGGCAGCCAGGCCGCGTTTGATCGGTTGCATCGACATTCAGCAGATCTCCATCAGGGTGACCAGGTCTTCGGCGCATTCCTTGGCATTCAGGGAATGGCCCAGGCTCAGGCGCAGGGTGCCACGCGTATCGTAGACGTAGCTGGTGGACGAGTGAGAAATGGTATAGGTGTCACCGGCCGGGACCTTCTCGTAGAACACCTTGAACTCCTTGGCCACTTCCGCGATTTCTTCGGGGGTGCCAGTGAGTGCGGTGAACGACGGGTCGAAGGCCTTGACGTAGGCATCGAGCACTTCGGGGGTGTCGCGCTCCGGGTCCAAGGTGATGAACACCACCTGGAACAGGTCGCGGTCACGACCGCGCAGCAGTTTGCGGATTTGTGCCGCGCGCGCCAGGGTGGTCGGGCAAACCGCCGGGCACTGGGTGAACCCGAAGAAGATCATCGGCATGCTGCCGTAGAAGCTCGACAGGGTGCGCACATTGCCTTGCGGGTCCTTGAGGCGGAACTTGCGCCCAAGGATCTCGTTGCTCATGTTCTTGCCGTACTTGAACTCGAGCCCGCGGGCCGGGCTGCAGCCTGCCAGCAGGCCAAGCCCGAGAACGCCCATCCCGGCGACAACCGCGCGCCGGGTAAATAGATCATTCATGAAACCATCCTTTACAGGGAAGGTGCCGGCCCTCGGGACGGGCCGGCTGAAAAACCGGGGCATTCTTGCATGACACCCAAAGCGGTTCTACCCGACGAACGCGGGTATGGCCTGCAGCCCTTTGAATACGGGCTGCGGCCTGTTGTCGCAGGGGTTGAAACCGTAACAGTTTGTTGCTAAGAGAGCCGCCCTTACACAAGCCATGCAGGTGCATCGGCGTTAGTAGTAGGCGTTCTCTTTCTGGGTGTGGTCAGTCACGTCACGCACGCCCTTCAGCTCCGGAATACGCTCGAGCAAGGTGCGCTCGATGCCTTCCTTCAGGGTAACATCGGCCTGGCCGCAGCCTTGGCAACCACCACCGAACTGCAGCACCGCGATGCCGTCGTCGACCACGTCCACCAGACTGACCTGGCCACCGTGGCTGGCCAGCCCGGGGTTGATCTCGGTCTGCAGGTAGTAGTTGATACGCTCGTTGATCGGGCTGTCTTCGTTGACCATCGGCACCTTGGCGTTCGGTGCCTTGATGGTCAGCTGGCCACCCATGCGGTCGGTGGCGTAGTCGACCAGTGCGTCTTCCAGGAACGGCACGCTGACTGCGTCCAGGTAAGCGGTGAAGCTCTTCAGACCCACGGCGGTGTCGTCAGGCTTCTCTTCGCCCGGCTTGCAATAGGCAATGCACGTCTCTGCGTACTGAGTGCCCGGCTGGGTGATGAAAATTCGAATGCCGATGCCAGGCGTGTTCTGCTTGGAAAGCAGATCGGCCAGGTAGTCATGGGCGGCGTCGGTAATGGTTATATCGCTCATGTAGGTTCCTCACAGACTTGCCGCCAAGTGTACGCCAACCGGCTCCTCGAACAAAGTCCTAGCATTTGACTCGGGAAAGCGCATATTCCGCGGCCTGCCCCCGTGGCGCCGCCAGCCAGGCCTGCATGCGCCGGTACAGGCCGCGCTCCAGCCACTGGTAGCTGAACCACGACATTAGTCCAATGGACGGTACGCACAGGGCGAACACCAGGTATGGGTTCAAATGCAGCCGCTCGCTAGCGAACCAGCCGGCGTACAGCACCAGCACATGAACCAGGTACACCGAATACGAACAGTCGCCCAAGGCCTTGAGCAGCCGGTTGCCCTGGAAGGCCGGTTCCAGGGCGATGAAGGCCAGCACGATCATGGCGCTCGGCACGCCCCAGTGCAGCAAGCGCTGGGACGCATCCAAGTGATAGATGGCCAGGCCCGCCACCCCCAGCACCACCAGCGGCAGCCAACGCCCCTGGCGGATCAGGCCACGGCGGTACAACACACCCAGGCCGATGCCGAGCAGGAACTCGTAGATGATGTCGTTGTTGTAGAAGCGGCTGAGCACACCCAGCCGGCCCAGCACCTCACTGACCAGTAACAGTGCGGCGGTAACCAGCAGCAGGTGATGCCGTTGGCGTACCAGGAAGGCCAAACCGAACAGCAGGTAGAAGAACATCTCGAAGTTCAGCGTCCAGCCCACATTCAGGGTCGGGTACAGGCCATAGCCACCGGGGTTTTCCGCCGGGATGAACAGCATTGACAGGAGCATGTGATGCCAGGCGAATTCCTGATGTGGCATCCATTGGCTGAAGGCCAGCAGCAAAGCGGCCATCAACGCGGTGTAAAACCAGTAGGCAGGGACGATACGCAGCACCCGATTGAGCAGGAACTGGCGCGGTTCGATGGTTTTGTCGCGGGTCGACAGGTAGATGACCAGCCCGCTGATGACGAAGAAGATGTCGACACCCACGGCACCACGGTCGGTGAGCAGTTGGCCCACAGGACCGGTGGCGTGGAAATCGAAGAAGATCTGCATGAAATGGTGGCACACCACCACCCAGGCGGCGAACGCCCGCAGTGCCTGAAGCGAATACAGCATGAAATACCCTGCGCTTGCCGGTGTATTGAGGCCTTCGGGCGCGCTTTGCGCTCCATCGCCGGCAAGCCAGCTCCCACAGGGACCGCGCTCACCGGCAACCGGGCTGCATAGCAGCCCCCGGACCACCCACCATTTCCGACCGCAGGGTACTCGGAAAGGTCAGCCTACCCGATCAGAGGTTCTCATAGCGGTTCATGTCCAGCACACCCGCCTCGACCGGCGTGGTCTCCTTGATGAAGCTGTTCAGGTCATGGAAGTAGCGCCAGAAGTCAGGGTGACTGCGGCGCACACCCCAACGCATGACAATGCGCTCGAACCTGGCTGCATCGTCTTTCGCATACTCCATGTCCTCGACGAATTCCGCCACATCGTTGGTTGGCACATTGAAGATGAAGTTGGGATAGCTGCTGAGCACGCCCGGGTACAGCGTCAGGGTATCCAGCCCCGGCTGGTAGCGGTACGCCTCGCCCAGCAGGAACGCCACATTGCTGTGCGCGCGGTTGCGCAGCAGGCTGTACACCTGGCGCTGGCCGCCCTGCCCTTCGATGCGCAGCATGGTCGCCTCGGGCAACTGGTTGATCACCTTCAGCCCGGCAGCCGGGCGCGACACCAGGCGGCTCAGTGACTGCTCGGCATTGCGGAACTCTTCGCTCATCTGCGGCCGTGAGCAGAACGCGCCCTGGCAGCGGTTGATCGGGTCGGGCGCAGCATTCAGGCTGCCGGTGCGCTGCAGCAGCTTCAGGCCAAAGTCGCGCTTGGGGTCGCGTGGGTCGAGCTTGATGCCGCTCGGGGTGTCGCTGTCGATGTCTTCATAATCCATCCACATCTTCACCTTGCCGCTGTTCTGGTACCAGTCGCTGAGAATCGCCTGGCGATGGTCGGCCGGCATCAGGCGCAGGAAGTTGACCTCGGCGCCATTGCGGATCAGGTCGAAGTACAGGCGCGTCTGCAACTGGTGCGAAACGTTGCCGAACACGTCGAAGTTTACCGCCAGCTGGTAATAGGTGCGTTCCAGCAGCGGGTAGTCGAACAGCCACACGGTCTGCGGCACATCACCGATCAGGCCCTTGCTGACCGAAGCGCTGTCGAAATGGCGGAAGATGCTCAGCAGCGCGTTGTCGTTACCGGCCCACAAGGTCGACCAGCCCGGCGCCGGCATGTCGGCATAGGCGTCGCGGCGCAGCTTTTCATACGCGTTGCGCTTGTCGCGGTAGGCGTGCCACAGGCTCAGCACGCTGCCCACGTCATCGATCTGCCCGGGCATGGCCAGCAGCGGCGTGGCCTCGCCACGGTACTTGGCATCGGTGATATAGCGGTCGAAGGCCGGCTCCTGGAACAATGCCCAAAAGTTGTCGCGGATCACGTCGGTAGCGATCTGCCCGCGGCACACCGGGCCACGGATGAACGTGCGCACGAAGTACTCGGCGTTATCCAGCATGAACTGGTAGCGCGCCACTGCCGGGATGGCCTCGAAGGTTTCGAACGGGTTGGCCCGGTGACGCGGGCCGTAGCCTGGCAGCGCGGCGGCATGCCAGTCGCCGGCGTAGAACAGCTGCTTCACCCGCTTGAGCTTCTGCGGCCCCATCGGGTAGGTGATGTGCGTCTTGTGCACGATCACGCCCTGCACCGGGATCAGGCGGTAATAGAAGTCGGTGCCAGGTGGGTCGTTGGGGCGACGCGTGGCAATGATGTCGGCCGGCTGGCCGCTGGGCGTGCGTGACCGCACCCATTGGAAGAAGTGGCCCTGCTCGCCGCCGACGAAGTAGATGTGCGCCAGGAACAGATGCTCGTAAAGCCAGCGGCCAACCAGCGCCTCGGTGGAACCCGGGCGGTTGAGCAGCTCTTCCCAGTCGGCGATCTGCCTGGCTTCGGTATCACTGGGCTTGATCGGCTGGTACTCCACCGGCGCACCGGCCGCCAGCCAGCGACGCATGGTGTCGTATTCCTTGTCTGTCAGCCCGGTAACCGCCAGCGGCATGCCCTCCTTGGGGTGCGCACCCGCATAGGCGTCGAACTCATGAGGCAACGGGCACATGTTGTTGCGGCTCAGGCCCAGGACGATTTCCTCGGGCAGCTTGGCGTTGGGCGTGAGCGGGGTCTTGTGCCCCAGCTCCAGCATGCGCGCCATCAGCGCGGCCTGGCTGCCCTGGTTGTCGAGCACCGAGTAGAAGCCTTTCTTGCGCCATTGCTCTTCGCTGTGGGCGTCGTAGAACAGCCGCGTGGTGGGCACCGCCTTGCTGCGGTCGCCCTCGTAGACCGGGACTTTGCTGGCCCCACGTACCGCACCTTCGGGGCTTTCCAGCTTCAGCTGGCAGGCGGCGTCGTTGCAGGCATGGCAGGCCACGCATTTCTCGGTGAAGATCGGCTGAATGTCCCGGGTGTAGGAAATAGCCGGGCTCGACTGGGGGGCTTGCCCGAACACCGCGCCGCTGATGAGCAGGGCGAAGGCGCCGGCAAGGATACGATGCACCATGTGCGAAAAGTCCTGATTCTAAAAAGCTATCACGATTGTTGCCTGGTCGTGCCGGGTGCTGTTAACCGTGTCATCAACATGAGCGGTTTTCATGCAAATGGGCGATGCGCCTAAGAACCGCGCAACTTTGATATGATTCCGCACCTTCTGATATTTGCCCGACCAGGTAGTTCCTATGTCCGACCGCAGCGCTCGTCTCCAAGCACTCCAGAACGCACTCAAAGAGCGCATCCTGATCCTCGACGGCGGCATGGGTACTATGATCCAAAGCTACCGTCTCGAGGAACACGACTATCGTGGCACGCGCTTCGCCGATTGGCCAAGCGATGTGAAAGGTAACAACGACCTGTTGCTGCTCAGCCGCCCGGACGTGATTGCTGCCATCGAGAAAGCCTACCTCGATGCCGGGGCGGATATCCTTGAAACCAACACCTTCAATGCCACGCAGATTTCCCAGGCCGACTACGGCATGGAATCCCTGGTCTATGAGCTGAACGTGGAAGGCGCGCGCATTGCCCGCCAGGTAGCCGATGCCAAGACCCTGGAAACGCCCGACAAGCCGCGCTTCGTTGCAGGCGTGCTCGGCCCTACCAGCCGCACCTGTTCGATTTCCCCGGACGTCAACGACCCCGGCTACCGCAACGTCACATTCGATGAGCTGGTAGAGAACTACATCGAGGCCACCCGTGGCCTGATCGAGGGCGGCGCCGACCTGATCCTGATCGAAACCATCTTTGACACCCTCAACGCCAAGGCGGCCATTTTTGCCGTGCAGCAGGTGTTCGAGGAGGACGCTGTCGAACTGCCGATCATGATCTCCGGCACCATCACCGACGCCTCCGGCCGTACCCTGTCGGGCCAGACCACCGAAGCGTTCTGGAACTCGGTACGCCACGCCAAGCCGATTTCCGTGGGCCTGAACTGCGCCCTTGGCGCCAAGGACCTGCGCCCGTACCTGGAAGAGCTGTCGACCAAGGCCGATACCCACGTTTCCGCCCACCCCAACGCCGGCCTGCCGAACGCCTTCGGTGAGTACGACGAGACCCCGGCCGAAATGGCGGCAGTAGTCGAAGAATTCGCTGCCAGTGGTTTCCTCAACATCATCGGGGGTTGCTGCGGTACCACCCCGGGCCACATCCAGGCCATTGCCGAAGCCGTGGCCAAATACAAGCCACGCGAGATCCCGGAGATCGCCAAGGCCTGTCGCCTGTCGGGCCTGGAACCGTTCACCATCGATCGCCAGTCGCTGTTCGTCAACGTGGGTGAGCGCACCAACATCACCGGTTCCGCCAAGTTCGCCCGGCTGATCCGTGAAGAGAACTACACCGAAGCCCTGGAAGTCGCCCTGCAGCAGGTCGAGGCCGGCGCCCAGGTGATCGACATCAACATGGACGAAGGGATGCTCGATTCCCAGGCGGCCATGGTCCGTTTCCTCAACATGATCGCTGGCGAGCCGGACATTTCCCGCGTGCCGATCATGATCGACTCCTCCAAGTGGGAAGTGATCGAAGCCGGCCTGAAGTGCATTCAGGGCAAAGGCATCGTCAACTCCATTTCCATGAAGGAAGGCGTCGAGCAGTTCAAGCACCACGCCCGCCTGTGCAAGCGCTACGGCGCCGCCGTGGTGGTGATGGCCTTCGACGAGGTCGGGCAGGCCGACACCGCCGCGCGCAAGAAGGAAATCTGCAAACGCAGCTACGACATTCTGGTCAACGAAGTGGGCTTCCCGCCGGAAGACATCATCTTCGACCCGAACATCTTCGCCGTTGCCACCGGCATCGAAGAGCACAACAACTACGCCGTCGACTTCATCGAGGCCTGTGCCTATATCCGTGACCACCTGCCCCATGCGCTGACCTCGGGCGGTGTGTCCAACGTGTCGTTCTCGTTCCGTGGCAACAACCCAGTGCGCGAGGCGATCCACTCGGTGTTCCTGTTCCACGCCATCCGCAACGGCCTGACCATGGGTATCGTCAACGCCGGCCAGCTGGAGATCTACGACGAAATTCCGGCCCAGCTGCGTGAGAAGGTCGAGGACGTGGTGCTCAACCGCACCCCGGAAGGGACCGATGCCCTGCTGGCCATTGCCGACGACTACAAAGGCGGCGGCGCCACCAAGGAAGTCGAAAACGAAGCCTGGCGTTCGCTGCCGGTCGGCAAGCGCCTGGAGCACGCACTGGTCAAAGGCATCACCGCGTATATCGTCGAGGATACCGAGGAGTGCCGCCAGCAATGCGCACGCCCCATCGAGGTCATCGAAGGCCCGCTGATGAGCGGCATGAACGTGGTGGGCGACCTGTTCGGTGCAGGCAAGATGTTCCTGCCCCAGGTGGTCAAGTCGGCCCGTGTGATGAAGCAGGCAGTGGCGCACCTTATTCCGTTCATCGAAGCCGAAAAAGGCGACAAGCCAGAAGCCAAGGGCAAGATCCTGATGGCCACGGTAAAAGGTGACGTGCACGACATCGGCAAGAACATCGTCGGCGTGGTACTGGGCTGCAACGGTTACGACATCGTCGACCTCGGGGTGATGGTGCCTGCCGAGAAAATCCTGCAAACCGCCCGCGACGAGAAGTGCGACATCATCGGGTTGTCTGGCCTGATCACCCCGTCGCTGGACGAGATGGTCCACGTTGCCCGCGAAATGCAGCGCCAGGGCTTCGAACTGCCCCTGATGATCGGCGGCGCCACCACCTCCAAGGCGCACACCGCAGTCAAGATCGAACCGAAGTACAGCAACGACGCCGTCATCTACGTCACCGACGCCTCGCGTGCGGTTGGCGTGGCCACCCAGTTGCTGTCCAAGGAGCTCAAGCCGGGCTTCGTCGAGAAGACCCGCCTGGAGTACGTGGACGTGCGCGAGCGCACCGCCAACCGCAGTGCCCGCACCGAGCGCCTGAGCTACGCCCAGGCCATCGCCGCCAAGCCGCAGTACGACTGGGCCGGCTACCAGCCAGCGGTGCCCTCCTTCACCGGCGTCAAGGTGCTGGAAGACATCGACCTGCGCACCCTGGCCGAATACATCGACTGGACCCCGTTCTTCATCTCCTGGGACCTGGCCGGCAAGTTCCCGCGCATCCTCACCGACGAAGTGGTTGGCGAAGCTGCCACCTCGCTGTACAAGGACGCCCGCGAGATGCTCGACAAGCTGATCGACGAAAAGCTGATCAGCGCCCGCGCGGTGTTCGGCTTCTGGCCGGCCAACCAGGTGGCCGATGACGACATCGAGGTGTACGGCGAAGACGGCCAGGCGTTGGCCACCCTGCACCACCTGCGCCAGCAGACCATCAAGCCGGACGGCAAGCCCAACTGGTCGCTGGCCGACTTTGTCGCGCCAAAAGCCAGCGGCGTCACCGACTATGTGGGCGGGTTCATCACCACCGCCGGCATCGGTGCCGAAGAAGTGGCCAAGGCTTACCAGGACAAAGGCGACGACTACAGCTCGATCATGGTCAAGGCCCTGGCCGACCGCCTGGCCGAAGCCTGCGCCGAGTGGCTGCACGAGCAAGTGCGTAAAGAGCACTGGGGCTATGCCCGCGACGAGCACCTGGACAACGAAGCGCTGATCAAGGAGCAGTACAGCGGCATCCGCCCGGCCCCGGGCTACCCGGCCTGCCCCGACCACACCGAAAAGGAAACCCTGTTCCGCCTGCTCGACGGCACCGCCATTGGCGAAACCGGGCCGAGCGGCGTGTTCCTTACCGAGCACTTTGCGATGTTCCCGGCCGCGGCGGTCAGCGGCTGGTACTTTGCCCACCCGCAGGCGCAGTACTTTGCCGTGGGCAAGGTCGACAAGGACCAGATCGAGCGTTACAGCGCACGTAAAGGCCAGGATGTCAGCGTCAGCGAGCGCTGGTTGGCGCCGAACCTCGGGTACGACAACTAAGGGTGTGCCAGCCTCTTCGCGGGCTTGCCCCGCGAATAGGCCGGCACATGCAACCTTAGCGCCGTTGCCTACACTGTCCCTGATTGCCTCTGATTTCTTCAGGAGCCACCATGGACGATTCCAGCCAAGGCAAACCCCCAACCTTCTGGCAGATGCTGCACAGCATCCTCGCCGCCGCTTTTGGCGTGCAAAGCGGCAAGAACCGCGCTCGCGACTTCACCCACGGCAAAGCCAGCCATTTCATTGCGCTGGGGACGCTCTTCACCCTGATATTCATCATGGTGCTGATCGGCCTGGTGCAGCTGGCCCTGCACCTTACCCGCTAGCCTGTAGCGGCCTCATCGCCGGCAAGCCAGCTCCCACAGGTTTTCTGCAGCCTCAGGGCCTGCGCTGTACCTGTGAGAGCTGGCTTGCCGGCGATGAGGCCCGGACAGGCAACACAAAAACGCCCGCAGGACATCCCCCCGCAGGCGCTGTTGCCACATCACGGTCTGAAAGAAAAGTCTACTGGTGGCTGACCCAATACACGGCAGTGACCACCACCAGGACGATCAGGCAGAGGATCGCCCAGGCATCGACGCTGCTGTCAGCTTTGCGGACCTTGGTTGAGTTTCCCATTGCATTGCCTCTTGTAGTGGTTATGGGAATGCACTTCACAACCAGCAGTTAAGACGAGCAATGCCCTTCCCTCAAGCAAGGTCTTTCAATAGTCGACCGGTGACGTCAGAAACGGGTACTGGTAGCTGGCCGGCCGCCCTTCGGCGCTGTAATGCAGAAAGTCGACGCCATAGTCGGGCCGTTCCAGCAGTTTCAGCCAACGCCTGGCCTTGGCCTCGTCGATTGCCTGCAGTACCGGGGCACTGTGCACGCGCTGGCCGTCGCGGTTCAGCGCGACACCCTGGGCATCGTCGTGCAACATCACCATGGCCCAACCGCCAAGGGTGAAGTGCCCACCCATCAACGCGCTCAAGCGCCCGTCGATGCGCGCACGCAAGGCCTCGGGCGAACTGTTGACGGCGCCGAACAGCACGTCACGCCCCGGTGTGCGCCCGGCCTCCTCGAACGCCTGCATGGCGCCAAAGGCCATCTCGTCATTGGCCGACCACACCAGGCGAGTGGCCGGGTATCGCTCCAGCAATTGCTGCGCCTGCTCGTAGGCGCGCTCGCGGCTCCAGCCGCCGTATACCACCTGGCGCAGGCGGACCTGAGGGAAGTCGGCCAGGGCGCGGCGCATGCCCTCCTCGCGCAGCTGCGAAGCCGGTGTGGTCTTGAGCCCGGCAAAGGCCACCAGGTCCACCGGGCCTGCGTCACGAGGCAGTTGGGCAACCATCAGGTGCAGCATCTGGAAGCCCGCTTGCTCGTCGTTGCTCATCAAGGTACCCAAGGGCTCGGCATACTTGTCGGGCTGGGTCTCGATGCTGCGGGCCTGGCCGGGGGTCAGGCCATTGTTGACCAGCAACAGCTTGACCCCGGTGCCACGCGATAACCGCAGAATTTCGGGTGCCACGTACTGCTCGTTGACCAGCACAAGGTAATCCGGCCGATGCGCCCCACCCAGGATCGCCCTGGCCTGGGTCAGCGCCAGGTCGGCGCGGCGCTCGCTGTACTCCACGCGCAGGGACATGCCCAGTTCGTCCGCAGCGGCCTGCATGAAGCGGGTGTAGCTGGTCCAGAACGTCTCGGTGGACAGCCCCGGATTGAGAAACACCACCGAGGCCGGCTGCGCATTTGCCGCCAGTGGCAGGGCAAGACACAAGCTTTGGCACAGGGCCTTGAGCATGGGGTCACATCTCTGCGAAGCAAACCCCGGATTATAAACGCCTGGCTACCGCCAGCGCACAAATGGCAGTCAGTCTCACATAGTTCATTTGGTTCTTTTCATATGCAAAAACATCACTTTAGCGCATAACCGCAACCTGATATCGTTCCCCGGCTCCGTACCGGAGTGCGCGGCCGTGCGCGCGAATAGCTGCATGCCTGAGACAGGACTTTTATGTACGTATACGACGAGTACGATCAGCGGATCATCGAGGACCGCGTCAAGCAGTTCCGTGATCAGACCCGCCGCTACCTGGCCGGTGAGCTGAGCGAAGAAGAATTCCGCCCTCTGCGCCTGCAGAACGGCCTATACATCCAACGTTTCGCGCCAATGCTGCGTGTCGCCGTGCCGTACGGCCAGCTGAGCGCCCGCCAGGTCCGCACCCTGGCGAAGATCGCTCGCGACTACGACAAGGGCTACGCGCACATTTCCACCCGCCAGAACGTGCAGTACAACTGGCCGGCACTGGAAGACATTCCGGACATTCTCGCCGAACTGGCCACCGTGCAGATGCATGCGATCCAGACCAGCGGCAACTGCCTGCGCAACACCACCACCGACCAGTTCGCCGGTGTGGCCGCAGACGAAATCATCGACCCGCGCCCGTGGTGTGAAATCGTCCGCCAGTGGACCACCTTCCACCCGGAATTCGCCTACCTGCCGCGCAAGTTCAAGATTGCCATCAACGGCTCGCAGGAAGACCGCGCTGCCATTGAAGTGCACGACATCGGCCTGGAGCCGGTGCGCAACGCTGCTGGCGAGCTGGGCTTCCGTGTACTGGTCGGCGGCGGCCTGGGCCGTACCCCGGTGGTCGGCTCGTTCATCAACGAGTTCCTGCCGTGGCAGGACCTGATCAGCTACCTGGACGCCATCCTGCGCGTGTACAACCGTTACGGTCGCCGTGACAACAAGTACAAGGCGCGGATCAAGATCCTGGTCAAGGCACTGACGCCTGAAGTGTTCGCCGAGAAGGTCGAGGCCGAAATGGTCCACCTGCGCGGCGGCAACACCACGCTGACCGAAGACGAAGTACTGCGCGTATCGCGCCATTTCGTCGACCCGGAGTACCTGGCCCTCGAAAACGTCGACTACGCCGCCCAGGACGCCGAAAACCCAGGCTTTGCCCGTTGGCGCTCGCGTAACACCCGGGCCCACAAGCGCCCTGGCTACGTCGCTGTAACCCTGTCGCTTAAGCCTACCGGCGTTGCCCCGGGCGACCTGACCGACAAGCAGCTGGACGCCGTGGCCGACCTGGCCGAGCGCTACAGTTTCGGCTTCCTGCGTACTTCGCACGAGCAGAACATCATCCTCGCCGACGTCGAGCAGCGTCAGCTGCACGCGCTTTGGCTGGAACTGCGCGAAGGTGGCTTCGCCACCCCGAACATCGGCCTGCTGACCGACATCATCTGCTGCCCGGGCGGTGACTATTGCTCGCTGGCAAACGCCAAGTCGATCCCGATCGCCGAGTCCATCCAGCGCCGTTTCGACGACCTGGACTACCTGTTCGACATCGGCGAGATCGACCTGAACATCTCTGGCTGCATGAACGCCTGCGGCCACCACCACGTGGGCCACATCGGCATCCTCGGCGTGGACAAGAAGGGTGAGGAGTTCTACCAGGTATCGCTGGGCGGCAATGCCGCTCGCGGCGCGAGCCTGGGCAAGATCCTCGGCCCGTCCTTTGCCCAGGATGCCATGGCCGATGTGATCGAGAAGCTGATCGCCGTGTACGTCGAGCAACGTACCGAGGAAGAGCGTTTCATCGACACCTACCAGCGTATCGGCATCGACCCCTTCAAGGAACGCGTCTATGCAGCGAATCATTAAGAACAACCAGATCGTCGACGAAACCTGGCACCTGCTGCCCAAGGAAACCTCGTTCGACGAGCTGACCAACTGCGACGACTACATCGTGCCGCTGCAGCTGTGGCGTGACCATGCCCACGTGCTCAAGGCCCGCGACGGCGGCCTGGGCGTGTGGCTGGACAGCGACGAAGAAGCGGAAGAAATCGGCGAAGACGTGCAGTACTTCCAGGTCATCGCACTGAACTTCCCGGCCTTCACCGACGGGCGCAGCTACTCCAATGCGCGCCTGCTGCGTGACCGCTACAAGTTCAAGGGCGAGCTGCGCGCCATCGGCGACGTACTGCGCGACCAGCTGTTCTTCATGGCCCGTTGCGGTTTCGATGCATTCGCCATCCGTGCCGACAAGGACCCGGAAGACGCGCTGCAAAGCCTGAAGGACTTCTCGGTGACCTACCAGGCCGCGACAGACGAACCGCTGCCGCTGTTCCGCCGCCGCTGATCGTCCCGCTCCAGCGAACAGCCCGCCCCTCGGCGGGCTGTTTCGTTTAAAGGCCGTGGCGCTGCATTGCCTCGCGGCTCAACGCCAGCAGAAGCTGGTGTCGCACGGCCTCCCGCTCAGCGCAGATTTGCTCGATTTGCGCGAGATAGTCGCCGTCACTCAGTGTTTTCCATTGCATGAACAACGTATCCAAGCGCTGCTGGAAAGGCACCTCCATCTGGCTGAAGCGTGCCGCCTGGTGTTCGTGCAGGTAGGCCTGCCAGAAGGTTCGATCTGCCAGAGCCTGCGCTAAGGAGTGTGGTGTTTCCTCTCGCAGGACCTCGTTGCGTGCAGCGTCCAGCTCGTCAGAGCCTACCCCGCTAAAACTCTGGTACATCAGTTTTTCAGGCTGCGCGGGGAGATCGAGGCTATTCGCAAGCTTCACGCGATAGGTCAAATACACCTCGACGGGATCGACAGAATGCTGCTCAGCAATATGCCGGGCCGCAATTGCGTTGACTTTGTCCAGGCGGGCTAAAGAACGGCCCAGCTTCACCAGGGCGCACTCCTTGTGCAACCCATCGCCAGCTGTTCCAGCCCTGGCGACCATCGCGCCAATCTCCAGTTCGCTGAGCGTAAGCAGCAACTCGTCACTGCAACTGCGCGGCCGGCTAACTTGCTCTAACAGGCTAGCACGCACTTCAGCGTGCTGCTCGCAGGCATCAAGGATGTGCCACACCCGCAACTGAAAATCGCGGGGCTGTTCGTGGTATTCACGCAGGCCCTGCAAGTCTGAAATGAACCGGAACAGATCACTCGCACCGTCCTCCCGGTACAAGCGGGCCCATAGCGCCAGTCGCGCCTCGCGCTGCGCCGTGGAAAACCCCGACAGCCAAGGTGATGCAGCGCTCGGGCCCGATGATGGGTGGGGTGCAAGCCGACGTGCAGGTAACCCGGCGGACGCTCTGGCCAATTGCAGGCGCTGCAAGGTCTGATCCGAGAGTGGATTGTCGTGCAGCTCCAGGCCCTGCAACAAGCGAAGCGGCAGCGCAGACAGTGCCTCAGGCAGCGTGGGGATCTGATTGTCACGCATGTCCAGCAATTCCAGGTTGCCGTGCCTGGCCAGATCAACGGGCAATTCGCCCAGCCCGGTGTTGCGCAAGGACAACCGGCGCATCAGCGGGAACGATGCCAATGGCGGGAGCAAACCTACCGGGTTACCGTTCAGCTCGAGGCGGCGTAGCCCCTCGAGCTGGCTGAGGCGCAGGTTGTCGTCGCGGGTAAGTACGATCTGGTTGTCAGCAAGGCGCAGGTTTCTCAATTCGCCCAGTTGCTCGATGCCTGCCGGAAGCCGGGTCAGCTGATTGCCCCGCAAATCCAGGTTACGCACGTTGCTGAAGCGAACCAGAAAACCCGCCTCGACGCTCGTCACCCGCATATCGCGCAATGTGAGGTGTGTGATGTGGTCGAAAGACACATGCTCAGGCAACGCCGGCAGATTGCCCACCCGCTCACCCACGATGCTCAGGTGGTAATCACCCGCTACATCACCCAGCGTCGCGCGCTGCCAGCTCATCATGATGCGCCTGGCAACCTTGATCCGGCGCCAGCGGCGAACCAGGTTCAGCCCTGGCTCACTCCGCCAGGCGTACAGTGCCTGCTTGAGGCTGGCCTTGGCGTGTAACAGTTGGCTGACATGGCTCCACGGCTCTAAACCCCGCCGAGCCAGGTCTTGCAGGTACGACTGCAACTCTTCACCGGTCATCAGCGGGAACACATGATTCAAAGTGCGCCGCAGCGCCTGGCGGGTCCCCGACAGGTGGCCACTGAGCGGGTAGCCCAAGCGCCCATCGAACAACCGCAAAGGCGGGCGAACGCCTTGCCCCACCGGGGCCAGCCCAATCATTCGGGCCGCCACCTCCCGGTCGGCAAGGGCATCGCCCAGCCCGCCCTGCGCGAGCTTTTCAGTATCAGCATTTACCGCAGCAGGCTGACGCAACCCTGCCAAGGCACGATCAATCCGGCTGTCACGTACGGCCCAACGTGCTCGCTCCGCCAAGGTAAGCGGCACCCGCCCCGCATCATCCAGGCGCTCGAGCTCGACACTGTTGGCGTGCTCGACAATTTCTCGTGCGCAGCGACGGGAAAGGCCAGGGAAGTCGCGCATCAGCACCTGGTCCGCAGCGTTCGGGTTGACCTGCCGCTCGTTGAATATTGCCTCGAATGCCTCACCCCGCAGAGTCGGAAACTCATTGTGCAGGTGCCAGCGCTCGATGGCATCGAGCAAACGCGCCGGTGGTGCTGCGCTCTCCAGAACCAACCGGCGCAGCTGGTCCGCGCCGTAACCTGTAACCTGCACGCCAAAGGCAGCCGCCTCGTCGGAAACAGCCGCTGTGCGGCTGGCAAGCCGGTGAACCATGTAGGCGGCGTCCTGCCAGCGCTGCGGTTGCTCGAACTCATGCACCCATCCCCCGGCACCATTGTGCTCGAGTGCTGGTAAATAGGCCCCCGGCCTGGACGGGTGATGAATGCGCCATACTCCATCGTCGCCTTCACTTACCTCATACACGGCATCGTGCAGGCGCCTCAGCGAACGGCCATTTTCATTGATGGCCTGCCCTGGCGGCAGGTCGATGCCCGGTAGCTGATAGCCTGGCAAAGCCGGATCACACAGACGCAACTGGCCATCCGCCAGGCTTACCGGCACCAGCGCATCCACGCGTGCGACGCGCTGCGCGAGCTTGCCGAGACCCACCGCCCCTGCAGCCGTCAACGCCCCTGTAGCCACCGTCTCCGCCACGTTGAACAGGTGGCCCAAGGCAGCGTTGCGATCACCTAGCTGCCAGTCTTCGTACCCTTCGTAGACTTCGCCCGCCAACTGCGCGACCGTGAGCCCGAGCATGGCCTGGCCCAACCCGGGCACAAACAGCGCTGCCAGGCCTGCCACGCTCAGCCCCAAGTCAAGATAGCCTTGCAGACGGGCCTGGCGGTCGGCGATATCCTCATCCTCCGTTGATACCGCCAGTACCCGTGCATCATCCAGCATCTTGTCGAGCAGCGCTTTGCGCAGCGCGGTGAACACGTCGCCTTCGACCGCAAAGCAGCGGCCATCCAGCTCGAGCGGTAACACAGTATTGCCCTGCCTCAGCAGCGCGTTCAGGGCCGTGTAGAAAGCGACGCGATCCCGCTCTGCGACAAAACGCTGAAAGAACTGGCGATACGCTTCGTCACGCATGCGTACACCCAGCGTCAGGTACAGCAGTTCCCAGTTGGCATGCCAGCTCACTGCGGCGTACCGGTCCTCAGGCAACCATGCGATAACGCCAACCAGGCGGGCGTTCTGACGCACTTCGATCGCCAGTGCGCCAATGATCTTCTTGCCCAGCAGCCTCAGGGTGTGGCACCTCACAACGGTGTCCTCGGCAGGCCCAGATGCGGCTTCGACAACGTGGCGGATACGCTGATACGTCAACTCGTCAATTTCACCCTTGACCCTGGCTACAACCGCGTCAAGCCCCAGCCTGGCGCTCAATGCCTCGTCCATGATGGCCTCGACCTGCACCCCGGCCATGCTTTCGGTTTGCAGCTGCGATTGCAGATGGCGCTGATAATGTCGACCGATATCGAGGCTGCGACAGAGCTGGGCGAATACCTCAACGCTCATTGGCAGCCTTTTTCCACTGGCATTGACCAGCTGTGACCCTGTGGCGAACCAGCCCGGTCGAGTTTCATTTTCGTGGAAGTTGTGCAGTGCCGCCGAAAGCAGCGACTGGGTACTTTCGATCCGCGTCGAGGAAGCCGGCAAAGCAGGCGATATCGGCGGATTTGCCCGCAGGGTCACCCATCTGACCCGGGCCAGGCGTAGGTCTACCTGTGTGATGGAGCGCGCCGCGAGCGCAGTTTTGAGCAGCGGCTCGGCGAACTCGTCCAGAGGCTTGAGGGCCTGCAACCTGGCGTGGAGTTGCTCCTGCGCCCGCTGCTGACGCAATGAAGCTGCGCGCAACAGTGTCAAGTGTTCGACGCGAGCGCGCTTTACCCAACCAGGCAGATTATTGGCAATCAGCGCATCGATGGAATCGGCAGGTATCACAGGAGGGGTCATGGGCAGTGTGTCCGCTTGATAAAAGCGTTAGCTGACCCAAGGTCTCATCCCGTTCTGGCGTTACTTATGTAATGAAGGCCAGGGTGAAACGCGATTCTTGCCCGCTGGTCAAAGGACTTTGACGCAGCAGCCGGTTATTCGTTGCCCTGCGAACCTGCACACTGGCTGCCACAGGATCCAACCCTATTTCCCAGGAGTAAGCCCATGAGCGTTCCTTCCTTCGGCCTCGGCACCTTCCGACTCACTGGCCAGACCGTCATCGACTCGGTCAAATCGGCCCTTGAGCTGGGCTATCGGGCCGTCGACACCGCACAGATCTACAAGAATGAAGCGGAAGTCGGCCAAGCCATCGCTGAAAGCGGCGTACCGCGCAGCGAGCTTTTCATTACCACCAAGATCTGGGTCGACAACTACGCGGCGGACAAGCTGGTGCCAAGCCTGCGCGAAAGCCTGAAGAAACTGCGTACCGACTACGTCGACCTGCTGCTGATCCACTGGCCAGCCCCAGGCAACGGCGTCGAGTTGCCGGAATACATGACCGCACTGGCCGAAGCGAAGAAGCTGGGCCTGACCCGACAGATTGGTGTGTCCAATTTCAACATCGCACTGACTCGCCAGGCCATCGAAATCGTTGGCAAGGGCGAAATTGCCACCAACCAGATCGAACTCAGCCCGTACCTGCAGAACAGCAAGCTGGCCGCGTTTCTCAAGGAGCAAGGCGTCACCGTCACCTCGTACATGACCCTGGCCTATGGCAAGGTCCTGAAAGACCCGGTGCTGGCCGACATCGCGGCCAAGCACAAGGCCACCGTCGCCCAGGTTGCCCTGGCCTGGGCCCTGCAGCTGGGCTACGCGGTAATACCGTCTTCGACCAAGCGCGAAAACCTGGCCAGCAACCTGCTTGCCCGCGACCTGAAGCTGGACACCGACGACATGGCACGCATCGCCACGCTGGAACGCAATGGCCGCGAGGTCAGCCCTGACGGCCTGGCGCCTGCCTGGGACTGATGGAGGGTTGGGTGGCCGCAGCCAGTACTGTCTGACTGCGACCACCTGTAGCCGCGGCTGCACTACGCGTGAAATCATGCATTGTTCCACGCACTGCAATTATGAAGTGCCTGGCGCATCCGTTCTCTTGATCGGGCATCGGCGGTTAATCTGCTACACGTAAACCGACCTGAGGAGTACCGCGATGTCCCGCCCACCCCTGCCGCCCTTTACCCGCGAAAGCGCCATCGAAAAGGTCCGCCTGGCCGAAGATGGCTGGAACGGCCGCAACCCGGCCAAAGTTGCACTCGCCTATACCCCTGATACGGTTTGGCGTAACCGCGCCGAGTTCCCCCGTGGGCGTGCCGAGGTCGAGGCATTCCTGACCCGTAAATGGAACCATGAACTGGAATACCGCCTGATCAAGGAGCTATGGGCTTTCACCGGCAATCGCATTGCCGTGCGCTATGCCTACGAGTACCACGACGACAGCGGCCAGTGGTTTCGTGCCTATGGCAACGAAAACTGGGAGTTTGCCGAAGATGGGCTGATGCAGAACCGGCATTCGAGCATCAACGAACACCCCATCAGCGAAGCCGAACGCAAGTTCCACTGGCCGCTGGGTCGCCGCCCGGATGACCACCCCGGGCTCAGCGAACTGGGCCTCTGATCAACCCAGCGGCAGCTCTACCCTGGCTTGCAAACCGCCACCGGGGCGGTTGCTCAGGGTCAGGCTGCCGCCTTGCTCCAGCACGATGGCCCGTGCTGCGGGCAGGCCCAGCCCCACACCACCCGTGTCCCGATTACGCGAACCTTCGATACGGTAAAACGGCACAAATACCTGCTCCTGCAGGGCCGGCGCGATGCCCGGGCCGCGGTCTTGCACGGTTATCTCGATCTGCCTGGCACTTACCGCCAACACCACCGATGGCTCGCGGCCGTATTTGGCAGCATTGTCGATCAAGTTGACCAACACCCGCTTGATACCCACCGGCCGCCCTGTATACACACAACGGCGCGGCCCGCTGAGGCCGACCTCGACACCCGCATCCTTGAAATCGTCCACCACCGTGAGCAGCAACTCGCCCAGGTCGAACACGGTCGTCTGCTCCAGCCGCGCATCATCACGGAAAAACGCCAACGCGGCGTCGACCATCGCCTGCATCTCATCCACGTCCTTGAACAACTTGGCCTGTAGCTGGGCATCGTCGATGAACTCGGCACGCAAGCGCATGCGCGTCAGCGGTGCACGCAAGTCGTGGGAGATTGCCGCCAGCATCTGGGTACGGTCGTTCAGGTAATGCTTGAGCTGGGCCTGGGTGGCATTGAACGCAAGAATGGCCTGGCGCAGGTCGTGCGGGCCAACCACCGGAATCGGCGGGGCGTTGAAGTCCTTGCCAAAACCCCGCACCCCCTGGGCAAAGCGCTCCAACGGCTTGGCCAGATAGCGTGTGGCCGACAGTGCGACAGCCAGGCTGGAAACCAGCATCAATACCAGGACGATCAGGTTGCGCGGCAGCTCGTCCAGGCCCCAGCTACGGTCTGTGGCTCGAAACAGCACCCACGACTTGTCGGCCAGCTCGATCATCAAGGCATAGCCACGTTCAGAGGTGTATTCCGGCATGTCGGACGGCTCGAACGCCTCGACCCTGGCATCCGGGCGCTTGAGCAGTGCACGCAGGATAGGCGTGCCCTCGCGGAACTCGGCATCGACCAACGCCGGCACACCCGCCTCGTCATGGCGTCGCAACCATCGCACGGAATAGGAGCCGTCACCTGCCGCAATGGCAATATTGGCACGCTGCGCCATCGGCGCGGCATCGAGGATGCGGGTCACCGCTGCAACCTTCTCGATCACCCCGCTCTCCAGCAGCGGTGGTTGCGCCCACACACTCAGCAGCAGGCTGAACAGCCCCTTGAGCAGCAGCAGGAACAGCATCGCTGTCAGCGTGGTCAACGCAATCCATCGGGCAATGGTGATTCTGGGCTGCGGCAGGGCCTGGCGAACCCGGGCAACCAGGCTCATCGCTTCGCGACCGTGGGGGTGAACAGGTAACCGGCGTTGCGCAGTGTACGGATCAGGGGCTCACGCCCATTGTCGGTTTCAAGCTTGCGGCGCAGCCGGCTTACTTGCACGTCAATGCTGCGGTCATAAGCGTCGTAGGCATCACCACGGGCCATGTCCAGCAATTGCTGGCGGCTGAGCACCCGACGCGGGTGTTCGGCAAACACCAGCAGCAGTTCGAATTCGCCATTGGACAAGGGGATCATGACGTTGTCCGGCGAGCGCAATTCGCGCCGCACCACGTCCAGCTGCCAGCCGGCAAACTCAAGGCTGCTACTGGCGTGGCCCGCCGTGCCCCCTGCCTTTTCGCCGGCCCGACGCAAGACTGCCCTCACCCGCGCCAGCAGTTCACGGGCAGCAAACGGCTTGGTCACGTAGTCGTCAGCCCCCAGTTCCAGGCCCACAACCCGGTCGCTCAACTCGCCCATGGCGGTGAGCATGATCACCGCCACCTTGTGTTCGGCCAGCAGCCGCTGGCACAACACCAGGCCGCTGTCGCCGGGCAACATCACATCGAGGATGACCAGGTCCGGCACCCGCCGATCAAGCGCCTGCCACAGCCCCTGGCCATCCTGGGCCACGTCCACTTCGTAACCATGCTGGCGAAGAAACTTCTGCAGCAGGTCAAGCACCTCGACATCATCGTCGACTATCAGCAAATGGCTCACGAAAACGCACCACAGACAAGGTAAACAAGCCGTACTTTAAGGCCATGCCCCTGTGGTAGTCATATATTTCAACCCGGAAACAAAGTGTCAGTGCCGAGACGATCCGGACATTACCGGGCAACGAACATTGCGCAGCATCGCCGCCAGTTCTTGCCAGGAATGTGCCTATGTCCCGTTCATCATCCAATTCCCGTACGGCGCGCTCTGCTGCGCTGGTGTTATCGCTGCTCGCGGCCGGAGCCTGCAGCCAACGCGCTCACGCCAGCAGCGCCTGCGGCAACCTCGCCTATCAGGTCAGTGACCCGCTGGAGCCGGCCAACCGCGCCGTATTCGCCTTCAACCGCACGCTCGACGACTACCTGCTGGCGCCTGTCGCCCGGGGCTATGGCATGCTCCCCGGCTTAGCCCGGCAAGCCGTGCACAACTTTGCCAACAACTTTGGCGAGCCCAAGGTGTTCGTCAATGACCTGCTGCAGGGTAATGGCGAACGGGCGATGACCAGCCTCACACGCTTCATCTTCAACACCACCCTGGGTGTGGCGGGCGTGGTCGATGTGGCGGGCAAAATGGGCTTGAGCCAGCACAGGTCAGACTTCGGCCAGACCTTCGGGGTTTGGGGCATCGCCAATGGCCCCACCGTCGAACTGCCGCTGTTGGGTACGCACAACCTGCGCGACGCAACGGGCAGCGTGTTGAGCCTGGCGGTGGACCCGTTCGGCGACAATAGCGATACGGTCGACACCCTCAGTACCGTGGCCACTGCCGGGCATGTGGTGGACAGCCGCGCCGCCGCGCTACCGTTGACGGCCTGGCTGCAAACCTGGCCCGATTATTACCTGGCGCTGCGCGACTACACCGCGCAGCAACGCAACAACCTCGTAGCAGAAGGCAAGGCAGGCAAGCCCGGAACGTGGCAAGCCAATTGCTCGCAGGTAACCGGCCATGAATGATGCTCAAGCGGCCATGCTGCTGTTCCGGCGCCTGGAAGGCGCCGCCCGGCAACCGTTGTTGGTGCACGAACTGGAGGCTCGGGTGTCCGCCGACGGTCGCAACCTGGTCCTCAGCCGCTACCGCGAACGCTACACCGCCGAAGGCAAACCGTACCGGCACGAGGCTCACCGCAGCGTGCCGATCGCTGCATTGCTGCGCTGGATGGCCAGGCACGAGCGATGAATCTGAAGCGAGCCGGGTATTGATCTTTGATCGCGATCAACTGTAGGAGCGGGTCTACCCGCGAAGAGGCCGGCTCAGGCAGCCTTAGTCAGCAGCCCTGGGCTCGAATACAGTCACCGCTCGCGCATCCACCGGTTTGGGCAGCAACCCTTCGCGGTAGAAGGCATCGGCAATGCGTTGTTGTTCACCAAGGTTGTCCAACTGCACCGGCTGCACGTCATAGCTGCGTCGGCCATTGGCCTGCTGCACCGTGGCGCTGTCCAGGTTGCCCCAGAGCGGCCCCAGCACCCGGGCAGCCGCTGCGGGGTTGGCTTTGGTCCAGGCACCGATTTCGCGCAGCGCCTGGTACACCTGCTGCAGCACTTCAGGGTGCGCCTTGGCGTAATCGCTGCCGGCCAGGTAGTAACGCTGGTAGCTCGCCAACTCGCTGCCATCAGCCAGAACGCGCGCGTTCTGCTGGCGCTGGGCGCTCGCCACGTAGGGGTCCCAGGTGACCCAGGCATCGACCTTGCCATTCTCGAACGCCGCCCGGCCGTCGGCCGGGATCAGGTACGCCGGGGTGATGTCCTTGAAGCTGAGGCCGGCCTTGGCCAGGGCCTGGATCAACAGGTAATGGCTACCCGCCGCCTTGGTCACCGCCACCCGCTTGCCCTTGAGGTCGGCCAGGGTCTTGAGCGGCGAGCTGGCTGGCACCAGGATGGCCTGGGCCGTGGGCGATGGCGCCTCACGAGCAAAATAGGTGAGCTTGGCACCGGCCGCCTGGGTGAACACCGGTACGGTATCGGCCACGTCCGCCGACAGGTCGACATTGCCCAGGTTCAGCGCCTCCAGCAGTGGCAGGCCGCTGGGGAACTCGTGCCAGCTGACGCGAATGCCTTCGGCCTGCAGGCGCTGCTCCAGCGTGCCACGGGCTTTGAGCAGGGTCAGCAGGGTGGAGGATTTCTGGTAACCGATGCGCAGGGTCTGCTCGGCGTTGGCAAGCGACGGCAGCAGGCCACCGAGCAACAGGCCCAGGGCCAGGTGACGCAGGTGTTTACGGTGCAGCATGGGGTGTCTCCAGGTCAATGTTGGGCCAGCGAGCCAGTGGCGGGCACGGTAAAGCCCGTGGCGAAGGTCGGGGCAACGTCCAGGCGTTGGTTCATCAGGCCGTGGGCGTGGTAGAAGTCGGCGGTTTCCTGCTGTTCGCCGATGGTCTTCGCGTCGATGGCCTGCCAACGCAACTGGCGGCGCTCGAACTGCAGGCGGGCAGCGTCCTGCGGGAAGCCGATGATCGCGGCCAGGGTTTGCGAATAGCTGTCCAGGTGCTGGTACGCCCAGACTTGGGCGCCGGCCAGGCGGGCCAGGTAATCTTGCAATGCGGCCTTGCGCGCCGGGTCATCCAGCGCCTTGTCGGTGGCCGCCAGGAAACTGTTGCCACTGGACAGCCCGCGGCCATTGACCAGCACCTTGCCCTGGCCGCTCAGCTCTGCCAGCGCGGTGTAGGGTTCCCAGGTCGACCAGGCGTCCACCGAGCCATTGGCCAGTGCGATCTTGGCGTCGACAGGGCCGAGAAAGCGGAACTCCACGTCTTTTTCGCTGAGCCCAACCTGATCCAGCGCCTTCAGCGCCAGGTGATGGCCGATGGAGCCACGGCCAGTGGCGATACGCTTGCCCTTGAGGTCGGCCGCGCTGTGCAGCGCAGCATCAGGGCGCACCAGTAGCGCCGTGCCATACGGGTCTGACTTGTCCACGGCAATGGCCTTGACCGGCGCACCGGAGGCCAGCACGAAGAGCAATGGCGCATCACCGATGATGCCGGCATCGATCGCGCCGGCATTCAGTGCCTCGGCCAACGGCGCGGCAGCGGGGAATTCTGCCCAGCGGATGTCGTAAGGCAGGTCGCGCAGGGCATCGGCGGCCTCCAGCTGGGCGCGCATATTGCCTTTCTGGTCACCGATGCGCAGGGTCAGGCGGTCACTGGCAAATGTCTGTGTGGCCAGCAGTGTGGCAGCGGCGAGCAGCAGCAGGCGAGATCGAATGGACATCCGCAGTTCCTTGCAGGTTGAAAGAACTGCGAATGTAGCGGGCCGCATCAAATAAATAAAAGTGATTAAAATAATAAGCTAATATGCAAAAAATATCGATCGCGAGTAACCCTTGTCGTAGCCAGTGGGTGATTGATGGGAGCGCTTTTCGCCCCAGTCGCCGGGACAGAAGACGCAAAACCAGGACAGATCGCGCAAGCTTTTGCACATCACCGCAACCTGTAACATTCAGTTTCATATTGCTCCAGGACAGTAGACAGCCCAAACCACTGCCTGAGGCCTGATCCGTGCTGCAACGTGTGCTCTGCTCCCTGTCCCTGCTCACCCTTGCCATTTCCACCGCCCACGCCGCCGAAGCGCTCGACACCCCGCGCCTGGCCGGCATGGACAATTTCCGCGACATCGCCGGCACCACCAGTGCCTACACCACCAGCCATGACGGCACAATGCGGGCGGGCGTGTTCTACCGCTCCAATGCCCTTACCCCGACCGCCGCCGACCTGGCTACCCTCAATGGCCTGGGTATCAGCGATGTGTACGACCTGCGCACCCCAAGCGAAATAGCCAGCACCCCCGATACCCTGCCGGACGGCGCCAGCTACACCAACATCGACATCATTGGCAGCACCACATCGGGCTCCAACATCACCAATATTTCCTTCAGCAGCGCAGAACAGGCGCGGGCGATGATGCAGGAGACCAACCGCGCCTTCGTCAATGACGCCGGCATGCGTGGCCAGTTTGCCGTGCTGTTCAACGAACTGGCCGCTGCCGATGGCGCGGCGCTGTTCCATTGCACTGCGGGCAAGGACCGCACCGGCTGGACGGCAGCGGTGCTGCTGAGCATCGCCGGGGTGGACGAGGCCACCATCATGAGCAACTACCTGGCCACCAACGACTACACCGCCGCCCGAGTGGCTGCCACCCTGGCGGCGATGCCGGCGAGCATGGCCGAAATCTATGCACCGTTACTGGGGGTCGAAGCCAGCTACCTGCAGGCTGGCCTCGATGAAATCAGCGCCGACTACGGCAACATGGAAAACTACCTCAAGCAGGGCCTGGGCCTGAGCCAGGAAACGATCTACGTGCTGCGCGGCAAGATGGTGCGCTATGGTTCCCTGCCCGGCGAGGCTGGCCTGCTGGGCAACGCTGCCGCCGGCGCGCAATTGTTGCGCGAGCTGCAGGGCACTTCGCTGTCGGGCAGCTACAGCGCCTACAACTACTACCTGCAATCGGCCATCGATGCCGGCACCTTGGGCGGCGTGACCTCGACGGTTGGCGGCCAGGTGCACGCGGATGCCGCCAGCTACCTGTTGCGCCAAGGCGCCATGGTCACGCTTGCGGCTTCGCCCTTTGCCGACGCCAGCAACCTCAAGGTCGGCCAGGCGCGCCTGTGGAGCACGGCGCTGGCCGGCTACCTGGGCACTGACGGCTCAGCCCATGCGGCCAGCAGCAACGAACACAGCCAAGGGTTGATGGTGGGCATGACCCAGCGCTTCTCCGAACAGCTCAGCGGCCATGCCGGTTTTGGCTACAACCGCGGCAATGTGGGCGGTGCCGGTGGCGAGGCCGATACTGACCTGACCTTCCTCAGCCTGGGGGCACGCTTTGCCCCGGGGAGCCTGGAGCACGGGCTGTTCATCGATGCCGACATCAGCGGCGGCTGGCTTGACTATTCCAGCAAGCGCGAACTGGGCGGCGGCCTGGGCACGGCCAAAGGTGACAGCCACGGCACCCTGGCGGGTGCCAGCCTGGCATTGGGTTATCGCCTGCCCACCCATGGCGTGGTGCTGGAGCCAAGCCTTGGCGTTAGGGTCAGCCACGTCGACCTGAACGGCTTCACCGAGAAAGGCAGCGAACTGGCCCTGCAAGTGGACGACCTGAAAGAAACCCGGCGCAGTGCGGTGGCCAACCTCAAGGCGTCGTTCGCGCCGATTCCGGTAGGCAGCTGGCGGTTGGTGCCGGGAGTGGAAGTGGGTTACGAGCATGCCCTGGGTGATCAGCAGGTGGATAGCCAAGGGCATCTGCTGGGGCTGGATATCGAGCAACGTGCGGCATTCGACAACCGCGATCAGTTCGCTGGCGGGGTGAGCCTGATGGCCCACCTGGGTGCATTGAGTGTCGGCGGCGAAGTGGCGGCGATGGGCGGGGGCGACAGCCACGGGGTGAGCGGCAGCCTCAAGGCCAGCTACGCGTTCTGATCCTGTAACCGCTGGCACCGGCTGCGCCGGTGTTCGCGGGTAAACCCGCTCCCACAATGACGGCGCTGGCCTTGCAGACCGTGATCAAGCCTGCCCCCACAGGCACTCCAGCATTTTGAAGGCTGCGGTGAACCTGTGGGAGCGGGTTCACCCGCGAACACCGGCAAAGCCGGTGCCCGGCAGCGCTAACCACTGCGCCGTACTTCAGCCGGGCTTACTCCGAACGCCTGCTGGAAGTACTGGGCAAAACGCCCCGCGTTGCTGAAACCATGGCGCAAGGCCACTTCGGCCACCGACCCGCCCTCCCCGCGCGCAAGCACCTGGCGCGCACTTTCCAGCCGCACCTGCCGTTGATACCCGACAATCGATGTACCGGCAAAACGGCGGAAGCCATCCTGCAAGGCGCGCAGGCTGACATTGGCCAACCCCGCCAGCTCGGTGCCACTGACCAAACGTGCCGGGTGCTCGTGCAGGTACGCCATCGCCAGCTTCACATGGCGCGGCGCCAACCCGGGCGCAGGGCTGCGCAGGGCATCGCTATAGTTGTGCGGCCAGGCCTCCAGCACCGCATCCACCATCATTTCCTGCAGGCGGGTCGGCATCAGCACGCCGGTATTGATCAGCTGGTCGAACTGCGTACCGGTGGCCATTTCCAGCAACGCGCGTATGCCCTGGAACACCGGCAACGCCAGGTCCACCACCGGGGCAAAACACACCGGTGCCGCCAAGGGTTGGCCTAACAACAGGGACAGGCGCTCGGCAAACAACCCGCGGTGTATCGACATGCCGCACTGGGCATGGTTTTCGGCAAAGCGCACCGTGCGAATATCGCGTTTGTCGACCGCCAGCCCCACCTGGGCACCACCAACCGACTCGCCTCGGTGATCGAAGATGATCTTGCCAGCAGTGGACAGCACGAAGGTGATCTCATCCTGTGGCGTGGGCAGGGTGATGCTGAAATCCCCGCCATACTGCATGCGCCGCACGCTCATGCCTTCAAAGCGCCCATACACGCCGCCAATGCTGATGCCCTCGGCCAGCGGCGGCATGTCGGCATACAGGTTGCCGAACATCTGTGTGAACAAAGCACCAAAGTCATCGCTGCGCATGTCGCGAGAGCGGAGGATGAAGGGCTTGCGGTTCATGCCGGAATGCACTGTAGGTTCACCTGTGCGAAGGGGGACCCGGATGCTGCCATGCCCGCATGACAACCGCGTTAAAGAGGCAGCGAACCTGCCAAGCCGTGTACAGTACCCCTACAACAATGCCCGCAAAGGAGCCCGGCACATGACCGTGACGCTATCCCCCCTGCAGATCGACTGCGCTTTCGATTCCGGCAACATCCAGGTACTGGACGCCAGCAACCCGGCCCAGGTGCACCTGGCCATCCGCCCGGACACCCACAGCGGCCACTATCAGTGGTTTCATTTCAAGGTCAGAGGGCTGACGCCGGGCCAGGTCCATCGCTTCAGCCTCGACAACGCCTCCGGCTCTTCGTACAAGAACGCCTGGAGCGGTTACAACGCGGTGGCCTCCTACGATCAGCAAAGCTGGTTCCGTGTGCCCAGCCAGTTCGACGGCACCGCGCTGTCCTTCGAAGTGAACGCAGAGCAGGACCAGATCTGGTTCGCCTACTTCGAACCCTACCCACGCGCGCGCCACAACCAGTTGATCGAACGCGCGCAGCAACTGCCGGGGGTCGAGTTGCTGGCCAGCGGCCGCAGCGTGCAGGGCCGCGACATCCCCCTGCTGCGTGCCGGCGATGGCGCCGCAGGTAAGCGCAAGCTGTGGCTGATTGCCCAGCAACACCCAGGCGAACACATGGCCGAATGGTTCATGGAGGGCGTGATCGACCGCCTGCAAGCCAACGACGCGGTGATCCAGGGCTTGCTGGCCAAGGCCGACCTGTACCTGATCCCCAACATGAACCCCGACGGCGCCTTCCTCGGCCACCTGCGCACCAACTACAAGGGCAAGGACCTCAACCGCGCCTGGCAGGACGCCAGCGTCGAGCTGACCCCGGAGGTGTTCTTCGCCCAGGCGCAGATGAAGCAGTACGGCGTGGATGCGTTCATCGACGTGCATGGTGACGAAGAGATTCCGCACGTGTTCACCGCCGCCTGCGAGGGTAACCCGGGTTACACGCCGCGGCTGGCAAAACTCGAAGAGCAATTCCGCAGCACTTTGTGCAGCGTGACCCGCGACTTCCAGACCGTGCATGGCTATACCCGTGACCAGCCGGGACAGGCGAATACCACGCTGGCCTGCAATGCCGTGGGCATGGCCCATGACTGCCTGTCGCTGACGCTGGAGATGCCGTTCAAGGACCATGACGACGCGCCCGATCCGGTTAGCGGATGGTCGGGTGCACGCTCGAAGGCGCTGGCGGGGGCGGTGCTGGAGACCCTGTCAAAAATGGCGGACGATTTGCGCTGAGCCCTGCCTCACCCGGCCCCTGTAGGAGCGGCCGTGTGTCGCGATGGGCTGGGTAGCGGCCCCGGCAATCTGTGCTGGGTCTGCCATGTTGGGGCTGCTGCGCAGCCCTGTCGCGACACAAGGCCGCTCCTACAGGGGACCATGGAAAGGATGAGGTTCAGTCAAAACTGCACATCCAGTATCACGCTGTCAGAGTAGGTTGCTGCCGGCGGCGTAGCCTGGTCGGTATAGACCTTGGCGTTGTAGTTGAACACCTGGCTACCCGTGCCGGTACCCGCACCGGGGTTTACGTCGGCATCCGTGCTGGAACGCCTGGCAGCCCCCGATGAACCCCAACGCACCACCCCTGCACTCTTGAAAATGTCATAGGCCAGGTAGTTGTTGGCCGACGACTTCATCCGTCGCCGCCCGCCCGACACGTTCTGCCCGTCATCCAGCCCCACCGTGTAGTTGCTGCCCTTGGTGCACGACACGTTTATGCCCTGGCTCACCGTGCCAAACCCTGCCACCACAGGCGCACTGGCGAAGCTGATGTTGGGTGTGGTGATCTGGCAATCGTTGGTCACCGTCAGGGTCACCGTCAGCGGCTTGGTGCCCGTGCCTTGGTCAGTCCCGATACAGATGCCGCCTAATCCAATCCCATCGCAGTACTTCCAGGTCCACTCGACATTGAGGGTTTCCTGATACAGCCCCGCCGCAACGTTGGCGTTGATCTGAGTGCGCATGTAGATCGGCACCGCTTTGGGCGTGCCGTTGAGCAGCCCCAGCAAGTCGAGGATGCCGGTGGTCCTGAATTCGAAGCCCGTACCGCGCGTGATCGGATAGGTAGTGGTGGCGTCGGCATACAGCGTGTAAGGGATGACATCTCCGGTGGGCCCTACCAGGCCGTTGGTGGCCGAGGTGATCTTCACCACGAATGAATCGGTACTACTCAGCACACTAAGCACCGAGCCGTTGCACTGCAAACCCGAGTTGGCACTGGAAGCGGTCTGCACCGTGGTTCGTACCTGGGTCGAGTTGAGCGAGCCAAATGCCGCTGCCGAAGTCGCCACTGACGTGCACTTGGCCCAGGCCGGGCCCGCACAAAGCAGCACGGCGCACGCCCATACCCCGCCCCACCCGGCCTTCATTTGCACACCAAGGGGCCGACCAAGGGGATCGAGCCTTGGGCCTCAGGCAGATCGAACGCCACCTCGCAATGCCCACCACCCTCCAGCTCCACCAGCAGGCGGTTGTGCGCCGCCAGGTTTTCCAGATACACCAGGCCATCCCAGCCCACCACTGCCTGGCTGCCACTTTCTTCATGAGTTACACGGCTGCCCAGCTTGAGCACTTGCTGGTTGCCATCCACCAGTTCGATGCTGGCCGCCATTACGCGTTTGAGCGGGAACTCCAGCAAGTAGCCACTACCCCGGCGCACGGCCACACGCTGCTCCACGTCCCCTGCAAGGATGTCCGGCGGCAGGTCCATGGGGTCGATCTCGTACTTGCCGCGGTAATAGCCACTGCTGTACGGCACCAGCAAGTGCCCCTTGGCATCCGTGCGGCCGACATCCTGGTTTTCGTAGCGCACCGGCACATCGGCGTAACCACCGGTACTGACCACCACGAAGGCATCGTCGATACGGTTGGCGGCGAATACGCCGGCATCCATCCATACCAGCGAGCCACTGGCGTCGGCCCAGCGGGTCATCGCGCCGCTGCTGCCATACACACCGGCCTGCAACTGCACCGACTGCAAGCGCCAGGTGACGTCGGCCTGGCGGTAGGCATCGCGGTCGCTGCCTGCGGCATAGCCCAGGTTGTAACCAACACCGCCACCTACCGGCACGGCGTGGCTGTAGTTGACCCTTTGCAGGCTCTCGCCTTCCTTGCTGCGCTCCATGCCCAGGGCCAGGGTGCCGTGCAGGTCGAACGGGATCACCAGTTGCGCCTGCACGGCCCACTGGCTGTCACCCACCTCACGGTTGGCAGACAGGTACACACTGCTGCTGCCCCACAGCGGCCTGCTGTAGCTCAGGTTGATCAGCCGGGTACGCGTGCCATCACCGGCGCGCACATCGAAGTAACCGGCACCGATGCTGCCGTATTCGTTCAGGTTGAGGCTAAGCGTGACCTGTTCGCTGCTTTTGCTCAGTTGCATGTCCGGGGAGTCCACCCGGGTCAGGTCGGCGTAGTCGCCGTGGCGTTGCAGGCGCTGGTAACTGAAGCCGATGCGCTGGCTGTTGTACTGGTAACCCAGGGCGACCTGGTGGCCCTTGTCGCCGTCGAACCGGCTTTGCGCCAGGGCGGCGTTGAGCACGCCGAAGTTGCCCAGGCGCATGTTGCCGCCCAAGCCGCCCAGCATCAGCGATTCGGCAGTTTCGGCGTGGGTTTCCAGGGTGAACATGTCGCTGAGGCCATAGCGCAGGCTGCCCGAGGCAACGCCGGGGCCATAACTGAAATCGCGCACCGCGTAATCACGGCGCAGGCTACCGGCGGCCACCGAGTAATCGGACAGGCCCTGCTGCAGCAGGCTGCTGGTGACATAGAACGGCAAGGTGGTCGACACCTGCCGGCCAAGGGCATCAGTGGTGACCACCACCGCCTCCCCGGCGCCGTTGATGAACGGCACGTTGGTCAGGGTGTACGGCCCAGGCTGCAGCTCGGTGGTGCTGGACTTGAAACCGTTGATGAACAGGTCGAGCGAGGTCGGCACCGCGGCTTCGCCGGCGAACGCCGGTAACGGGTAAGTGACCAGATCGGGGCGTGCAGCGAAGTCGCGTGACACTTGCAGGCCGCCCACCCGCACCGAACTGCTCCAGGGCAAGGCACCGGTCACGAAGTCACCGGCTTCGTAGGTGAGCAGGCGCTGCTCGTCGGTGAAGCGCCAGGTGGTGTCGTAACGCATGAAGCCCTGGCGGGTATCGTCCGCCTGTGCGCCATTGAATGACTGGCGCCATTGCCCGGTACTGGAGAAGGTCCCCCAACTGTCGAACAGGCGCAGCTCGTTCCAGGCGGCCAGGTAGGTGCCGCCCTCATCGGTGTCGTTCAGATACAGGTCATAGTTGAACAAGGCGCCGAAACTGCTGCGCGCATCGCTGGCCGGGTACAGGTTGCGATCACCCACTTGCTGGTCTGGCAACCAGGCCGGCGGCACCTGCAGCAGCAGGCGCTGGTTCTGGGTGTCGTAGTCGGTGTGCAGCCCTGCGATGCTTTCCAGGGCCACCTCGCCCTGGGGATTGCCCGGCAACGAGATACCGGCTGCCCGCAACACGTCGCTGCCCAGGTACAACTGCCCGGCCCGCTGCTGCACCGGCACCAGTTCAGCCCTGGGCATCTGGTTCACCACCAGGTCCAGGTACAGGGTAGCGTCGGCGATGGCGGACATCTCCGTGGGCGGCGGGGGCAGGTCGTCGGCCAGCGCCAGCACAGGGCTGGTCATGACCAGCCCCAGGCACCAGCGGCGCGTCGTCGCCGAGAGCCATTTCACACACGGTTTCCAACCATTGCCGGGTCCTCCCTGGCCCCTGCACTGCATACAGTCGTTGACTCATTGGCCCTGGCGGATGGCGTCCGCCGCGCTCTGGCCGTTGACCCTGCCCTTCAGCACGCTGCCGCTGGTGGAGGCGACGGGAGCAGGCCAGCGCATGCTGGCGCCCGGCAACACATAACCCAGCAGGCCTTCAGCCAGTGGCTTGCTCTGGCTGCCTTGCTGCACCACCACATCGGTCAGCCGCGCATGCACGGGGCCTGTGTTGCGCATTTCCACGTAAGGTTTGCCCTGCACCGTCACCGGCCGCCAGCTGAGCTGCGGCTTGCCCACACCTTCGGCATTGCGTTTGCCCTCAGGGTCGGCCTTGCCCAACAGCCCCTCGCCATACACGAACAGCGGCACCGAATAACGCATCTGCAAACGGATGGCCGCAGTAGCGCCGGGCTCGGCCTTGTCGACCGGGATGGCGGGCGGGATCTCGTCGATGATGATGCGGTAGGCCTGCTCCTGGCCGGCAGGTGAAGGGCCGGTACGGGTCAAGCGGATCAGCTGCTTCTGCCCGGGGGCAATGTTGGCCACCGGCGGGCTGCCGATGATCTCGCGCTGCGCCTGGAACTGTTCCTGGTAATCACCCTGGCGCCAGGCGAATACCCGTACCTGCAAATTGGCCGGCTCAGTGCCGCGGTTTTCCAGCCACAGTGCACCGGCCTTCTGGTCGGCCTCCAGCACCGGGTCGATCGGCCAGATCAGCACCGAGGTGGCCGCCCCGGCCGGCAGGCTTGCCAGCCACAACAATCCGATCCATCCACGCGCCCACTTCGCGCCTGCCCGCATGCAGCTCTCCTTAGACACTTGTCTTTGGTGCGCTGGCCTTCACCAGGTCACCGTCACTTGCACCACATCGGTGTAGGTCCCTGCCGGCAGCACGCCGGTCAGCTGGACTCGCCCGTACACCGGCAGCTTGATCGCCGTCGGGTCGGAATAGCTCACGGCCACGCTCTGGCCGATCCCCAAGACCTGGCTGTACGCCGCGTCCCGGTATAACTGGTAAGCCAGCACTTGCGTGCCGCTGGTACGTTTCAGGTTGCGTGTGCCACTGGCACTGTTCTGCCCGCCGTCCACGCTCATGCTCATGGCCACGCCCGGCGTGCACTGGAAGGTCACTGTCGAGCCACCCAGCGAGGTGCTGAGCAACGCTTTGGACAGTGCCGACTGCGAGCCATAATCGAGCGTGCCGTAACTGGTGACACTGCCCACCACCAGGCACCCGGCGACAATCTGCGCCGTTACCGTGAAGGTACTGGTGGTCACCGCCCCCAACGGGGCAGCCAACAGCATGCCGATTCCGGTCAGCCCACCAGCCAGCCAGCCGCGCATGGCTCAGAACGACAGTTCGACCGAAATCGTGTCGCTGTAGACCCCTGCAGGCAGGCCCGCCTTGCCCACGGCCTTGCCGTAAAGGTTGACGGTCTGGGCCACGCCAGTGCTGGTCGGCAGGGTGATGGTGCCGTCGATGGCCAACAGCGTCGTGCGCCCGGTGTCGGTGTACAGGTCATACGGCACAAAGTTGCCGGAACCATCGGCGAGCGCACGCGTGCCACCGCTCGACTGACCGTCATGCAGGCCTGCGCGCACTTTGATCGCAGGCACCGTACCCGCCGAACACAGGATACTCATGGCACCGCCCCCGCCTCCCAGCACCTGGGCATTGGCGGTGACGAACAAGGCATCCTGGGTACCGAAGTTCAAGGCACCGAAGTTGAGCCCCGACGTGCCAGAACTCCCATTTACCTGGCACGCCGAGATCAGCGTCAGGGTCGAATTGATGCTGCCGGTCACGGTGGCAGCCTGGGCCTGGGAAGCCAAGGCCAGGCCCAGGCCTGCGAGCATGCAGCATGAAAGGTTCGTTCGCATCGGGGTCTCCTTGCGTAGTTACCAGTCCAGGGTCACTCTGAGGGTGTCGCGGTAAAGCCCGGCCGGCAGTGCGCGCGGTTGCGCCACCACCACACCGTAAATGGGGATCGGTACTTGCTGGGTGCTGTTGATGGTGAAGGCACGCGCCTGGCCTATGGCGTAGCGGCTGTTGCCGCCCGGGTCGACCGCAAGCTGATAAGGGATCAGTTCCCGGCCGTTGCTCAGCCGGCGCACGCCGTCGTCGCCATTCAGGCCGCCATTGATCCGCACATTGAAGGCCCTTACTTCGGGCGTGCAGCTGATCTGCAGGGAGCCCGCGCCGCCCGCTTCGTCAACCCGGCTGCGCAGCGGCTGGTCCCAGTTCGGGCCACGCTCGCCAAAGTCCAGCAGCCCCGGGTTGCCCAGCACAGCCGGTTGCGTGTCGTCGCTGCTGATCTGGCAGGCTGCGCTGATCACCAACCGCGCCTGGATGAAGCCGGTGGTGCTGCCATGCGCCGCACCACCAGGAACCAGCAACGGGCCCAGGGTAAGCAACAGGATCGAAGTGCGGTTCATGGCGTGGCGTCCTTGTGCATGGTGGCGTCCCTACCAGGTGACCGTGACTTTGAGCAGGTCGGCGTAAACCCCTGCATTCGGCACCCAGGCCAGTTTGTCGATGCGAGCGTACAACGGCAGCTCGACCGAGCCGCTGCTCGGTACCCTTGCCGACTGGGCGACCCCTACCGCCAGAGGCTCACGCCAGGCTGCGTCGCGGTACAAGCGATAAGGGATGGGCCTAGCCGTGTGGTCGTCGCTGGCCAGGTAGCGCAGCTCGCCGACGCCACCATGCTGGCCGCCATCGACGCGCACCTGATAAGGGGTGTCCGGGTTGCACTCAAGGCGCGGTGGGCGCTGGCTTAGCAGAACGCCGCTCAACGGTGCGCCGGGGCCGTCCAGGCGTGCCGCCGTGCCCAGATCGATGCGTCCGAGGGCCTGGGCTCCCGCGTCGCGGGTCTGGTTGACCAGCATGCAACCGCGCTGCACCAGCACACGCACTTCCACGAGAAAATCCGCTGCCACGGTACTGCCGCTGAACAACAGGCCCAACAACGCGGCCATTAAGCGCTCCGTCACCTTTTTATCCTTGTCGAAACGTCCTGAACAGAGCGTAGCAGCGAGGCAGTGCAACCGTGGTGGCCCCAAGCCGTTTTTTGGTATTAGCGATAAAGCGATAGCGCCCCGTTAAAAAAAGCCGGAACGGCGCAGAACCCCAGGCCACCTCCGTGTCTCCAATGGCCGAGGGCCGGTAAATGTGCCCGGTTTCTGGTAGGGTACAGCACGTTCCTCCAGCGCCGGGCGCCAATGCCATACATGGACGGACATGACAGGAGCGTTTTCATTGATGACTGCAGACACCACGCTGGCAGAAGCCATGGAGCGCTGTGCCCGTGAACCGATCCACGTGCCGAGCAGCATCCAGCCCCACGGTTTCCTGCTGGTGCTGGACGCCACCGACCTGTGCGTGCTGCAGGCCAGTGAAAACGTCGAGCACTGGCTGGGCTTGCCAGCCCGTGAACTGATCGGTAGCCCCTTCGCCAACCTGGTCAGCGACGGTTTTGACCTGCACGCGCAGCTCGCAAGGCTGCCAGAAGATGAGGTATTCCCCTTCCATATCGGTGACGTGCGCTTGCGCCAAAGTGCGCCGTACAGCACCCCGCTGCATTTGCTGGTGCACGGCCACGACGAAGTACTGATTGCCGAATTCGAACCCCCTCGGCTGTCGCCGGAACTGACCGGGCAAGGTGACTATTACCCGCTCGTGCGCAGCTTTGTCGGCAGCCTGCAACTGGCCAGCAGCCTCGAAGACCTGCTGCAGCAAACGGTGCTGCAGCTCAAGCGCATCACCGGTTTTGGCCGGGTCAAGGCGTACCGTTTCGATGCCGAGGGCAACGGCCAGGTGCTGGCCGAGTCCGCCGACCCAGGCTACCCCGCTTACCTGGGCCTGTGCTTCCCGGCTGCAGACATCCCGCGCCAGGCGCGCGAACTGTACCGGGTCAACCGCATCCGCGTGATCGAGGATGCCAACTACCAGCCCTCGCCCCTGCTACCGGTCATCAACCCGCGCACCGGCAAGGCACTGGACATGAGTTTTGCCGCACTGCGCAGTGTGTCGCCGGTACACCTGCAGTACATGCGCAATATGGGCACACTGGCTTCGATGTCGCTGTCGATCGTGGTCGACGGTGAGCTGTGGGGGCTGATTTCCTGCCACCACCAACAGCCACGTGCGGTGGACCTGCGTACCCGCACGGCCTGCGAGTTGCTGGCCAGTGTGCTGTCGCTGCAGATCGAGTCCCGAGAGTCCCACGCCAGCACGCGCAAGCTGCTGGCGTTGCGCCAACACATCGTGCGCATGATCTCGTCCATGGCCGACCACGACAGCGTCAGTGACGGCCTGCGCGACCTGCCCCAGGTGTTGCTGGCCTTTGCCGGCGCCCAAGGCGCCGCAGTTATCTCGGCCGAATGCTGTGACCTGATCGGCCAGACCCCGCCTGAAGCCCAGGTGACCGCGCTGGTGCACTGGCTTGGCCAGCGCGGCGAAGACACGGTGTTCCACAGTGACAACGTGCGCCGCGACATCACTGACCTGCCCGAGCTGGCCACCCACGCCGGTGGTGTGCTGGCGGTGGCCATCTCGCAGATCCATTCGCACTACCTGCTGTGGTTCCGGCCCGAACAGGTGCGCACGGTAAACTGGGCGGGCCAGCCAACCAAGCAGGTCGGGCCGCAGGGCAACCTCGACCCACGGCACAGTTTCGAACGCTGGCAGGAAGAGCTGCGCGGCTATAGCGAGCCTTGGGACCCGTTAGTGATCGACGGCGTGCTGGAACTGCGCACCGCCGTGCTTGGCATAGTCCTGCGCAAAGCCGAAGAACTGGCACAGCTGGCGGGTGATTTGCGCCGTTCGAACAAGGAGCTCGAAGCGTTTTCCTACAGTGTCTCCCACGACCTGCGCGCGCCGCTGCGGCACATCGCCGGCTATACCGAACTGCTGGGTGAAATGGAAGGCCAGGGCTTGACCGAGCGCGGCAAGCGGTTCTTGCAGCACATTGGTGAAGCCGCGCACTTTGCCGGCAGCCTGGTCGACAACCTGCTCAACTTCTCGCAGATGGGCCGCTCTGCCTTGCGCCTGTCCGACGTAGACCTTAACGCGCTGGTGGAGGCCATTCGCAGCGAACTGGCCCCCGATTACGAAGGCCGCGCAATCGTTTGGGACATCGCCCCGCTGCCCAAGGTGATCGGCGACCCGGCGTTCATCAACATGGCCTTGCACAACCTGATCGCCAATGCCATCAAGTACACACGCGGCCGTACCCCTGCCCACATCGGCATCAGTGCCGTGGAGCATCCTGGCGAAACCGAGATCTGCATCCGCGACAATGGCGTGGGCTTCGACATGGCCTATGCCAACAAGCTGTTCGGCGTATTCCAGCGCCTGCACCGCATGGAAGATTTCGAGGGCACAGGGATTGGCCTGGCAAGCGTGCGCCGCATCATCGAGCGCCATGACGGCCGGGTCTGGGCCGAAGGCCAGATCGACCAGGGCGCCAGCTTCCACTTCACCCTCCCCCGAAACACTGCTACATGAGGCACCGCTACCATCATGCTCAAACCCATCCTGCTGGTCGAAGACAACCCCCGGGACCTGGAACTTACCCTGCTGGCCCTAGAGCGCAGCCAGTTGGCCAACGAGGTCATCGTGCTGCGCGACGGCGCCGAGGCACTTGACTACTTGCTGCGCCGCAACACCTATGCCGACCGCGACGACGGCAACCCCGCCGTCTTGCTGCTGGACCTGAAGCTGCCCAAGGTCGACGGCCTTGAAGTGCTCAGGGCAGTACGCGCCACCGCCGAACTGCGCAGCATCCCCACGGTGATGCTGACCTCCTCGCGGGAGGAGCCCGACCTGTTGCGCGCCTATGAACTCGGGGTCAACGCCTACGTGGTCAAGCCGGTGGAATTCAAGGAATTCGTCGCCGCCATCTCTGACCTCGGGGTATTCTGGGCAGTGCTTAACGAACCGCCACCCGGCTCACTGCGGCTGAATCGTCGCGGTAGCAACTGAGGCCGCCGCAACGATGCAGCAAACGCCGTTGAAACTACTGATGGTCGAAGACAGCTCGATGGACGCCGAGCTTACCCTGATGCGCCTGGAGCGCAGCGGGCTGCATGTGCAGTCCCAGCTGGTATTCGACCATGTGGGTGTCGACCATGCCCTGCGCGAGGCCCGCTACGACCTGATCCTGTGCGACTGCGTGCTGCCGGGGTCGTCTGGCACCGAGGTGCTGGCCATTGCCCAACGCCTGGCACCGGACGTTCCGTTCATCTTCCTCTCCGGCATCTATGGCGAAGAGCACGCGGTGGAAATGATCCGCCTGGGCGCCACCGACTATGTGCTGAAGAAGAACCTGCCACTGCTGCCCAAGGCGGTACGCCGGGCGCTGACCGAAGTGCAGGAACGCCAGCGCCGGCGCCGCGCCGAAGAGGCTCTGATCGACGTCGAGGCGCGGGCACGTATCGCCATCGACGCCGCCGGAATGGGCACCTGGGACCTGCGCCCGCAGGAAGGCCTGCTGCTGTGGGACGACCGCTGCAAGACCTTGTTCGGCCTGCCTACCAGCACCGAAATGAGCCTTGAGGTGTTCCTCGGTGGCATCTACCCCGATGACCTGCCAATGGTGCGTGAGGCGGTGGAATACGCCATGCGCCCGGAAAGCGGCGGCCGCTACCGCGTCGAATTTCGCATCGCGCAACCCAACGGCCTGGAGCCGCGCTGGTTGCTCAGCAGCGGCCAGAGCCAGTTCGTCGATGGCCAGTGCGTGCGCTTTTCCGGCGTGCTGCAGGACATCCACACCCAGCGCCTGGCCACACAGGCGCTGCGTCAGCTCAACGAGATGCTGGGGGAAAGGGTCGAACGCCGCACCCGCGAACGCGACCGTGCCTGGGAGCTGTCGCAGGACCTGCTGGCCGTGCTGAACAAGGATCTGACCCCAGTTGCACTCAACCCCGCCTGGGAAGCCAGCCTGGGCTTCTCCCGCGAGCGCCTGAGCCAGTCGTCGTTGCTGCATCTGCTGCCCGAAGCCGACCAGGAACTACTGCTGACCGAACTGGCTGCCCTCGCCCATGGCCGTACCAGCGTACGTTTCGTCGGCCGCATCCTGCATGCCGGCGGCCAGCAGCGCTGGCTATCGTGGGTGGTGGTGCCGGAAGACACGCTGCTGTATGTGGTGGCACGCGACATCACCAGCGAGCGCGAAGCCGCCCTGGGCCTGGCAGAAGCCAACGCCCGCCTGCGCGAACAGATCAACGAACGCGAGCGCATCGAGGCGGCGCTGCAGCAGATGCAGCGGCTCGAAGCCGTCGGTCAGCTGACCGCTGGCGTGGCCCACGACTTCAACAACCTGTTGACGGTGATCCTTACCGGCGCCAGTTTTCTTGAGCGCGACCTGGCCAAGGCCAACTTGGACAAGGCCCGTACGCGGCTCAACCACATCCGTGAGGCGGGCGAGCGTGGCGCCAAGCTGACCTCGCAGCTGCTGGCATTTTCCCGCCGCCAGCGCCTGGAGCCGGTAGCGCTCAACCTCAACCAGACCCTGGCCGGCCTGGAAGAGCTGTTGCGCCGCACACTGGGTGGCAACGTCTCGGTGCGCCTGGACCTGGACCAGGCCCTGTGGCACGCACTGACCGACCCCACCCAGACCGAGATGATCATCCTCAACCTGGCGATCAATGCCCGCGATGCCATGCCTGACGGCGGCCAGCTGACCCTGACCACCCGCAACACCCGCATTGACAACCGCCCGCAACGCCCGGAAGACCCGGACCCGGGCGAGTACGTGATGCTGAGCATCCGCGATACCGGCTGCGGCATGAGCGAAGACGTGCTGGCCAAGGTGTTCGAGCCGTTCTTTACCACCAAGGACATCGGCAAGGGCTCGGGCCTGGGCCTGGCCCAGGTGTTCGGCTTCGCCAAGCAGTCCGGGGGTGGTGTACGCATCGATACCTCCCCGGGCCGCGGCACGCAGGTGGCGGTGTACTTGCCCGCCGTAAAGGACCAGATCGTGAGCGAGCCGGTGATCCCGCCGCTCGGCCAGCCGGTCAGCGACAGCGGCCGCAACCGCACGGTGTTGCTGGTGGATGATGACCATCTGGTGCGGGACTTGCTTGGCGATGTGTTGCGCCAATATGGCTACCAGGTGCGACAGGCGCACAGCGGCGAACAGGCGTTGGCCTTGCTGGACGACGAGATCGACCTGTTGCTTACCGATTTCGCCATGCCCGAGTTCAACGGCGCGCAACTGGCGCTGGCGGCACGCGAACGGTACCCGCGCCTGCCGGTGGTGTTCCTGACTGGCTACGCGGAGTTGCAGGGGCTGGAGTTGCCAGGCAGCGTGGTGGTTCAGAAACCGGCGCAAGCGGATGAACTCGCCAGGGTGCTGAACGAGATGCTGGGCATTGCCGGGTAATTCGGGAAAGCACAAACCTTGGCAGGAGCGGCCCGGCAAGGCCGCTCCTGCAAGAATCCTGTGACGGAATTAAAAATACGGAAACGACAAAACCCAGCGCTTATCTTTCTAAGCACCGGGCGATATACGTTTGAAACTGGAAAATGGCAGGGGCGGCTGGATTCGAACCAACGCATGGCAGGATCAAAACCTGCTGCCTTACCGCTTGGCGACGCCCCTGTATCGGATGCAGCATTCGCTGCTCTGACAATTCCAACTGGGTGACAACTGGGTTGTTGTCTTGGAATGCGCGGCACTTTAACAACAAAGTTTTCATCTGTGAACCCCCTGATGAAAAAAATTGTCAAAAAACAGCGGGTTAGTCATTTCGGCGGTTTGTGCAGTGACCATCCGTCGCTTTCCCCCCGCTTCGCTTCAACACAATCGCATTCCTTCCTTCCAATCTATTGAGCCAATTGCATTGACCAAGGAGGACCCCATGCCTGTCTCTCACGACCTGTACCAGGACCTGCACTACCCTCGCGAAATCGTCCAGCAGCGCCGCCAGCAGGACAAAGCGCTGGATCGGCTGCTGGACGAGTACATGGACATCGACAACCAGGTGCTAGCCGCCGAATCGATCTCGGCGGGCAACTTCGTTGACGAAGACCTGCGCCACCTCAAGGAGCGCCGCCTGGCGGTGAAATACATGATCGAGCGCCAACTGGAACGTAAAGCCTAGGCAATGCAGGTGTGCAGCCAGACCTATCGCATTAGGTGATCATTGCCGATCACTTTCTGTATTAGTCAAAATGGCTGCCCTCGGGCAAGCTGCGCGCTGCCCCGTCATCGCCAAGGAGCTTTGCTTTTGTCTGCCTGGATCCCTGCCCCACTGCGCCAGCTTGGCCAGCGCCTGCGCGGCGCCACCGCCAACCAGAGCGAACTGCTCGACTGGTTCGAGGACAAAGCCCGAAGCCGCGGTTACCAGCTGAGTGACGGCCAGCGACGGGTGATCCACTGCATGGCCGAACAACTGGCACTGCTCGAACAAGGGCAGCCACGCAGCCTGTACCTGTACGGTTCGGTGGGGCGCGGCAAGAGCTGGCTGCTGGACGGGTTCTTCCAGGCGGTGCCGGTTGAAGCAAAGCGCCGCCTGCACTTTCATGATTTTTTTGCCCGCCTGCACCAGGGCATGCACCGCCACCGGGCGCTGGACGATGCGCTGGGCGCAACCCTCGACGAACTGGTGGGTGGCTGCCAGGTGTTGTGCTTCGACGAATTCCACGTGCATGACATCGGCGATGCCATGCTGCTTACTCGCCTGTTCAACGCCCTGTTCGCCCGCGGCGTGTTCCTGCTGGTGACCTCCAACTACGCGCCCGAAGGGCTGCTGCCCAACCCGCTGTACCACGAGCGTTTCCTGCCGGTGATCCGCCTGATCAACGGGCGCATGCAGGTTCTGGAAGTGGGTGGCGACACCGATTTTCGCAGCTTGCCGGCCAACCGCGAGCACCAGCGGTTTACCCAAGGCCACTATGTATGGCCGGGGACGGCAGCGCAGCGCCAGGTACTTGGCGTGCCGGACGAGCAGCCGGTAATGCTTGAAGTGAACAAACGCCCGCTGCGCGCACTGGCCATCGATGGCCGGCGGGTGGTGCTTGGCTTTGACGACTTGTGCGAAAAGGCCACGGCGGTGATCGACTACCTGGTGCTGGCGCAGGAGTACGATGAATGGATCATCGATGGGCTGGATGACCTGGCGCAGTGTTCGCTGGCGGCGCAGCAGCGCTTCGTCAACCTGGTGGATGTGCTGTATGACCAGGACCGACAGGTGACAGTGGTTGGTAAACGGCCGCTGGAAGAGAGCCTGGGCGGGCCGCTTGCCGACCTGATGCGGACCCGCAGCCGGTTGGGGCAACTGCACCAGATCGCCCCGTAGCACTGCATCGCCTGAACGGGCCTCTTCGCGGGTAAACCCGCTCCCACAGGTGCAACACAGTTATCAAGACCTGTGACATACCTGTGGGAGCGGGTTTACCCGCGAAGAGGCCAGTAATGTCAAAGCATCAACCCGCCCTGGGCAAATCCGCCAGCACCGCCTCGATTTCCCCCAGCACCGCCGGGTCATCCAGGGTCGAAGGCGGTACATAGTCCTGCCCGTCGGCAATCTTGCGCAGCACCGCGCGCAAGATTTTCCCCGAGCGGGTCTTGGGCAGCCGCTTCACCAGCCGAACCCGGTTGAAACAGGCCAGCGGGCCAATCGCTTCGCGCACGCTGCCCACCAGGTCTACCAGCAACTGCGCCTCGGCAATGCCCTCGCCGTCCTTGAGCACAACGAGCGCCAACGGCACTTGGCCCTTGATTTCATCGTGCACGCCAATCACCGCACACTCGGCCACCGCCGGGTGGCAGGCCACCAGGTCCTCCATTTCGCCCGTGGACAGCCGGTGGCCAGACACGTTGATCACGTCATCCGTGCGCCCCATGATGTAGACGAAACCGTCATCATCCAGAAAGCCGCCGTCGCCCGTATGGTAATACCCGGGGTAAGTGCGCAGGTAAGCCTGCAAATAACGCTCGTGGTCGCCCCACAGGGTCTGGCTGCACCCAGGCGGCAATGGCAAGGCAATGACGATCGAGCCCTGGTGGTTGGGGCCCAGCAAATGGCCCTCGTCATCCACCACACGCACGTGATAGCCCGGAACCGCCCGGTTGCTTGAGCCCGGTTTCGCCGCACTGCCTTCCAGCCCAACGCAGGGCGCGGTAACCGGCCAGCCGGTTTCGGTCTGCCACCAGTGGTCGTGCACCGGCTTGCCACTGACCCGCTCCAGCCATTCATGGGTGCTGGAATCGAGCTTCTCACCCGCCAGGAACAGTTGGCGCAGCGAGCTGAGGTCGTGCTTGCGGATCAGCTCGCCCTCCGGGTCTTCCTTGCGGATGGCACGCATGGCGGTGGGCGCACAGAACAGCGCGTTGACCTTGTATTGTTCCACCACCCTCCAGTAGGCCGAGGCGTCCGGCGTGCGGATCGGTTTGCCTTCGTAGAACACCGTGGTGCAGCCGCTCATCAGCGGCCCATAGACGATCAGCGAATGGCCGACCACCCACCCCACATCGGAAATGCCCCACCACACGTCCCCGGCCTGCATGCCGTAGATATGGCGCATGGCATAGCATAGCGCCACGGCATTGCCGCCATTTTCGCGGACGATGCCCTTGGGTTTGCCGGTGGTGCCAGAGGTGTACATGATGTACAGCGGGTCGCCCGCATCCAGCTCGACCGGTGCCACCGGCTGGGCGCCGACCAAGGCTACCTGCCAGTCCAGGTCGCGGCCTGGCTGCAGCTGCGCCTGCGCCTGCGGCCGTTGCAGCACCAGCACATTGCGCGGCTGGTGGCGGGCCAGTTGCAGGGCGCGGTCGACCAGCGGCTTGTAGGCAATCACCTTGTCGAATTCCAGCCCGCAGGATGCCGTCAGCAGCAGCGTGGGCCGGGCGTCATCGATGCGCAGGGCCAGCTCGTTGGCGGCAAAGCCGCCGAACACCACCGAATGCACCGCGCCAATCCGCGCGCAGGCCAGCATGGCCATGGCCGCTTGCGGCACCATGGGCATGTAGATGATCACCCCATCGCCCTTTTCCACCCCCAGCTGGCGCAGCAAACCGGCCAGGCGCGCCACTTCGTCGCGCAAGTGGTTGTAGGTGTAGGCCTGCTGCACGCCGGTGACCGGCGAATCGTAAATCAGCGCCACCTGCTCGCCACGGCCCAGCTCGATCTGGCGGTCGAGGGCCAGGTAGCAACTGTTCAGGCGGCCATCGGCGAACCAGCGGTGAGTACCGTCGGCGTTGTCTTGCAGGGTCAGGGCAGGCTTGCGGTGCCAGGCCAGGTGCGCGGCCTGTTCCGCCCAGAAAGCGGCAGGGTCGGAAATGGAATGGGCGTAGCTGTGCTGGTAGCTCATATCGAAGGGAACCCGGTACTTGTTGTTATTGAAGGGCGAAACCTGAGTATGGACCGCTACACCCGCGCCGCCATGGGACTAAAGTCACAACCGACCTGCAAATTTGCAGACAACGCAAAAGCGCCCCATAACGGTGCAAAGCCTCTAGAATAGACCACCCTTCAGCCACCGAGCAGCCCATGGATATCGATCAGGCCCGAACCTTCCTGGAAATCGTGCGTTGCGGCAGCCTGGTCGCCGCCGCCGAACGCCTGTTCGTGTCACAGACGGCAATTACCGCCCGGGTGCAGCGCCTGGAGCAGCAACTGGGCTGCCAGCTATTTGTGCGCAGCCGCAACGGCGCCAGCCTGACCAGCGACGGCGAAGCATTCGTCAGTTATGCCAACCAGCTGGTACAAACCTGGGAAGCGGCGCGGCGCGACCTGCCGCTGCCCGAGGGCTGCCAGCAAGTGCTGCATGTGGGGGGAGAAGTGAGCCTGGGCAACCCGATGATGCTTGACTGGATCAGTGCCCTGCACCGTGAGCTGCCCAGCCATGCCATCCGCAGCGAGGTCAGCGACGGCGAGTCGCTGCTGCGCAAGGTCGAGATGGGTTTGCTGGACGCTGCGCTGGTGTATCAGCCGACCTACGGGCCAGGCCTGCAGGTGGAACAGTTGATGGAAGAAAAGCTGATCCGCGTGCGTCGGGTCGACCAGCCAGAGCCCTACATCTACATCGACTGGGGCGAGGCCTTCCGCCGCCAGCACGATGCCGCCCTGCCCGACTGCGCCCGCCCGGCGCTCAGTTTCAACCTGGGCCCCCTGGCCTTGCAGTTCATTCTCGATCAGGGCGGCAGCGGTTACTTCCGCACGCGCGTGGTGCAGGCGTACCTGGACAGCGGCGTGTTCGAGCGGGTACCGCAGGCGCCGGAATTCACCTACCCGACCTTCCTGGTGTACCCACGCAAACGCGACAGCGAAGCCCTGCAACAGGCCTTCGCCATCCTGCGCCAGCTGGTAGCCGCCGGCGCCAGCGACTGGTCACAACGCTGGGACCCGGTTATCTGAAGCCTCGGCTTTGCTGAGCAACTGGCGCTTGAGGCCAGCGATCAGGTCGGTCTGGGTGATTACCCCCACCAGCTTGCCGGCATCGAGCACCGGCAGGCAATGCAGGCCCTGCTCGCACAACAACGGCAACAGGCGCTGCAGCGGATGCTGGCTACTGACACTGACCACCCGGCGGCTCATCACCTGCTCCATGCGTACCGCTTTGCGGCCGAACAGCCCGCGCCAGCTGAAGCGGCCACGCTGCATGGCCGGGCCAACCAGGTCGCTGAGGCTGACGATGCCCACCAGCTTGCCCTGCTGCAATACCGGCAGGGTTTTCAGGTGGTGGCTGGTCAGCATTTTCCAGGCCTGCTCAAGGGTGGTTTCGGGCGTGGCGAACTGCACATCGCGCGACATCACCGAACCCGCGGTAATACCGCCAAGGCTGCGCTGCAGGGCGTGCTGCTCGGTGGCGAGGATGATGCGTTCCAGCTCGTCACGGGTGACGTCGACGAACTCACCCAGCTCTTCCAGGGCCTGATCCAGGTCCTCGCCACGGATGCCGACCCGCTCACTGGGCAGGGGGTCGTGGGTATGGTGCACATCTTTGCGCGGCGCTACGCCTTTCGGGTAGCGCACACCGGTCAGGCGATTGTAGAGCACCGCCACGCTCACCAGGATCAGCGCGTTGAGCAGAATGGGCTCAAGCAGGTGATCACCCATGGCGGTCAGCCCCGAATCAGCCAGCACTGCGCTCACTGCCACCCCGCCACCCGGCGGGTGCAGGCAGCGCAGCAGGCACATCACCAGGATCGAGACGCCCAGGGCTGCTGCGGCCACCCACAGCTCCGGGCCGAAGCCTTGGCGCATGGCCAGGCCGACCGCGCCGGCCAGCGCGTAGCTGCCCAGCACTGGCCAAGGTTGGGCCAACGGGCCGGAATGCACGGCCAACACCAGCACTGCCGTGGCCGCCAGCGGGCCCAGCAGGTGCAAGGCGATGCCGGGGCCATAGGCCATGCTGGTCAGCCAGCCAGCGAGGAACAGACCGAGCAACGCACCGATACCGGCACGCAACCATTCTTTTGGAGAGGTATTCAGGGGCGCCGGCAACAGGCGCTGCAGGCGGTTTTCGGAACGCGAGGCAGGCATTGGGTAATCGGGGTCTTTGGTTTTTTCTGATTAAAAAGAAAGCCCAGCCGAGCTGGCCTGGGCCTCGTATTGCGCGTGCAATACCGCAAGGGGCTCCGTCCGTGGAGAGATGGAAACCGCAGGGTTTCATGAGGGGGATTTTGCCGGGTGAAGGGAAATTGGGCTAATTCAAAAAACTGCGGCTGTACTGCAATTTTTTTGCAGTACTGATAGGGCTTCGGCGGATTGGGTACACCTGTGGGAGCGGCCTTGTGTCGCGATGGGCCGCACAGCGGCCCCGGCATTACCGAGCCTTGCGCGGCAGGTCGATGCTCACACGCAACCCGCCCAGCGGGCTCTGTTCCAAGGCCAGACGCCCGCCCCAGGCGTCGACGATATCGCGCACGATGCCCAACCCCAACCCATGCCCGTCCACCTGCTCGTCCAGCCGCGAACCGCGCTCCAGCACCTGCTGCCGTTGGCTCTCGGGGATGCCGGGGCCATCGTCGTCGACCCACAGCTGGAAGCCCTCGGCATTGGGCTCAATGCCCAGGCGCACCTCGCTGTCAGCCCACTTGCAAGCGTTGTCCAGCAGGTTGCCCAGCAGCTCCAGGAAGTCTTCACGATCCCATGGCAGTAACAGCCCGGGCGGCACATCACTTGCCAGCAGCAGGCCCTCGCCATGGATCATGCCCAGTGTCCCGAGCAACCCCGGCAACTCGGCGTCACAATCGAACTGCGCGCCCGGCAGCGCATCCCCTGCCAGCCGCGCACGGTTCAGCTCGCGTGCCAGCCGTTGCTGGATCTGCTCCAGCTGCTCGCGCATCTGCGCGCGGACTTCGGGCAGGTCCTTCAAGCGCTCGCTGGAGGCCAGGCTCAGCAGTACCGCCAACGGCGTCTTCAGCGCATGCCCGAGGTTGCCCAAGGCATTGCGCGAGCGGCGCAGGCTGTCTTCGGTGTGGCTGAGCAGGTGGTTGATCTGCCCCACCAACGGCGCCAACTCGCTGGGCACCTGCTCATCCAGCTGCGAGCGCTTGCCCTGCTGCAGCTGGGCAATCTGCTGGCGTGCCCGCTCAAGCGGGCGCAGCGAGCGGGTAACCGTGATGCGCTGCAGCACCAGAACCAGAATCAGCGCCACCAGGCCCATGCCCAGGCCGATCTGCTGCATGCGCCGGAAACCTTCGCGCACCGGCGAATAGTCCTGTGCCACGCTGATCGAAATGTCCTGGCCCAGGCGCCGGTAGTCGGCGCGCAGGGCCAGCAGTTGCTGCCCTTCCGGGCCGAGTTCATGGCTATCGGAAAGCCCGGGCGCCGATGGTTTGGGCATGTCAAGGTCCCACAGCGAACGAGACCTCCAGGTGCCTTTGTCAAAATCGATGCGGAAGTAGTAACCGGAAAAAGGCCGTTGGTAGGCTGCCGAAATACGCCGCTCATCCAGCTGCAGGCCGGACGGCCCACGTACCAACGCCACCAGCAGGTTCTCGCTTTCCTTGCGCAGGCCGTTCTCCAGGTAGCGCTGCAGGCCAGCTTCGAACAGCCACAACGTCAGCTGCGCCAGCACTACACCGACTACCACCAGCACCGCCACCAGGCCCAGGCTCAGGCGCGCCTGGATCGACTTCACCCGGCGCTCCCGGCATAGATGTAGCCTTGCCCGCGACGGGTCTCGATCACGCTGCGGCCCAGCTTGCGCCGCAAGTGATTGACGTGCACTTCCAGCACGTTGGAGTCCCGCTCGGTTTCGCCGTCGTAAAGGTGTTCGGCCAGGTGGCTTTTGGACAGGATCTGCTGCGGGTGCAGCATGAAGTAACGCAGCAGCCGAAACTCGGCAGCGGTCAGTTGCACATCCATGCCGTCACGGCTCACACACTGACGGCTTTCATCCAGGTGCAGCCCCGCTGCCTCCAGTTTCGGCTGGTTGGCCAGGCCCCGGGCACGGCGCAACAATGCCTGGATACGCAACTGCAGCTCTTCCGGGTGGAACGGTTTGCTCAGGTAGTCATCAGCCCCGGCCTTCAGCCCCTCGATGCGCTCGGCCCACGAGCCGCGGGCGGTGAGGATCAGCACCGGCGTGGCCAGGCCGGCAGCACGCCACTGGGCCAGCACATCCAGGCCCGGCAAGCCCGGCAGGCCAAGGTCGAGAATGATCAGGTCGTAGGGTTCGCTCTGGCCCTGGTAAACCGCGTCGCGGCCGTCGGCCAGCCAGTCCACGGCATAGCCCTGGCGCTGCAGGCCGGCGGTCAGCTCATCGGCCAGCGGTACATTGTCCTCGACAAGCAACAGGCGCATTCAGTCGTCTTCCTCATCTTTGAGCAGGGCACCGGTGCTGGCATCGAGCTTGATCTCGCGTACCACACCTTCAACCGTCAGCAGTTCGACCTCATATTCGTAGCGATCGTCGTCTTCTTCCAGCTCGGCTTCCAGCAGGCGCGCCCCGGGGTGACGCCCCAGGGCGGTTTCCAGCAATTGCTCGAGCGGCAGGATGACGCCCTTCTGCCGCAGCTTCAGGGCTTCGTCCTGGTCAAGGTCGCGGGCTGCGGCCAGGGAGCACACGGCCAGCAGCGCCAGCGCGAGGTAGCGCGCCGGCCGCGGTAAGTGAATCATCAGTTGTCCCGCTCGTCCTTCAGCACTTCACCGGTCTTGGCGTCCAGCGCCACGTCCCACTCGACGTTCTGGGTGTCGCGCAACTCGACCTTGTAGATGTAGCGGCCGTACTCGTCTTCAAGCTCCGAGTCGGTGACGGTGGCGCCGGGGTGCTTGGCCACGGCGGTGGCTTTAAGCTCGTCCAGCGACTTGATGGTCTTGGCGTTGACCAGTTTGACCACTTCGTCAGGCTGTACATCCTTGGCGAAAGCGGCATTCGCGCCCAGAGCGAGGGCAGCGGCGGTGAACAGGGCAGTCAAGGTTTTCATCGTTCTTCTCTCCTGAGAACTGTGTAATTTGTCTACGGGGTTAAGACTAACCACCGGTCCTTAATTCAACCTGAAAACAGCTGGCGCCATGATAGCGCAGTTACACCTCCAGGCAGGTTTGGTCTCCTGCAGGAGCAGCCTTGTGCTGCGAAAGGGCCCGTGCAGGCACAACAGTTGTGTAGTCTGTACGGGCCCTTTCGCAGCACAAGGCTGCTCCTACAAGCCCAAGAGATCCGCCATGAGCGCCATCCACATCAAGTACCCTGCCCTCACCTTCAAGGCCGGTGACCGTGCCCTGCGGCTCATCCGCGAGCGCGGCCTGCAGGCGGCCGATGTCGGGGTGCTGCCAGGTGCGGCCGGTGGCCCGAAGCCGCTGGGTATCCAGGGCCTGGACCTGGCACTGTTCGGCGAGTGGCTGCCTTCGGCACCGCGCCCGCGCGCCCTGATTGGCGCTTCGATCGGTGCCTGGCGCTTCGCCAGCGCCTGCCTCGAAGACCCCATCGCGGGTCTGCGTCGCCTGGGCGAGTTGTACACCGAACTGGATTTCGCCAAGGGCGCCACCCCGGCGGAAATCAGCCACAGCTGCCAACGCATGCTCGACGACCTGCTGCAGGGCCGCGACGGCCAGCTGCTGGCCAACCCGCACTATCACCTGAATATCCTGGTAGTGAAAAGCCATGGCCAGCTAGCCCACGACCATCGCGGCCGCCTGGGCCTGGGCCTGGGCTCGGTGGTGGCCAGCAACCTGCTCGGCCGTTCGCGCCTGGCGCGCCACTTCGAGCGCATCATCCTGCACGACGTGCGCGCCACGCCGCCGCTCGACGCACTGACCGACTTCCCCTCACGCTACCTGCCGCTGGACCTGGCCAACCTGCGCCACGCCCTGCTGGCCTCGGGTTCGATCCCCATGGTCATGCAGGGTGTGAAAGACATCCCCGGCGTGGGCGCTGGCACCTACCGCGACGGCGGCCTGCTCGACTACCACCTCGACCTGCCCTACCGCGGCGACGACCTGGTGCTGTACCCGCACTTCACCGACAAGGTGGTACCGGGCTGGTTCGACAAAGCCTTGCCCTGGCGCAAAGGCGATGCCACCCGCCTGCAGAACGTGCTGCTGATGACCCCTTCGCCGCAGTACCTGGCCGCCCTGCCCTATGGCAAGCTGCCGGACCGCAACGACTTCAAGCGCTTCATGGGTGATGCGGCAGGCCGCAAGCGCTATTGGTACAAGGCTATCGCTGAAAGCCAGCGCCTGGGCGACGAGCTGCTGGAGCTGGTCGCCACCGGGCGGCTGCATGAACGCCTGCAAGCCTTGTAACGGCCATGCTGGTAGAATGCGCGCATTCATTGATTCACACAGAGTTATGACAGCGTGGAAATTTTCAAAGAGTTCACATTCGAATCGGCCCACCGCCTGCCCCACGTCCCTGAAGGGCACAAATGCGGCCGCCTGCATGGCCACTCGTTCAAGGTCGGCCTGCACCTGACCGGCCCGCTCGACCCGCACACTGGCTGGATCCGCGACTTCGCCGAGGTCAAGGCGATCTTCAAGCCGATCTACGAGCAACTGGACCACAACTACCTGAACGACATCCCGGGCCTTGAAAACCCCACCAGCGAAGTGATCGCCAAGTGGATCTGGGACCAGGTCAAGCCGCTGATGCCGGAACTGTCGAAAGTGCGCATCCACGAAACCTGCACCAGCGGTTGCGAATACACCGGCGACTGATTCGCCCCCCGCTACTGGCCCTGCGTGCTGCCCATGGCATCGCGCAGGAAGCTGGGGGCGATGTAGCGCTGGTAATGCGCTTCTGAAAGCAGGAAAAACTCGCGATCGATGGCATCGCGCAATTGCGGCAGTTCCCAGTCGCGAAACTCCGGCAGCAGCACCATGCCGTAGGCCTCCAGGTCACGGATCATCCGCGCCCCGCGGGCAATCAGCTGGTAAGCCCAGCAATATTCCGACTGCTGCTCGACAAAACGGATGGAGCGCTGCTCCAGTTGCTGACGCAGCAGGCTTTTGTCGAACACCTCCAGCTTGGCCATCATCACCTGCACCAGCAACTGCTCAAGGCGCAGCCACACCGCGCGTTTTTGCGCGTCGTCGTAGCCGTTCCAGTTGATCACTTCGTGGTGGAAACGCTTGCAGCCACGGCACACCGTGTCTCCGTACACCGTGGAGCACAGGCCGACGCAAGGGGTCTTGATGGACTTGTTGGACATGAAAAACAACAGTTTGGCGGAGGAACACGGGCCCATGTTAGCCCTTTGTCTAACCAGGGTCACTCGTTAAAGTCATCTTCTGCGCCTTACTTTCGGGCTTTTTTTGCCGTAGAATCATCCGGCCTTTTCAAAGGCAACAATGTCCGTTGGAAGCTGTTTTCAAAGCGTCACGAGCACAGTTAATCCGGTAGAACGGCGTTGGCCCGGGCCATGCATCCCTCGCATGCCCGCGCCAGCCCTCATCAGCTCCCCGTTCTGCAGGCGTAAAACTTTGAAAGCAGCTTCTGTAAGGATTCTTTGCGACTCTGGCTGGGCGGCCCACAAAGCCGTGGCAGCGCATGGGTGCATCGAATGCTGGATAAGCGTCCCGGACCCCCTTTAGGGACCACTGATGAGGGAAATAACTGTGCTTGAAGCCTACCGCAAACACATCGAAGAGCGTGCCGCCCTGGGTATCGTGCCCCAGCCGCTGAACGCCGAACAAACCGCAGGCCTGGTCGAGCTGCTGAAAAACCCGCCGGCCGGCGAAGAAGCCTTCCTCGTAGACCTGATCACCAACCGCGTACCGCCAGGGGTCGACGAAGCTGCCTACGTCAAGGCTGCTTTCCTCTCTGCTGTTGCCAAGGGCGAAACCCAGTCGCCCCTGATCGACCGCAAGCACGCCACCGAACTGCTCGGCACCATGCAGGGCGGCTACAACATCGAAACGCTGGTCGCACTGCTGGATGACGCCGAACTGGGCGCCGTCGCGGCCGAACAGCTCAAGCACACCCTGCTGATGTTCGATGCCTTCCACGACGTGGCCGAAAAAGCCAAGGCCGGCAACGCTCACGCCAAGGCCGTGCTGGACTCCTGGGCTGCCGGCGAGTGGTTCACCGCCCGCCCGGCCATCGCCGAGAAGTACACCCTGACCGTGTTCAAGGTGCCAGGCGAAACCAACACCGACGACCTGTCGCCTGCTCCGGACGCCTGGTCGCGCCCTGACATCCCGCTGCACGCCCTGGCCATGCTGAAAATGGCCCGCGACGGCATCGAGCCGCAGCAGCCTGGTTCGGTCGGCCCGCTGGCACAGATCGAAGCCGTCAAGGCCAAGGGTTTCCCGGTTGCCTATGTAGGTGACGTGGTAGGTACCGGCTCCTCGCGTAAATCCGCTACCAACTCGGTACTGTGGTTCTTCGGCGACGACATTCCGTACGTGCCGAACAAGCGCGCCGGTGGCTTCTGCTTCGGCACCAAGATCGCCCCGATCTTCTACAACACCATGGAAGACGCCGGCGCCCTGCCGATCGAGTTCGACTGCACCAACCTGGGCATGGGCGACGTCATCGACGTTTACCCGTACAAAGGTGAAGTACGCCGCCACGAAAGCGACGAGCTGGTCACCAACTTCGAGCTGAAAACCGAAGTGCTGCTGGACGAGGTCCGCGCTGGCGGCCGTATCCCGCTGATCGTTGGCCGTGGCCTGACCGAAAAAGCCCGCGCCGAGCTGGGCCTGGGTGCTTCCGACCTGTTCAAGAAACCAGAGCAGCCTGCCGACTCCGGCAAGGGCTTCACCCTGGCGCAGAAAATGGTCGGCCGTGCCTGTGGCCTGCCAGAAGGCCAGGGCGTGCGCCCAGGTGCCTACTGCGAGCCGAAGATGACCACCGTCGGTTCCCAGGACACCACTGGCCCGATGACCCGCGACGAGCTGAAAGACCTGGCGTGCCTGGGCTTCTCTGCCGACCTGGTCATGCAGTCGTTCTGCCACACCGCGGCCTATCCGAAGCCGATCGACGTCACCACCCACCACACCCTGCCAGACTTCATCCGCACCCGTGGCGGCGTGTCGCTGCGCCCAGGCGACGGCATCATCCACAGCTGGCTGAACCGCATGCTGATGCCTGACACCGTCGGTACCGGTGGCGACTCGCACACCCGCTTCCCGATCGGCATCTCGTTCCCGGCCGGTTCCGGCCTGGTGGCCTTCGCCGCCGCCACCGGCGTCATGCCGCTGGACATGCCAGAATCGATCCTGGTGCGCTTCAAGGGCAAACTGCAACCCGGCATCACCCTGCGTGACTTGGTGCATGCCATCCCTTACTACGCCATCCAGAAAGGTCTGCTGACCGTCGAGAAAAAAGGCAAGAAAAACGCCTTCTCCGGCCGCATCCTGGAAATCGAAGGCCTGGACGAACTGACCGTCGAGCAAGCTTTCGAGCTGTCCGATGCCTCGGCCGAGCGTTCCGCTGCCGGTTGCACCATCAAGCTGCCAGAGAAGGCCATTGCTGAGTACCTGACGTCCAACATCACCCTGCTGCGCTGGATGATCGGCGAAGGCTACGGCGATGCCCGCACCCTGGAGCGCCGCGCCCAGGCCATGGAAGCCTGGCTGGCCAACCCTGAGCTGCTGTCGGCTGACGCCGATGCCGAGTACGCTGAAATCATCGAAATCGACCTGGCCGACGTCAAAGAGCCTGTGCTCTGCGCGCCGAACGACCCGGACGATGCCCGCCTGCTGTCTTCGGTACAGGGCGAGAAGATCGACGAAGTGTTCATCGGTTCGTGCATGACCAACATCGGCCACTTCCGCGCTGCCGGCAAGCTGCTGGAGAAGGTCAAGGGTGGCATCCCTACCCGTCTGTGGCTGGCTCCGCCAACCAAGATGGATGCTCACCAGCTGACCGAAGAAGGCTACTACGGCATCTACGGCAAGGCCGGTGCGCGCATGGAAATGCCAGGCTGCTCGCTGTGCATGGGTAACCAGGCACGTGTGCAGACCGGTTCGACCGTGGTCTCCACCTCGACCCGTAACTTCCCGAACCGTCTGGGCGACGCGACCAACGTGTACCTGGCATCGGCCGAACTGGCTGCTGTCGCTTCGATCATCGGCAAGCTGCCGACCGTCGAAGAGTACATGCAGTACGCGAAAGACATCGACAGCATGGCTGCCGACGTTTACCGCTACCTGAGCTTCGACCAGATCGCCGAGTTCCGCGAAGCGGCAGCCAACGCCAAGATCCCGGTGGTTCAGGCTTAAGCTGAGTTACAGGCAGTAAAAAAGCCCCGGCAGCGATGCCGGGGCTTTTTTGTTTTAGCCTGTACCGGCCACCTCAGATCACAAACAAATCCACAAACCTGTGCACCGCCATCCCCTCCAGCTGCTGCTGGTCCTTGCACACCTCCACAATCTGCGCACACCGCTGACGGGCAAAACGCGTCCCCAGGTTTGCCCTGAACTTGGCCTCCAGCAACGGTATGCCCTCCCCTCGCCGCCGCCGATGCCCGATCGGGTATTCCACCACCACTTGGTCAGTGCTGCTGCCATCCTTGAAGAACACTTGGAGCGCGTTGGCGATCGAGCGCTTGTCTGGCTCCAGGTATTCGCGGCTGAAGCGCAGGTCTTCCACCACTTCCATCTTCTCGCGCAGGCGATCGATGCTCGGGTGGTTGGCATGGAAAGCATCTTCATAGTGCTCCGCCACCAAATGGCCGAAGACCAGCGGTACCGCCACCATGTACTGCAGGCAGTGGTCACGGTCGGCAGCATTGGCCAGCGGGCCGCTCTTGGAAATGATGCGGATCGCTGACTCCTGGGTGGTGATCACGATGCGGTCGATTTCATGCAGGCGGTTGCGCACCAATGGGTGCAGGGTCACTGCCGCCTCACAGGCGGTCTGGGCATGAAACTCAGCAGGGAAACTGACCTTGAACAACACGTTTTCCATCACATAGCTGCCCAATGCCTGAGGCAGACGCAGCTCGTACTGCCCGGCAGGCTTGAGCGCCAAGTCTTTGTTGGTATGACTGAACGATACGTCGTAGAACCCCCACTGCGGCGCCGTGAGCACGCCCGGCACGCCCATCTCGCCGCGCAGGGCGATATCGGCCAGGCGCACGCCCCGGCTGGAAGCATCGCCCGCCGCCCAGGACTTGCGAGAACCGGCGTTGGGCGCATGGCGGTAAGTGCGCAGGGCCTGGCCGTCGACGAAGGCGTGGGACAAGGCCGAGAGCATCTGCTCGCGATTGGCCCCCATCAGCCTGGCACACACGGCGGTTGAGGCCACCTTCACCAGAATCACGTGATCGAGCCCGACACGGTTGAAAGAATTTTCCAGGGCCAGCACACCCTGGATCTCATGGGCCATGACCATTGCCTCAAGCACATCGCGCATCAGCAGCGGCGCCTCACCCGCTGCGACGTGCTTCTGCGACAGGTGATCAGCCACGGCCAGGATGCCGCCAAGGTTGTCCGAGGGATGAGCCCATTCAGCGGCCAGCCAGGTGTCGTTGTAGTCCAGCCAGCGCACCGTGCAGCCGATGTCCCAGGCGGCCTTGACCGGGTCGAGGCGATAGGAAGTGCCGGGGACGCGAGCACCATTCGGAACCACCGTGCCTTCCACCTGAGGGCCGAGGAGTTTCGTGCATTCGGGGAAGCGCAGGGCCAGCAGGCCGCAGCCGAGGGTGTCCATCAGGCAGTTGCGCGCGGTGGCCAGGGCTTCGGCGGAATCGACCCGGTAGCCGAGGGCGTAATCGGCCAGGGTCTGTAGCACCCGGTCGTAATCCGGGCGGTCGTTGAGGTCTACGTTGGCGCTCATATCCAGCTCCCTTCAGAATTGCCGGGGCTGCTGTGCAGCCCTTCGCGGGCTCGCCCGCTCCCACAGGGATATCACAGCATTCAAACCCTGTGATTACCTGTGGGAGCGGGCAAGCCCGCGAAGGGCCGCAAAGCGGCCCCTCTTGAAGCCGAGCGCCAGTGGTGCTTTAGAAGCTATCGCCAGGCACGCGAACCCAGCCCTCCATCAGCACGCGAGCACTGCGGCTCATGATTGCCTTGGTCACTGTCCACTCACCCTCCACCCGGCGCGCCTCGGCCCCGACCCGCAAGGTGCCCGAAGGGTGGCCGAAACGCACAGCGCTGCGCTCGCCCCCGCCAGCGGCGAGGTTGACCAGCGTGCCCGGAATGGCCGCTGCGGTGCCGATCGCCACCGCCGCCGTACCCATCATGGCATGATGCAGCTTGCCCATCGACAAGGCCCGCACCAACAGGTCGACATCCCCTGCCTGTACCACCTTGCCACTGGACGCAGTGTAGGTGCTCGGTGGCGCAACAAACGCCACTTTTGGTGTGTGCTGACGCCCGGCAGCCTGGTCGACATTGTCGATCAAGCCCATGCGCACGGCGCCATAAGCACGAATGGTCTCGAAACGCAGCAGCGCCTGCGGGTCGCCGTTGATGGCGTCCTGCAGTTCGGTACCGGTGTAGCCGATATCCGCCGCGTTTACGAAGATGGTCGGAATGCCAGCGTTGATCAGGGTCGCCTTGAAGGTGCCGACACCCGGCACCTCCAGGTCATCGACCAGGCTGCCAGTGGGGAACATCGCACCGCCGTCGTCACCGTCGTCGGCCGCCGGGTCGAGGAACTCCAGTTGCACCTCGGCCGCCGGGAAGGTCACCCCGTCCAGCTCGAAGTCGCCGGTTTCCTGCACTTCACCTTCAGTGATCGGGACATGGGCGATGATGGTCTTGCCGATATTGGCCTGCCAGATGCGCACCGTGGCGATGCCGTTGCGCGGAATGCGCGCCGGGTCGACCAGGCCACTGCTGATGGCGAACGAACCGACTGCAGCAGACAGGTTGCCGCAGTTGCCGCTCCAGTCGACGAACGCCTTGTCGATGCTGACCTGGCCGAACAGGTAGTCGACATCGTGTTCTGGCTTGATGCTTTGCGACAGGATCACGGTCTTGCTGGTGCTGGACGTGGCGCCGCCCATGCCGTCGATCTGCTTGCCGTAGGGGTCGGGGCTGCCTATTACCCGCAGCAGCAGTGCGTCACGGGCGGGGCCGGGGATCTGCGCCTGCTCGGGCAGGTCTTGCAGGCGGAAGAACACGCCTTTGCTGGTGCCGCCACGGATGTAGGTGGCGGGGATTTTTACTTGCGGTACGTGTGCCATTGATGGGCTGTCCTGTCTGAAATGCATATGGCCTCTGGGGCTGCCTTGCAGCCCATCGCGGCACAAGGCCGCTCCTACAGGGATCGTGTGACGCTGTGGGAGCGGCCTTGTGTCGCGAAAGGGCCGCAGAGCGGCCCCCGTTTCATGCTCAGGCGGTCGCTTCGAGGAAGTCCTGGGCAAAGCGTTGCAGCACCCCGCCCGCTTCGTAGATCGACACTTCCTCGGCGGTGTCCAGGCGGCAGGTCACCGGCACTTCCAGGCGCTCGCCATTGGCGCGGGTAACCACCAACGTCAGGGTCGCCCGTGGCGTACGTGCACCCAGCACGTCATAGGTCTCGCTGCCGTCCAGGCCCAGGGTTTTGCGGTCAGTGCCTGGCTTGAACTCCAGCGGCAACACGCCCATGCCCACCAGGTTGGTGCGGTGAATGCGCTCGAAGCCTTCGGCGACAATGGCCTCGACACCCGCCAGGCGCACGCCCTTGGCCGCCCAGTCGCGGGACGAACCTTGGCCGTAGTCGGCGCCGGCCACGATGATCAGCGGCTGTTTGCGCTGCATGTAGGTTTCGATCGCCTCCCACATGCGGGTCACCTTGCCTTCCGGCTCGATACGCGCCAGCGAGCCCTGCCTCACACTGCCGTCTTCCTTGCGCACCATTTCGTTGAACAGTTTGGGGTTGGCGAACGTGGCACGCTGGGCGGTCAGGTGGTCGCCGCGGTGGGTGGCGTAAGAGTTGAAGTCCTCTTCCGGCAACCCCATTTTCGCCAGGTATTCACCGGCGGCGCTGTCGAGCATGATGGCGTTGGACGGCGACAGGTGGTCGGTGGTGATGTTGTCCGGCAGCACCGCCAACGGGCGCATGCCGCGCAGGGTACGTTCACCGGCCAGCGCGCCTTCCCAGTACGGCGGGCGGCGGATGTAAGTGCTCATCGGGCGCCAGTCATACAGCGGCGCCACCTTCGGCCCGCGGTCTTCCTCGATGGCGAACATCGGAATGTACACCTTGCGGAACTGCTCTGGCTTGACCGCGGCACGCACCACGGCGTCGATCTCTTCATCGCTCGGCCAGATGTCCTTGAGGCGGATTTCCTTGCCATCGACCACGCCCAGCACATCCTTCTCGATGTCGAAGCGGATCGTGCCGGCAATGGCATAGGCCACCACCAGCGGCGGCGAAGCCAGGAAGGCCTGCTTGGCATACGGGTGGATACGCCCGTCGAAGTTGCGGTTACCCGACAGCACGGCGGTGGCGTACAGGTCGCGGTCGATGATTTCTTGCTGGATCACCGGGTCCAGCGCGCCAGACATCCCGTTGCAGGTGGTGCAAGCAAAGGCGACGATACCAAAACCGAGTTGCTCCAGCTCCTTCTCCAGCCCGGCTTCTTCCAGGTAAAGCTGCACAGCCTTGGAACCTGGCGCCAGCGACGACTTGACCCACGGTTTGCGGGCCAGGCCAAGCCTGTTGGCATTGCGTGCAATCAGGCCAGCAGCTATCACGTTACGCGGGTTGCTGGTGTTGGTGCAGCTGGTGATGGCGGCAATGATCACCGCACCGTCCGGCATCTGCCCCGGCACCTCTTCCCAGCTGCCGGCAATGCCTTTGGCTGCCAGGTCGCTGGTGGCCACGCGAGCGTGCGGGTTGGACGGGCCGGCCATGTTGCGCACCACGCTCGACAGGTCGAAGCTCAGGGTGCGCTCGTAGACGGCGCCGCCCAGGCTGTCGGCCCACAGGCCGGTCGCCTTGGCGTAGGTTTCCACCAGCTTGACCTGCTGCTCTTCGCGGCCGGTCAGGCGCAGGTAGTCGATGGTCTGCTGGTCGATGGCGAACATCGCGGCGGTGGCGCCGTATTCCGGGGCCATGTTGGAAATGGTGGCGCGGTCACCCAAGGTCAGCGCGCGGGCGCCCTCGCCGTGGAATTCCAGGTAGGCGCCGACGACTTTCTGTTTACGCAGGAATTCGGTCAGGGCCAGCACCAGGTCGGTGGCGGTGATGTTCGGTGCCAGCTTGCCGGTCAGCTCGACGCCGACGATTTCGGGCAGGCGCATCCACGAAGCGCGGCCGAGCATCACGTTTTCGGCTTCCAGGCCACCAACGCCAATGGCGATCACGCCCAGGGCGTCGACATGCGGGGTGTGGCTGTCGGTTCCGACGCAGGTGTCCGGGTAGGCCACGCCGCGGTCGCTATGAATGACAGGCGACATCTTCTCCAGGTTGATCTGGTGCATGATGCCATTACCCGGCTGGATCACGTCGACGTTCTTGAACGCCTTCTTGGTCCAGTTGATGAAGTGGAAGCGGTCTTCGTTGCGGCGGTCTTCAATGGCGCGGTTCTTTTCGAAGGCCTGTGGGTCGAAGCCACCGCACTCCACTGCCAGCGAGTGGTCGACGATCAGCTGCACCGGCACCACCGGGTTGACGGCGGCCGGGTCGCCACCCTTGTCGGCGATGGCATCACGCAGGCCGGCGAGGTCGACCAGCGCGGTCTGGCCGAGGATGTCGTGGCACACCACGCGGGCCGGGAACCACGGGAAGTCGAGGTCGCGCTGGCGTTCGATCAGTTGGCCCAGCGAGGCGTCGAGGGTGGCCGGGTCGCAGCGGCGCACCAGGTTCTCGGCGAGCACGCGGGACGTGTAAGGCAGGCCGTCGTAGGCGCCGGGCTTGATCGCCTCGACCGCCGCACGGGCATCGAAGTAGTCCAGGTCGGTGCCTGGAAGGTGCTTGCGGAATGCTGTGTTCATATCGTTATCAGGCTCGGTCACGGTACGGTCGTGGATAGCGTTCTAATTGCTGCCCTGTATTGGCTGCTCCGGCCTCATCGCCGGCAAGCCGGCTCCCACAGGTACAGCACTGGCTACAAGGGCGGTGCAACACCTGTGGGAGCTGGCTTGCCGGCGATGAGGCCGGAACAGGCCACCCCACAGGTTCGGTTTCAGCGCTGCTCGATCGGCACGAACTGGCGCTGCTCGACGCCGACATACTCGGCGCTCGGACGGATGATGCGGTTGTTGGCACGCTGTTCGAAGACATGCGCCGCCCAGCCGGTCAGGCGCGAGCAGACGAAGATCGGGGTGAACAGCTTGGTCGGGATACCCATGAAGTGGTACGCCGAGGCATGGTAGAAGTCAGCGTTGGGGAACAGTCGCTTCTGCTCCCACATGGTCTTGTCGATGGCTTCGGAAACCGGGTACAGCACCTTGTCGCCCACTTCGTCGGCCAGCTGCTTCGACCAGCCCTTGATCACCTCGTTGCGCGGGTCGGACTCTTTGTAGATGGCATGGCCAAAGCCCATGATCTTGTCCTTGCGGTCCAGCATGCGCAGCAGCTCGGCGGTGGCTTCCTGCGGGCTCTGGAAGCGCTCGATCAGCTCCATCGCTGCCTCGTTGGCACCGCCGTGCAGCGGGCCGCGCAGCGAGCCGATGGCAGCGGTGACGCAGGAGTACAGGTCGGACAGGGTCGAGGCGCAAACGCGGGCGGTGAACGTGGAGGCGTTGAACTCGTGCTCGGCGTACAGGATCAGCGACACGTTCATGACCTTGACGTGCAGCTCGCTCGGCTTCTTGCCGTGCAGCAGGTGCAGGAAGTGGCCGCCGAGCGTGTCTTCGTCACTGGTGCAATCGATGCGCACGCCATGGTGGGTGAAGCGGTACCAGTAGCACATCACTGCCGGGAACAGCGCCAGCAGGCGGTCGGTCTTGTCGCGCTGGGCTTCGAAAGTGAGCTCGGGCTCCAGGGTACCCAGTACCGAGCAACCGGTGCGCATCACGTCCATCGGGTGGGCGTCACGCGGGATACGCTCCAGCACTTCCTTCAATGCTTGCGGCAGGTCACGCAGGCCCTTGAGCTTGAGCTTGTAGTCGGCCAGCTCGGCCTGGGTTGGCAGCTCGCCGTACAGCAGCAGGTAAGCGACTTCTTCGAACTCGGCACCTGCCGCCAGGTCACGCACGTCGTAACCCCGGTAGGTCAGCCCGGCACCGGCCTGGCCAACGGTCGACAGTGCGGTCTGGCCGGCCACCTGGCCACGCAGGCCTGCGCCACTGAGTACTTTCGCTTCGGCCATGGTGTTTCTCCTTTCTTGAATTTGTTATGGATTTCTTGCTGGCTAATTCGGTTCGCCTGTGCCGGCCTCTTCGCGAGTAAACCCGCGAAGAGGCCGGCACAGGCGCCATCACTTACCCTTTCTTCTGGGCAAACAGCGCGTCGAGGCTCTGCTCGAAGGCGTGGTAACCAATGGCATCGTAGAGCTCCATGCGGGTCTGCATGGTGTCGATCACGTTTTTCTGTGTGCCGTCGCGGCGCAGCGCGGTGTACACGTTCTCGGCGGCCTTGTTCATGGCACGGAATGCCGACAGCGGGTACAGCACCAGCGACACGTCGACCGAGGCCAGCTCTTCGGTGGTGTACAGGGGCGTGGCGCCGAATTCGGTGATGTTGGCCAGAATCGGTGCCTTCACCCGATCAGCGAACGTCTTGTACATCTGCAGTTCAGTGATGGCTTCCGGGAAGATCATGTCGGCGCCAGCCTCGATGCAGGCCTCGGCGCGATCAAGGGCAGCGTTCAGGCCTTCGACGGCCAAGGCGTCAGTACGCGCCATGATCACGAAGCTGTCGTCGCTACGGGCATCGACAGCGGCCTTGATGCGGTCGACCATTTCCTGCTGGCTGACGATTTCCTTGTTCGGACGGTGGCCGCAGCGTTTGGCGCCAACCTGGTCCTCGATATGGATGGCAGCAGCGCCAAACTTGCTCATCGAACGTACGGTGCGGGCGACGTTGAAGGCCGACGCACCGAAGCCGGTGTCGACATCCACCAGCAACGGCACGTCGCACACGTCGGTAATGCGGCGCACATCGGTGAGCACGTCGTCCAGGCCGGTGATGCCCAGGTCCGGCAAGCCCAGCGAGCCTGCTGCCACGCCACCGCCGGACAGGTAGATGGCCTTGAAGCCGGCACGCTTGGCCAGCAGGGCATGGTTGGCATTGATGGCGCCAACCACCTGCAGGGGATGTTCGGCAGCAACTGCGTCGCGGAAACGCTGACCGGGGGTGCTCTTCACAGTCATTTCTCACCTCGTGGGCTGTTGTTGTGGGCGTCCAGATAGTGACGCTCGATGTTGCGCTTGGACGCGCCGATGTGGCGGCGCATCAGGAGTTCGGCCAGCTCGCCGTCACGGTCGGCGATGGCATCGAGGATGCGGTGGTGTTCGGCAAAGGCCTGGCGTGGCCGATTGGGCGTGGCAGAGAACTGGATGCGGTACATGCGCACCAGTTGGTACAGTTCGCCGCACAGCATCTTGACCAGGGTCTGGTTGCCGCTGCCCTGGATGATCCGGTAATGGAAGTCGTAGTCGCCTTCCTGCTGGTAGTAACCCACACCAGCCTGGAATGCGGCATCGCGCTCATGGGTATCAAGCACACGGCGCAGTTCGTCGATGTCGCCCTGGCTCATCCGTTCGGCTGCCAGGCGGCAGGCCATGCCTTCCAGCGACTCGCGGATTTCGTACAGTTCGATCAGTTCAGCGTGGTTCAGCGATACCACGCGCGCGCCCACATGCGGTACGCGCACCAGCAGGCGCTGGCCCTCCAGGCGGTGGATGGCCTCGCGCAACGGCCCACGGCTGATGCCGTAGGTGCGCGCCAGCTCCGGCTCGGAAATCTTGCTGCCGGGGGCAATTTCGCCCTTGACGATGGCCGCCTGAATGCGCCGGAAGACGTTTTCAGACAAGGTTTCCGTTTCGTCTGTCAGCACCGGGCTGGCGGTGGAAAGGTCCTGCATATTGTCGACACCTTGAAAATCTCTTTGCCAGAAATTAGCGAAAACACGCTCTCCAGTCAAAGACAAAATGAACATTGTCGACAATTGTCTAATAGCGAACTAACCCCCGCCCGGTGCTGTCAGATCGCGCACCGCTGGCGTCAAGACGTCGGCGTGATAGAATGCCGCGCCTCCGATGGGGTATGGATAGCCTGTCTGTCATACATTCATGCTTGTTGACAGATAAAAGAGGAAGCTTGCGCAGTAGTTGCCAGTCGCCTTGACCAGAACCTTGCCTAGAACCTTGCACTGCACCGCGCCAGGATTATGAGACTTACACCCGTTTTATTGCTGCTATGCCTCACCCTGCTGCCGGCCCTTGGTCAGGCTGCGGGCAAGACCGTCTATGGTCTCAACGAATATGCACGGCTGGGCGACCTGGACCTGGAAGTGGCCGCCAAGCTCGACACCGGCGCCAAGACCGCCTCGCTCAGCGCCCGCGATATCAAGCGGTTCAAGCGCAACGGCGAAAGCTGGGTGCGCTTCTACCTGGCCATCGATGCTGCCCACTCGCACCCGATCGAGCGCCCGCTGGCACGCGTAAGCAAGATCAAGCGCCGGGCCGGCGACTATGATGCCGAATCGGGCAAGGCCTACACGGCACGCCCGGTCATCGAACTTGAAATCTGCATGGGCCAGGCCATGCGCACCATCGAAGTCAACCTCACCGACCGCAGCGCCTTCCAGTTCCCGCTGCTGATCGGCTCCGAGGCACTCAAGCACTTCGACGCGCTGGTCGACCCAAGCCTTAAATATGCGGCCGGCAAACCTGCCTGTGCCACCGACGCTCACAAAGCAGAGTAATTCCGATGCGCTCTCTTACCCTCCATCTGAAAGTCCTGATCACCGTACTGGTGCTACTGGGTGTGGCGGTCACGGCTTACCAGATCTTCTTCCTCGGCATCCCGGTGACCGAGGATGAAACCGACGACCTGTGGAACATCGACGCCAAGGTCGAGTTCGTGGCCAGCACCAAGGACCCGGTCAAGGTGCAGATGTTCGTGCCACCGCTGAACCGCGACTATGTCAGCCTCAACGAGAGCTTCATCTCCAACAACTACGGGGTGAGCGTCAACCGTGCCGACGGTAACCGCAAGGTCACCTGGTCGGCCCGCCGCGCCAGCGGCAACCAGACCCTCTACTACCGCCTGGTGCTGACCAAGCGCTACAGCAACGAGAAGACCACGGTCAAAGGCCCGACCTTCCGTGACAGCCTGGCTATCGAAGGCCCCGAGAAGATCGCCGCCGAAGCCCTGATGGCGCCGATTCGCCAGCACTCTGCCGACGTCGAGACCTTCGTCAGCGAGACCATCAAGCGGGTCAACAACCTCAACGACGACAACGTCAAGCTGCTACTGGCCGGCGACACCTCGCCGATGAAGAAAGCCCAGATCATCGACCTGCTGCTGTCGATCGCCCACGTACCGATGGAAAAGGTGCACACCATCCGCCTGGTGGCCGACACCCCGCAAACCCCGGAACTGTGGCTGCGCAGCTTCAACGGTAACGACTGGCTGTATTTCAACCCGGACACCGGCGAGCAAGGCCTGCCCAGCGACCGCCTGCTGTGGTGGACCGGTGACGACAACCTGATCACCGTCGATGGCGGCAAGAAGGCCAACGTCACCTTCAGCATGAACAACAGCGAGATGAACGCCATCCGCCTGGCCAAGCTGACCGACGAGAACACCGACGCAGACTTCCTCGAGTACTCGCTGTACAGCCTGCCGCTGCAGACCCAGCAGACCTTCATGATCATGGTCATGATCCCTATCGGCGTGCTGGTGATCCTGGTGCTGCGCAACCTGATCGGCTTGCAGACCCTGGGTACCTTCACCCCCGTGCTGATCGCCCTGGCCTTCCGCGAGACCCAACTGGGCTTTGGCATCGTGCTGTTCACGGTGATTACCGCGCTTGGCCTGTCGTTACGCTCATACCTGGAACACCTCAAGCTGCAAATGCTGCCACGCCTGTCGGTGGTGCTGACCTTCGTCGTGGTGCTGATCGCCGCCATCAGCCTGTTCAGCCACAAGCTGGGCCTTGAGCGCGGGCTGTCGGTGGCATTGTTCCCGATGGTGATCCTGACCATGACCATCGAGCGCCTGTCGATCACCTGGGAAGAACGTGGCGGTGGCCATGCCATGAAAGTGGCCATCGGCACCCTGTTTGCAGCCTCTTTGGCGCACCTGCTGATGATGGTGCCGGAGCTGGTGTACTTCGTGTTCACGTTCCCGGCCGTACTGCTGATCCTGGTGGGCTTCATGCTGGCGATGGGCCGCTACCGTGGCTACCGCCTGACCGAACTCGTGCGCTTCAAGGCATTCCTGAAGAAGGCTGACGCCTGATGTTTGGCCTGATCAAGACGTGGAAAGCCCTGGAGGCCCGGGGCATCATGGGTATCAACCGGCGCAACGCGGACTACGTGTTGAAGTACAACAAGCGCAGCTTGTACCCGATCGTCGACGACAAGATCATCACCAAGGAGCGCGCCCTGGCGGCCGGTATCCATGTGCCGGAAATGTACGGCATCATCGAAACCGAGAAAGAAATCGACAAGCTCGACCAGATCATTGGCGGGCGCAGCGATTTCGTCATCAAGCCGGCGCAAGGCGCCGGCGGTGACGGCATCCTGGTGATCGCCGACCGCTTCGAGGACCGCTACCGCACGGTGTCGGGCAAGATCATCAGCCATGAGGAAATCGAACACCAGATTTCGAGCATCCTCACCGGCCTGTACTCGCTGGGCGGCCACCGCGACCGCGCGCTGATCGAGTACCGGGTTACCCCCGACCAGATCTTCAAAAGCATCAGCTACGAAGGCGTGCCGGACATCCGCATCATCGTGCTGATGGGGTACCCGGTAATGGCCATGCTGCGCCTGCCGACCCGCCAGTCCGGCGGCAAGGCCAACCTGCACCAGGGCGCCATCGGCGTGGGCGTTGACCTGGCCACCGGCGTGACCCTGCGCGGTACCTGGCTGAACAACATCATCAGCAAGCACCCGGACACCACCAATGCGGTGGATGGCGTGCAGCTGCCGAACTGGGACGGCTTCATGAAGCTGGCCGCCGGCTGCTATGAACTGTGCGGGCTGGGCTACATCGGCGTGGACATGGTGCTGGACCAGGAAAAAGGCCCGCTGATCCTGGAGCTAAACGCCCGCCCGGGCCTTAACATCCAGATTGCCAACGACTGCGGCCTGACCCAGCGCACCCACGCCATTGAGGCGCATATCGAAGCGCTGGCCAAGGATGGCATTACCGAAGATGCCGAACAGCGGGTTCGGGTAGCACAGGGTTTGTTCGGGCACGTGCCTAACCGCTGAATTGCCGGGGCTGCCTTGCAGCCCATTCGCAGCACAAGGCTGCTCTTACAGGTACTGTGCAGGCTTGCAGGGCTGCGTTTCACCTGTAGGAGCAGCCTTGTGCTGCGAATGGGCCAAACACGCTGTTGAATGTCGCGCCCAGTGCTAGGCGCTTTTCCTACACAGGTCTACAATCGCCCTCCTCGCTTTTACATCGCCGTCCACACTGATGCCGACCTGTACGCTTTACCCCCTGCCCTACCAGCCTGACCCAGCCGCCTATTTCGCCCGCCTGCGCCAGGCCCCCGGCGCGATCCTGCTCGACAGCGCCCGCCCCGGCGCCGAACGCGGCCGCTTCGACCTGCTCAGCGCCTGGCCGCTGCAACAGCTGCAAGCGCACCCCGATGAACAAGGCAGCACCTTCCTCCAGCGCCTGCGCGACGGCCTGGCCCACCTGGGCCATGCGCAACTGCCCGAAGGCAGCGAGCTACCCTTCGCCGGTGGCCTGATCGGCTACCTGAGCTACGATTTCGGTCGCCGCCTGGAACACCTGCCAAGCCTGGCCGTGGACGACCTCGGCCTGCCCGACGCGCAACTGGGGCTGTATGCCTGGGCACTGGTCAGCGACCATGTGCACGGCACCAGCCAGCTGGTGTTCCACCCAAGCCTGGCCGGCAGTGAACGCGAACGCCTGATCACGCTTTTCGAAGGCGCCTGCGGTACTGCAAGCGGCGACTTCCAGCTGCTCGCGCCGATGGCCGGTGACCTGCAGCCCGACCAGTACCGGGCCGCCTTCGACCAGGTACAGCGCTACATCCAGGCCGGCGACTGCTACCAGATCAACCTTACCCAGCGCTTTCGCGCGCCATGCCAGGGCGACCCCTGGCGCGCCTATCAGGCCCTACGCCAAGCTTGCCCCACGCCGTTTTCCGGCTACCAGCAACTGGGCGATGGCAGTGCCTTGCTCAGCTTCTCCCCGGAGCGCTTCATCCGCGTCAGCCAGGGGCAGGTGGAAACCCGGCCAATCAAGGGCACTCGCCCGCGCGCCAGCGACCCGATTGAAGACAAGCGCAATGCCGAGGAGCTGCTGCACAGCCCCAAGGACCGCTCGGAAAACCTCATGATCGTCGACTTGCTGCGCAACGACCTGGGGCGTACCTGCAAGATCGGTTCTGTGAAGGTACCGGAGCTGTTCAGCCTGGAGAGCTATCCCAACGTCCACCACCTGGTCAGCAGCATCACCGGCCAGCTGGCCAGCGACAAGGATGCCCTGGACCTCATCGGCGACAGCTTCCCCGGCGGCTCGATCACCGGGGCGCCGAAGATTCGCGCCATGCAGATCATCGACGAGCTGGAGCCTGCACGCCGGGCGCTTTACTGCGGCTCGCTGCTGTATGTGGATGTGCGCGGCGAGATGGACAGCTCGATTGCCATTCGCAGCCTGCTGGTCAAGGACGGCCAGGTCAGTTGCTGGGGCGGCGGTGCGGTGGTAGCCGACTCCGAATGGCAGGCCGAATATGAAGAGTCGATCGCCAAAGTGCGGGTGTTGATGCAGACCTTGCAGGGCTTGTGAGTCCGTCTAGCCCGCGTTTTTTTGTTACCATCACCTTACTACGAGCGCACAGCGCCACAGCCAAGATGGAAGCCGCCTGATGAGCCAACCCTTCGACGTCGCCGCCCTGGCCGCGACCTACGCCAACAAGTCCCCGCAGGACATTCTCAAGCTCGCCTTCGAGCATTTTGGTGATGACCTGTGGATCTCCTTCAGCGGCGCCGAGGACGTGGTGCTGGTCGACATGGCCTGGAAGCTGAACAAGCAGGTCAAAGTGTTCAGCCTCGACACCGGCCGCCTGCACCCGGAGACCTACCGGTTCATCGACCAGGTGCGCGAGCAGTACAACCTGCCGATTGAACTGCTCAGCCCCGACCGTGCCCAACTCGACCCCTTCGTCAAGGAAAAGGGCCTGTTCAGCTTCTACAAGGATGGCCACGGCGAGTGCTGCGGTATTCGCAAGATCGAGCCGCTGCGTCGCAAGCTGGCCACCGTGAGCGCCTGGGCCACCGGCCAGCGCCGCGACCAGAGCCCAGGCACCCGCAGCCAGGTGGCGGCACTGGAAATCGACAGCGCCTTCTCCACGCCCGAGCGCACCCTGTACAAGTTCAACCCGCTGGCGCAGATGAGCAGTGAAGAGGTGTGGGGTTATATCCGCATGCTTGAGCTGCCCTATAACAGCCTGCATGAGCGCGGCTTCATCAGCATCGGCTGCGAGCCATGCACCCGCCCGGTACTACCAAACCAGCATGAGCGTGAAGGGCGTTGGTGGTGGGAAGAGTCGACGCAGAAGGAATGCGGGTTGCACGCAGGCAACCTGATCAGCAAGGCTTGAGATAGCCGGGGCTGCGTTGCAGCCCTATCGCGACACAAGGCCGCTCCTACAGGAAATCGCATGCCCCTGTAGGAGCGGCCTTGTGCCGCGAAAGGGCCGCAAAGCGGCCCCGCACAATTGCGGATCAGTGCACCGGCAGTTCAACGCCTGCGAACAGTTCTTCAAGCTCTTGCTTGTTATGGCACTGAATGGCCTTGGCCATCACTTCGCGGGTCAGGTGCGGGGCGAACTTCTCGATGAAGTCGCACATGAAGCCGCGCAGGAAGGTGCCACGACGGAAGCCGATCTTGGTAATGCTGGCTTCGAACAGCTCGCTGGCATCCAGGGCCACCAGGTCATTGTCGAGTTTGGCGTCCACGGCCATACCCGCGACGATACCTACGCCCAGCCCCAGGCGCACATAGGTCTTGATCACGTCGGCGTCTGCTGCGGTGAACACCACTTTTGGCGTAAGGCCACGGTGGTTGAAGGCTTCGTCCAGCTTCGAGCGCCCGGTAAAACCGAACACATAGGTAACGATCGGGTATTCGGCAACCGCTTCAAGGGTCAGTTTCGGCAGCTTGGCCAGCGGGTGACCTTGCGGCACCACCACGCAGCGGTTCCACTTGTAGCACGGCATCATGATCAGGTCGCCGAACAGCTCCAGCGCCTCGGTGGCGATGGCGAAGTCGACCGTACCGTCCGCAGCCATCTCGGCAATCTGCATGGGCGAACCCTGGTGCATGTGCAGGGACACTTCCGGGTACTGCTTGATGAAGCTGCTGATCACCGGCGGCAAGGCATAGCGCGCCTGGGTGTGGGTGGTGGCAATGGACAGCGTACCCTTCTTCTCGTTGGAGAACTCCTGGGCAATCTGCTTGATGCTTTCGACCTTGCGCAGGATTTCGCCGGCGGTATTGATGATGCGCTCACCGGCCGGGGTTACACGGGTCAGGTGCTTGCCGCTGCGAGCAAAGACTTCAACACCCAATTCATCTTCGAGCAGGCGGATCTGCTTGCTGATACCTGGCTGGGAGGTATACAGGCTCTGCGCCGTCGCGGAGACGTTGAGGTCATGGTGCGCCACTTCCCAGATGTAGCGCAGTTGTTGAAGCTTCATAGGTTTCCCTCGGTTCAGCGATGAGTCCGCGGCAGCAGGCAGCGACGATATATAACTATATTAGTGGTTCTGGAAATAAATCTAGAACTATTTTGTTACGTACCCTCGGAAAAAGCAGACGCTTCACTTCATGTTTTCCTACGCCCCAGATGCTGCGCCAAAGGCACCATGTACACCGGCACCGGCGACAGTTGCAGCAGTCGCACTGCCGTGCGGCCCAAGGGCACATCCACGCCGGCGCCGGCGCTGTGGCTGCCGAAAATCAACAGGTCGACGCTAAGCCGCTGCGCCTGGTCAAGGATCACCTGCGCCGGATCGCCCTGGCGTACCCGCACCGCTTTGATCACCGCAAGGTCGGCCTCCTCGCCCAGCTCATCGCGGAAGTTTTCCAGCACGCGCTGCTCGATGTTGGCCATTACCGCGTTCACCCCCTGGCTATGCAACTGGTCGAGCGTCTGCTCATCGAGGTAGCTTTGCAGGAGGGATTCGGCGAACTGGCCCATTGGCTCCACGGCGTGAATGACATACAACTCGGCATTGAACGTGCGCGCCAAGGCCAGCGCGTGCTGCATCACAAAAGGGGCGTAGACACCGAGGTCGGTGGCGTACAGCATGGAGCGGATCATTCGACCTCCTCGACTGCCGCAACGGCAGAGCAAGCTTCAGCTTAGCAGCGCGCCGAACGCACGCTTTGCCGTCCGGCGCGCTGCCGACGCGGTCTGCAGGGCCGCGCAAAAAAGCAACGCCGAGGTCAACGCTGCCGTCAGCAGGGCCGATCACTGGTGTCGAGGAAACTTAGTGCCTGGCACAGGGTTTCCATGCGCGGCAAGCTGCAGCCTGCCGCACGCGCACGCACCAGCGGCTCTGCATAGATAGCCTGCAGCTCCAGCGGGCGCATGAGGGCATAGTCGTGATACATGCTTGGCCAATAGTCAGGCATGCGCTCGGTCATCTGGAACAAGTGCTCGGCATACCCCTCGGGCAACACATGCCCACAGGCGGCAGCGCCTTGCACCACCTCGGCCATCAGGGCCTGGATCAGTTCACGGCCATGGCTGCTTGCCATCAGCCCGGCGGTGCCTTCGCCCAGCAATACCGACAGACCGTTGTACGGCACGTTCCATACCAGCTTCTGCCAGCGCGCCAGGTCCAGGTTCGGCATGGCCTGCGAATCGATGCCCGCCGCCTGGAACAACCCTGCACCCTCACTGAGCACGGCCGCACCACCATCACTGGCCGGCCCACTGTGATAGCCCAGGTTGACCGCCCCCAGGGCCTGGTGACGAATCACACCCGGCGCGTGGCGGTTGACGCAGATGAAACACAGACCGCCGAGCAGGTGCATGTCGCGGCGCAAGGCCGGACGCAACTGCTCCTCCACACCCAGACCATTTTGCAGCAGTACCACCTTGGCGCCGGGTGCAGCGGCCTGCACGATCAGTGGCGCCAGCTGGTCATTGCTGGTGGACTTGGCACCGACCAGCAACCAGTCGCAAGGCGGCATGTCGGCGGCATAGGCATAGGCCTGCACCTTCATCTGCAGCGTACCGTGTACCGCGCTGTCCACCGCCAACCCCTGCTCGCGTACGACCTGGTACTCGCTGCGCAGCAGAAAATGCACGTCGAAACCGGCCCGGGCCAGCATCAACCCATAGAAGCCTCCAATAGCTCCGCTGCCAATGATGCCGATGCGTGGTGTGCGCGGCTGCATGCCGATCTCCAGGTCAATGTCAGCTTTCTTTTTACACAGCTTGCACCCTGCCAGCTAGCCCATGCACGCCAAAGCGCCACAACAGCAGGGAAAACAGCATGCTGACCAGACTTCAGCCCATTGTCGCGCCACCCGTAACGCGCTAAGGTTCGGCTCCCCGCTGCGATTATTCTTGCTGCTGGGCCGCACGGGGACAGTTGGCGGCCGGCACCCGTGACCTGACGAGTAACACGATGGCTGATTTACCGATCGATGACTTGAACGTTGCCTCCAACGAGACCCTGATCACCCCCGATCAGCTCAAGAAGGAAATCCCCCTCAGCGCCAAGGCCCTGCAGACCGTGACTGCCGGCCGTGAAGTGGTGCGCAATATTCTCGACGGCAAGGACCATCGCCTGTTCGTCGTGGTCGGCCCTTGCTCCATCCACGACATCAAGGCCGCCCACGAATACGCCGAGCGCCTGAAGGTGCTGGCCGCAGAAGTGTCCGATACGCTGTACCTGGTCATGCGTGTGTACTTCGAAAAGCCACGCACCACCGTCGGCTGGAAAGGCCTGATCAACGACCCGTACCTGGATGACTCGTTCAAGATCCAGGATGGCCTGCACATTGGCCGGCAGCTGCTGCTGGACCTGGCCGAAATGGGCCTGCCTACCGCTACCGAAGCGCTTGACCCGATTTCCCCGCAATACCTGCAGGACCTGATCAGCTGGTCGGCCATCGGCGCTCGCACCACCGAATCGCAGACCCACCGCGAAATGGCCTCGGGCCTGTCTTCGGCGGTCGGCTTCAAGAACGGCACCGACGGCGGCCTGACCGTTGCCATCAACGCCCTGCAGTCGGTGTCCAAGCCACACCGCTTCCTCGGTATCAACCAGGAAGGTGGCGTGTCCATCGTCACCACCAAGGGCAACCCGTACGGCCACGTGGTACTGCGCGGCGGCAACGGCAAGCCGAACTACGACTCGGTCAGCGTCGCCCTGTGCGAGCAGGACCTGGCCAAAGCCAAGATCAAGGCCAATATCATGGTCGATTGCAGCCACGCCAACTCCAACAAGGACCCGGCCCTGCAACCGCTGGTCATGGAGAACGTTGCCAACCAGATCCTCGAAGGCAACCAGTCGATCATTGGCCTGATGGTGGAAAGCCACCTGAACTGGGGCTGCCAGTCGATTCCGAAAGACCTGAACGAATTGCAGTACGGCGTCTCGGTCACCGACTCGTGCATCGACTGGGCCGCGACCGAGAAAACCTTGCGCAGCATGCATGCCAAGCTCAAGGATGTGCTGCCGCAGCGCAAGCGCGGCTGATTGATATAAAAAAGCGGGGCCGCTTCGCGCCCCATTCGCGGCACTAGGCCGCTCCTACAGGAGATCGCATATCCCTGTAGGAGCGGCCTAGTGCCGCGAATGGGGCGCGAAGCGGCCCCGTTTTTTATGTAAAGCGTCAGGCCTTGCTCGAATGCCGCTGCTGGCGCTCCATGTAACGTTCCACATATGAGCAGGACGGAATCACCGTATAGCCCATCTGTTCAGCATACTCCAGCGCCCGCTCGGTCAAAGCGGCAGCAATCCCGCGGCCCCGCAAGGCGTTGGGCACGAAGGTGCGATAGATGTCCAGCGTCTGCTTGCCCAGATCCATGTACGTCAGATAGGCACGATGACCGTCCACGGTGGTCTCGAACTGATGACCGGCCTGGTCATGGTGGATGGTCAGCGCTTCGCTCATCACTACTCCTCGCAGGTCTTCTCGGCAGACCCATACCTTAACCAATGGTGGTTTATCCGGCGCTAAATCCTCTACGCCACCTGTTGCCCCTTCGACCTCTGGACGATTGTAATCGTTCGGATCCTCTGGCACTCACAAGATAGTAGGCGCCGCAAATGGGATTGCTCAAGGTGGCAGCGGCGAAAAATGGCGAAAATGCTGAGAAAGCGACTCTTCCCTGCTACCTTCAACAGCCGCCGGATGTTGTAGGGCTTAAGACGTCGAAGGACAGTTAAAGTCACCGTTAGTTCAACAAAAAAGTTCCGGTACTACAATCGCTTGCGAACCCTGCACGTTTTTTTCACACGCACGTCGCAAATCTTGTCGGCGTGGCGCCAAGCCACATTTTTTTTGCAGTTCTTGCGCTCAGTCAGTTTACTTACTACAAGTAATGGGTACTATGTACGCCGGCCAGTTTCTCTTTCCTGAGAGATGGCTATTTAATAGAAAGTCCTTGAAGGGGAACACGATGAACAACGTTCTGAAATTCTCTGCTCTGGCTCTGGCCGCAGTTCTGGCTACCGGTTGCAGCAGCGTATCCAAAGAAACCGAAGCTCGTCTGACTGCGACTGAAGACGCAGCAGCTCGCGCTCAAGCTCGTGCTGACGAAGCCTACCGTAAGGCTGACGACGCACTGGCAGCCGCTCAGAAGGCTCAGCAGACCGCTGACGAAGCCAACGAGCGCGCTCTGCGTATGCTGGACAAAGCCAGCCGCAAGTAATAATCCTCGCGGATTGTTAAGAAGCCGACCCACTTGTGGGTCGGCTTTTTTATTGCCTGCCAGCAAGGTAAATGCGCCAGGCAGTAACGAAAAGGCCCGCACTAAGCCGGGCCGTGATGTGTCGCAATTACCTTACTGCAGTTCTGGCGGAATGCTCGACACCATAGGGGCGCTACCCTGGTTCTCGACCGGCACGGCAATTTCTACCGGCATGCCATCTTCTGCGGCCACCACGTCACGCACCATGTCCCAGTTCATACGCAGGTTATTGGCCAGGTCTTCACGCTTGAGCAAGGCGTTGATAACGGCGGTGTGTTTATCGACTACCGACGGGTTACCCTGGTCGTCGAGCGGCGTGTGCGCTTCCAGATAGACCTTGCCGCCACTGATACCGAACTTGTAAGGCTCGTTGATGATGCGCACCGGCGTACCCACCGGCACCATCTTCGACAGTTCCAGCACGTTGTTGTTGAGCATGCGGAAGCAGCCGTGGCTGGTACGCATGCCAATGCCGAACTTCTTGTTCGAACCGTGGATCAGGTAGCCCGGCACGCCCAGGGTGAACTTGAACGGCCCCAGCGGGTTGTCCGGGCCAGCCGGCACTACGGTCGGCAGGATGTCACCGTCCGCCGCGTGTTCTTTGCGGATGGAAGCAGGTGGCGTCCAGGTCGGGTTCGGCGTCTTGGCGGTGATCTTGGTATTGGCGATCGGCGACCCCCAACCCTCACGACCAATCCCTAGCGGGAAGGTATGTACCACGTTCTGCCCTTTCGGGAAGTAGTACAGGCGATACTCGGCCAGGTTGATGACGATGCCTTCGCGCGGGCCAGGCGGCAGCACGTAGCGGGTCGGCAGGATGATCTCGGTGCCAGCGCCCGGCAGCCAAGGGTCGACGCCTGGGTTGGCGGCAATCATTTCCAGGTAGCCGAGGTCGTTGGCGGTGCCGATGTCGGCGAATGTGTCCTCGTACTTTGCCTTGATCACATGCACCTGACCGACGATGTCTTCACCGGGCGGTGGCAGTGGCAGCTCCAGCGCAGCAGCGGGGCCCGCTACCAGCAGGGCGGCCAGGGACAGGCTACGGGTGACGGCAGGAAAGCGCGGCAACATCCGGTAAATCCTTCGAAAGGTGGGTCAAGAGGATCGATTGTACACCCGCGCCGATGCAAGCGGGAGGCATTGGCGCGATGCAAGCGTTTCAGATGATGAAAGGTGCTTGCCGTTCAGCTCGCCTGCAGCTCTGGCCAGACCGGGCGCATGCCGCGCCGCTGGGCATCGAGGATGGCTCGGCAGAGGTCACACAGCCGGCTATCGCGGTAGATCGCGCGCGGCACCCCCGACCAGCGCGGCTGCGCCGGCAGCAGGCCGCCGCACAAGGTACGGTCGACCGGCACGCCCAGCTCAAGCTGGCGGGCCACCAGGTGGACGCGGATTTCCTGGCAGGCGAACAGGTCGAGCTGCTCATCGGGCTCGATCAGTTGGTAGGCATACAGGGACCAGGCAGGACGCGGCATCGGGGGCACTCGAAACGGGGGGCGCAACATTAGCCGAAAGCCCGCCCCGTTTAAAGCGTCACAGCAAGGGTTTTATCGCCGGCCAGGCATTTTCCAGCAGGCGCTGCTGGGCACCTTGGGCCGGATGGATGCCATCGGCCTGCATCAACTCAGGCACGCCCCCTACCCCTTCGAGGAAAAACGGCACCAACGGCACCTGTTTGTCCGCAGCCAGCTGTTCATATACCTTGGCAAAAGCGGTGGTGTAGCGCACCCCGTAATTGGGCGGCAGGCGCATGCCCAGCAGCACCACCTTGGCACCGGCCTGGCGTGCCCCCTCAATCATCGAGGCAAGATTTTGTTGCAATTGCGCGGGCGGTTGCCCACGCAGGCCATCGTTGCCGCCCAGCTCCAGCACCACCAGGCTCGGTTTATGCGCTGCAAGCAGCGCCGGCAGCCGCGCCTGGCCACCTGCGCTGGTGTCGCCGCTGATCGAGGCATTGACCACTTTGTCGTCGAAACCTTCGTCCTTGAGGCGGGTCTGCAACAGAGTGACCCAGCCCTGGCGGGTATCCAGGCCAAAACCGGCGCTGATACTATCGCCGACAACCAGCAGTGTTCCCGCCGCCGCGCTCTGGGCCAGGCAATACAGGGCCAGACCGGCACTCAACCACCACACTCGCATCGGATTCTCCATGGGCCCCAACATACTCGTTGCGCAGAACCTTAGCAAAGTGGTCCCCAGCGCGGAAGGTGACCTGACGATCCTCCACGCACTCTCCCTCGAACTGGCCAAAGGCGACAGCCTGGCCATCGTCGGCGCCTCGGGCTCAGGCAAGTCGACCCTGCTCGGTCTACTCGCCGGCCTCGACCTGCCCAGTGCCGGCAAGGTCATCCTCGCCGGCAACGACCTGGGGCCACTGGATGAAGACCAGCGCGCCCGGGTACGCGCCGAACATGTGGGTTTCGTGTTCCAGTCATTCCAGTTGCTCGACAGCCTCAATGCGCTGGAAAACGTCATGCTGCCACTGGAGCTGGACGGCCGCCGCGATGCCCGCGAGCAGGCGCGCTCCCTGCTGGAGCGGGTCGGCCTCGGCAAGCGCCTGAGCCACACCCCACGCCAACTGTCGGGCGGCGAACAGCAGCGGGTAGCCATCGCCCGCGCCTTCGCCGCACAACCTGCGGTGCTGTTTGCCGACGAGCCCACCGGCAACCTCGACAGCCACACGGGTGAGCGCATCAGCGACTTGCTGTTTGACTTGAACAGGGAGCGCGGTACCACCCTGGTGCTGGTTACCCATGACGAACGCCTGGCCCGGCGCTGTCGCCGCCAGATCCGCCTGGACGCGGGGCGCCTGGTGGCGCCGGTGGAGGCTTGATGAAGCACATGCCGTTGTCCCGCCTGTGCGGCCTTGCCCTGCGCCAGTTGCTGCGTGACATTCGCGCCAGCGAAGTGCGCGTGCTGTTCTTTGCCCTGCTGGTAGCAGTGGCCGCCAGCACCGCCATCGGCTATTTCGGCGCCCGCCTGAACGGCGCCATGCAGCTGCGCGCCAGCGAATTCCTGGGTGCCGACCTGGTGCTGCAGGGCAGCGCCCCCGCCCGCGAGCAGCAGATCGATACCGGCACCGCACTTGGCTTGCGTCACGCGCAGGTGGTCGAGTTCACCAGTGTGGTGGGCGGCGACAACGGCATCCAGCTGTCCAGCGTCAAGGCCGCCGACAGTGCCTACCCATTGCGCGGGCAAGTACGCAGCGCGCCGGCGCCCTATGCCGAGGAAACACCTGGCGGCGGCCCGGCACCTGGCGAGGCGTGGGTCGAGCCCCGCCTGTTGGCGGCGCTGGGGCTGGCGATTGGCGACAGCATCGAAGTAGGCATGAAAACCCTGCGCATGAGCCGTGTGCTGACCTACGAACCGGACCGCGCCAACAACTTCTACAGCCTTACCCCGCGGGTGATGATGAACCTGGCCGACCTGGAGGCCACCGGTGTAATTCAGCCGGGCAGCCGGGTCACCTACCGCGACCTGTGGCGCGGCGATGCCGGGGCGCTGGCCCAATACCGCCAAGGCGTGGAAAAAGGTCTGGCCGCCAACCAGCGCCTGCGCGACACCCGCGATGGCAACCAGCAGATCGGCGGCGCCCTGGGCAAGGCCGAGCGCTACCTGAACATGGCCAGCCTGGTGGCGGTACTGCTGGCCGGGGTCGCCGTGGCCTTGTCGGCCAGCCGTTATGCCGCACGTCGTCTGGATGCCAGCGCGCTACTGCGCTGCCTGGGTCTCTCGCGCCGCCAGGCACTGGGCCTGTATTGCCTGCAACTGGCCATGCTCGGCCTGGTTGCCGCCCTTGCCGGCGCCCTGCTCGGCTGGCTGGCACAACTGGGCCTGTTCCGCCTGCTGCACGGGCTGCTGCCAAGCGTGGTGCCGGCAGGCGGCATCATCCCGGCCCTGGCCGGCATCGGCACCGGGTTGGTTGCACTGGCCGGCTTCGCCCTGCCACCCATTGCCGCCCTGGGCCAGGTCCCGCCACTGCGGGTACTGCGCCGTGATCTGTTGCCGATACCGCCCAGCAGTTGGTTGGTGTACGGCGCCGCTCTGTTTGCGCTTGGCCTGATCATGTGGCGCCTGAGCCTCGACCTGTTGCTCACCTTCGCCCTGCTCGGGGGCGGCCTGGTCGCCGCATTACTGCTCGGCGGCTTGCTATTGCTCGGCTTGCGCAGCCTCCGCCAGCTGCTGGCCGGGGCGCCACTGGCCTGGCGCCTGGGGCTGGGCCAGTTGCTGCGCCACCCCACGGCCGCCGCTGGCCAGGCCTTGGCCTTCGGCCTGATCCTGCTAGCCATGGCGTTGGTCGCCCTGCTACGCGCAGAACTGCTCGACACCTGGCAAGCTCAGTTACCCAAGGATGCGCCCAACCATTTCGCCCTGAACATCCTGCCGGATGATCGAGAGCCGTTCGCTCAACGCCTGCATCAGGTCAACGCCACTTCAGCGCCTTTGTACCCGGTAACGCCGGGGCGCCTGGTGCAAATCAACGAGCAACCGGTACAGCAAATCGTCAGCAAGGACTCGGCAGGTGAGCGCGCCGTGCAGCGCGACCTCAGCCTGACCTGGGCCGCCGAGCTGCCCGAAGGCAATGCACTGACCGCAGGCAACTGGTGGCAAGCCTTGCCCGCCAGCGACGAAATCCCCGGTGTATCGGTGGAGGCGGAGCTGGCCAGCAGCCTGAAACTGAAAATGGGCGACCTGCTGACCTTCGAAATCGGCGGCCAGCAACGTCAGGCCCGGGTCAGCAGCCTGCGCAGCGTGCACTGGGACAGCTTCCAGCCAAACTTCTACATGATCTTCCAGCCCGGCACACTGCAGGGGCTGCCGACCACCTACCTGACCAGCTTCTACCTGGCGCCGGGCCACGACCTGGACGTGGTGGCGCTGTCACGGGCATTCCCGGCGGTGACCATCCTGCAGGTGGATGCCTTGCTCGACCAGCTGCGCAGCATCCTCGCGCAGGTGACCCTGGCGGTGGAGTATGTGCTGCTCTTCGTACTGGCCGCCGGGCTGGCGGTGTTGTTTGCCGGCCTGCAGTCAACGCTGGACGAACGCATCCGCCAGGGTGCCTTGCTGCGTGCGCTGGGGGCGGCGCGGCCATTACTGGTCAAGGCACGGCGTATCGAGTTCGGCTTGCTGGGGGCGGCCAGCGGGTTGTTGGCCGCAGTGGGCTGTGAGCTGATTACCCTGGTGCTGTACCGCTATGCCTTCGACTTGCAGTGGAGCCCGCACCCGTGGCTGCTGGCGTTGCCGCTGGCGGGGGCGCTGCTGGTGGGCGGTGCAGGGGTGCTGGGGACGCGGCGGGCGCTGAATGCCAGCCCGTTGGCGGTGTTGCGCGACAGTTGAGGATTACCCGCACCGGCCCCTTCGCGGGCACGCCCGCGAAGGGGCCGGTGCAGACAACATCAATTCATTGGCCGTAACTGATGCTCTTCACATACCAGGTCGCTTCACCGGTAGGTGTGTGCACCACCACCTCATCGCCCTCCTCCTTCTTGAGCAAGGCCCGCGCCATGGGCGAGTCGATCGAGATGTAATCGTTGCGCCCGTAGATCTCGTCATAGCCGACAATGCGAAACTTCATGGTCTCGCCATCGTCATTCTCGATCTCGACCCAGGCACCAAAAAACACCTTGCCTTCCTGTTCCGGCGAGTAGGCCACCACCTTCACATCTTCAAGCCGCTTGCGCAGGTAACGCACCCGGCGGTCGATTTCGCGCAGCAGCTTCTTGTTGTACTGGTAGTCGGCATTTTCGCTGCGGTCGCCCAGTGACGCCGCCCAGGCAACCTTCTGGGTGATCTCCGGGCGATAGACACGCCACAGGTGGTCCAGCTCTTTCTTCAGCGCCTCATGGCCTTCCGTGGTGATGATGTTGGTACTCAACAGCGCACTCCTCAGCGGCGGGTAATCAGGCCTTGGCGCGCAATGCGGGTGAGGTGGCCAATGACTTCGGCGGCCTCGTCCGGCGCCGGGGCCTGGATAACGGCCAGGTCGAAGCGGTCATTGCCGTATTGCGCCAGGTGGCAGCCGATATCGACGAACTGGATCAGGAAGGCGCGCGCCTGGCCCTTGCGACGGGACAGGCCTTCGAGGTGACGCAAAAGGGTGGGCTGATGCTGGCCGCCGAGCAGAATGCGCGGTGTGCGGGCCGCCTGGCTGGCAGGCAAAGGGCTCAAACAGACACTGGTACGTGGACAACTCATGGAGCTTCTCTCCGCCTCGCGAATCCCGCTGGGCAGCGGTGGGAGGCGTCACCGAACCAGCGCTTTAGCGGTATTTCGGATGGCCCGGAGGGGGGCTTTCCTGCGCCCCGCAAGTAGCTGTTTAAATCGGCGCAGGCGGTATGCTAGAGCGATGAGCTACAAGTTGCAAGCTAGAAGCCACAAGCAAAAGCAGGCCGAGTACTGGCCCGCTCTTGCTTGCGGCTTGCAGCTCACTGCTTGCAGCTGATTACCGGGCGATCAGGCGGTCCAGCGAAAAGCGGCCAGCGCCTTCGATCATGACGGCAACCGTGCCGGCCAGCAGCGCCAGGGCGAACTCGTAGCCGTTGTTCGACATGAACAGGCCGTTACCGATGTGCACGGAGAGGATCGCCACCACCAGCGTTACGCTCAGCGCCAGGGCCGCCGGGCGAGCCAGCAAGCCCACCACCAGTGCCAGGCCGCCGAAGAATTCGGCGCTACCGGACAACAGGGCCATCAGGTAACCCGGGGCCAGGCCGATGCTTTCCATCCACTGGCCGGTACCTTCCAGGCCGTAACCGCCGAACAGGCCGAACAGTTTTTGCGCGCCGTGCGCCATGAAGATGATGCCGACCAGGATGCGGATAACGCTGAGACCGGCGCCGGCGCGGGTGGAGAACAGGGCGTTGAGGGTAGTGTTGTTCATGTCGAAGCGTCCTTGAAGCGGAGAAGTTGTGTTGGGATGGGCGACATCATAATCAATTCGATAGATATGAAAATCGCAAAAAAACCAACATAACAATCGATATAATCGATTTATCAGCGCTTTGCCACACGCTCCAGCGCAGCCCGTTCGCGGTTGAACGCCAAAAAGTACTTGTTGACACTGTTGACGAAGTTGACCGGCCCCATGCCCACCTGCTCCATGGCGATGCGTTCGGTCTGGAAAAACCACTGGTCCCCGTTGAGGCCGCGCCGCCGGGCTTCGGAGCGCATCGCCTGGACGCGTTCGGGGCCGAGGTTGTAGGCCGCCAGCGTAAAGGCCATGCGCTCACGCTCGTTGATCTTGGCGCTGGCGAAGAACTTGCGCCGGATCAGCGCCAGGTAGCGGGCGCTGGCCTGCACATTGCCATCCACCGTGGCGGTGTTGCTCACTCCCACGCGCTGGGCGGCCGAAGGGGTAATCTGCATCAGACCATGGGCGCCTCCCGTGCCGCGTGCAGCCGGGTTGAGCGTCGACTCCTTGAAGGCCAAGGCGGCCAGGTTGAGCCAGTCGATCTGCTGCGCCTGGCCATGCTTCTGCAGCACCGCCCGCACCGAGGCCAGGCGCTGGCGGTCCTTGCTGGCCAACGGGTTGTGCACCCGGTACTGGCGCCGGTAGATACGCTCGAAGGCTGCATCCTGGTTGTCTGGTGCGCGGTAACCTTGCAGGAAGTGATCGACCGTGGCCAACAATTGCGGCGCATCACGCCCCACATACCAGCGCATGGCTTGCGGCGCCCCCAGTCGCACCCGGGTGTCCAGGCGCAGGCGCGGCATGACCCGCGCCCAGCGCCGGGCAATGGGCTGCTCGACCACGGTCAGGTGGTAGATGCCAGCCTGCACCATCTCCAGTACATCCTCCACCGCCAGCGTCGAGTCGACCCACTCCACCTTGATCGGCGGACGCTTGCGCAGTGCCAGTTGCTGGTTAGCCTGCTGGATCAGCGGCCCGGCAGCACTGGCGCTGGTCAAGGCCACGGTACGCCCGGACAACTGCTCGACCTTGCTGAAGCTTCGCTCGCCCTTGCGCCCGACCAGCATCAACGGCACCTGGTCGAGTATCGGCGCACTGCTGCTCACGCCGCGCACCGCGCTGGGGTCAAGCAGCTCGCCCGGCGCAGCCAGGTCGCCCTCGCCGCGGGCCAGAGCGCCAAGCAACTGCTCCTTGGCTCGCGGTATGAGCTTTAGCTGGATCCGCTGGTCATCGGCGGCACGCGCATTGAGATAATGCTCCAGCGCCCGCAGGCGGTAATACTCGATGCCAACCGGCTCGCCCTTGACCTCGCCAGAGCTGTTGCGGCTCTGGTTGACCAGCACCCGCAGCACTTTGCTGGTACGAATCTGCTGCAGGTCACGCACCTTGGCGGGCGGTATGTTCTGCTGCGGCCCTGGCGCCCGCGCCTGTGCCGGGCCGGTCAGGGTCAGCCCGAGCGTCAGCAGGAAAACAAGCCAGCATCGCAGCATGCAAAACGTGTCCGTGGTGGTTGGGCGGCATCCATGGACTGCACCGCCAAGTGAGAAATGACGATAAAAGACCACCGCAACAGCATGAAGTTCTTGGTTTTTCAGAAAAAACGCGGATTTTGCTATGCTGGCCGCCCCGCGGCACGAGATAGCACCATGCAACTGATCGATATCGGCGTCAACCTGACCAACAGCAGTTTCCACGACCAACAGGCGGCAATCGTCGAGCGCGCCGTTGAGGCCGGGGTGACACAAATGGTGCTGACAGGCACCAGCCTGGCAGTCAGTGAACAGGCGCTGGAGCTGTGCCAGCAGCTGGACGCAAGCGGTCAGCACCTGTTTGCCACTGCGGGCGTGCACCCCCACGACGCCAAGTCCTGGGATGCCGGCAGCGAGCGCCAGCTGCGCCAGCTGTTGAATGAACCACGCGTGCGCGCCGTGGGCGAATGCGGCCTGGATTTCAACCGTGACTTCTCCCCTCGCCCACTCCAGGAACAAGCCCTGGAGGCCCAGTTGGCGCTGGCCGCAGAGCTGCGCCTGCCAGTGTTCCTGCACGAGCGGGACGCAAGCGAGCGCTTGCTGGCGATACTCAAGCATTACCGCGACCACCTTACCGGCGCTGTGGTGCACTGCTTTACCGGCGAGCGCGAGGCACTGTTCGCCTACCTGGACATGGACCTGCACATCGGCATCACCGGCTGGATCTGCGACGAGCGCCGCGGCACCCACCTGCACCCGCTGGTGGGCAACATTGCCGCAGGGCGGCTGATGCTGGAGAGCGATGCCCCGTACCTGCTGCCACGCAGCCTGCGACCCAAGCCGAAGAACGGGCGCAACGAGCCGGCGTTTCTGCCGGAAGTGCTGCGCGAAGTGGCGCTGCATCGGGGCGAATCGGCCGAGCACACGGCGGCGCATACCACCGCGACGGCGCGGGCGTTCTTCCAGCTCCCTTGAGCCCTGCGCGCTGGCTGTTGATATGGGTCAACATCTTGCTGAGCGGGTGCAGGCACAATGATGGCACCTTGCCAAAATTGTTTCCGCTCAACTCAGAGAAGACCTGCCCATGGGTGCCTGGCTTAGCAATGTTTCCCTGAAGTACAAATTCTGGGCCGTCAACGCGGTGGCCTTTGTCACTACCCTGCTGCTGGTGCTCTATGCCGTGCACCTGGAGCAACGCGCCCGCGCCGAAGCGGCGCAGGCGCAGGCGGCAGCGCAAGCCCAGCTGCTGGCTGCCTGGCCTGCCGGGCAAGCATTGCCGCGCCCGGACAACGTCATCAGCTGGTCGGCCGGGCAAACGCCGGCTTTCGCCGGTGAAGCGCTCGATAGCCTGCGCAACGCCCAGGGCTGGGTGGAGCTACCAAGCGCCTGGATCCTCGGCGAAAACCCGCTGCGCGGGGCGCAGGTAGTGCGCCACGGCGACCAACAGGTGGCCGTGCTCGCCCAGTCGCCAAGCCTGCGCCAGGTATTCTTCGAGCGCTTCAGCAACTACGCGGTATGCGTGCTGATCCTGATGCTGGCCATGCTCGGCGCTTCGCAATTGCTGATCCGCTTCCTGCTCAGCCAGCTCAATACCCTGAAGGATGTGATGCTGCACGTGGAAAGGACCGGCGACCTGGCGGCCCGTGTACCGCTGGCCTGCGGCGACGAGGTCGGCCAGATGGCCGGGGCCTTCAATGCCATGCAGGCCACCTACCACCGCGTGGTCAGCACCGTCGCCCACACCGCTGCACAGTTGGACTCGGGCGCCGCACGCCTCGCTGCCAGCATGAACAACGTACGCACCGGCATGCTCGGCCAGCAGAGCGAGACTGACCAGGCCGCCACCGCCATCAACCAAATGTCGGCGACGGTGCACCACATTGCCCAGCATGCCGGTGCCACCCGTGACCTGTCACAAACCGCCGACACCTTGGCCGGCAGCGGCAAAGAGGTGGTCAGCCGGGTGCAGGATTCGATTTCCGGGCTGTCCAGCGGTGTGCAGCAAACCGCCGAAATGATTCGCCAACTGGCCGAAGACAGCCAGAAGATCAACAGCGTGGTCGGTGTAATCCACAGCATCGCCGAGCAGACCAACCTGCTGGCGCTCAACGCCGCCATCGAAGCGGCGCGCGCCGGAGATCTGGGCCGAGGCTTTGCCGTGGTGGCCGATGAGGTGCGCAACCTGGCCAAGCGTGTGCAAACCTCTACCGACGAAATCACCACCATGGTCTCTGCCCTGCAATCGGGCACCCGCGATGCAGTGGAATTCATGCAGGAAAGCTCGTACAAGGCCGACGATTGCGTCCGCCAGGCCCAGGAGGCCGGCGAGGCGCTGGCGGAGATTACCGGTGCTGTGGCGCAGATGCGCGAAAGCAATACCCAGATTGCCGTGGCGGCCGAGCAGCAAAGCCAGGTGGCCGAGGAAATGAACCGCGCCGTGGTCAGCATCCGCGATGTCACCGAACAGACCGTGCAACAGACAGTGGGCTCGGCAACCACCAGTAGCGAACTGGCGACCCTGGCCGGCGAACTGAACAGGGCCATTGGCCAGCTCAAGCTATAGTCACCATAGCCAGCCTCGATTGGCCCCCGCCCGGGGGCCGCACTAAGCTTTGAGCATGACCGAGAGGAAATGCCCATGAGCAAACGCCTGCCCAACCTGCCCGCCTGGCAATGGCGCGGCTACCACAATAACCACCGCCACCCGGCCAATCTGGTGCTGCACCTGATTGCCGTGCCGCTGTTCATTCTCGGCGCGCTGCTGGTTCTGTCGGGGCTGTTCGGCCTGGACCTGGGCCAGATTGCCGTTGGCGTGATTGCCCTGATTGCCGGCCTTGGCTTACAGCGCCATGGTCATCGCCTGGAGGCCGAACAACCTGAGCCGTTCGCCAATCGCCAGGATGCCGTGCAGCGTTTGCTGACGGAGCAGTTCATCACCTTTCCGCGCTTTGTGCTGAGCGGGGCCTGGTGGAAGGCCTGGCGGGAGCGGCACAAACACCGCCATTGATGCCATGGGGCTGCTTTGCAGCCCAATCGCGACGCAAGGCCGCTCCCACAGGAATCACGCGCAATCTGAAAATTGCGAGATCCTTGTGGGAGCGGCCTTGTGTCGCGAAAGGAGCGCGTAGCGCTCCCAAGATTGATCAGGCAAACACGGTGACGGTCTGTCGGCTCAGGGCCAGCAACTCGCCCTCTGCCGTCCACAACGCCGCAGCAGCATGCCCATAACCCTCTCGCGCATGCTCGGTCTCCACGCAGTACCGGCACCAGTCCAGGGTCGACAGCTTCGCCGTGGGCTGGATGAACTCGATGGTCCAGGTCAGGGTGCTGCCCGCTGCGGGCTGCTTGAGAAACGGCATCAGGCTCGGCGGCCAGGCATCGACCAGCGCCAGCAAGTGCGACTCATTGACCTGCTCTTCAGCTACATCCCGCAAGCGCACCCAGCCGCCCATCTTGCGCGATTGATTACCACTGAACGGCAACCCACCCACTGCCCAACGCAAGGCTACATGGCGCATGAATTCAGGCGTAACGCCCTTGATATAGGGCAGCTCGGGCGCTGCGTCGTCGAGTGCGGGCATTTCCATCGCCGGCAACGCTGGCACCTTGACCACCGAAGGCCGGCCTGCACCGAAATTGCCCTGCACCAGGGTCACCACCTGGCCATCCTGAACGGCGCGGCCGAGCAAGGTGCTGACCGCCTTGCCTTCACGCAGCACCTCCACCTCGAAACGAATTGGCACATCTGCTGCCGCAGGCGCAACAAAGCTGATGGCCAGCGAGCGCACAGGGCGGCTGTCGGAGAGTTTCAGGCGCATGGCCTCGTAGACCATGGCCGCCATCAGCCCGCCAAAGGCGGCGCGGCCCTGGGCCCAGCTGGGCGGGATGCTGACGGCATCCGGGTTGCCCCGCACGGCCTCTAGCAGTTGGTTGAAGTTCATTGGCTGGCTCCTGCCCGCAGCGAAAAGGTCTGCCCATCGTAGCCAGCAAACCCCGGGCGATCAGCCCGCATATCGGTCAATTGTCGGGCTAGCGACGCGCCAGCGCCTGCAGCAGGGCATCCAGCGTCACATCCGACTTGCGCTCGGCCTCGTGCAGCTCTTGCTCCCACGCGACTTTGCAGGGGGCCAGGTCAGCATGCTCGCGTGCCTGCAGCAACCACTGCAGGCGGTCATGCCAGTTGCCCAGGTCGCCCTGTGCCTTTTTCAGCAGGCGCTGCAGTTTCTTCCCGGCGTGGTCGAGTTGTGGGTAGGCCTCGTCGCCATAGCGCGCACGCTTGATCAGCAAGCGCAGGCGGTGGCGGTCGTGAGCGGGGTCTTGCAAGGCTTCGTGCAACTTGCGCCATTGCTTGACCAGGCGCTTGTCAATGCGTTTGTCCAGTGACTTGACCAGCCCCTCGCGGCCTGCCGCCCGCAGGAACAACGGAAACGCGTCGACAATCGCCAGCACCCGGGCCAGCTGCGGGCTGGCAGCGACACTGGCAAAGGTCCTGCCACGCCCTTCCAGGCGCCGCTGGCCGGCGGCGGTATAGCCGCGCGCGATCAGCTCCGCCGCCAGCACCTCCCGGTCACGCAGCGGCGTGGTCAGGGTACCCAACGCGCTGGCGGCACCCTCCAGCTGCTCCACGCCAGGCAGCCCGCGCAGCGGCCGCAGCAGGCTGCGCAAGCGCCGCAGGCTGATGCGCAAGTCGTGCAAGGCTTCGCGGTCGGTATCGGCAGCCAGGCGTTCGCGGCAGGCCATCAGGCGCACCTGCAAGGCCAGTATCTGGGCTACTACATGGTCTAGCATGGCAGACATACGACGCTCCTTGATCAGCGCCCGGCGCGCGACTCACGAATGTAGAAGCGCGCCTTTTCGGCTTTGCGCGTACAGCTCTCGTAACCTTCGAACTGCTGCTGGGTCTTGGCCCCGGTCAGCAGCGACAAGGCCTTGGAGTAACTCACTGCACCGGCAAAGCCTTCGGCCTTGGCCAGGTCCAGTTCCTTCCAGGCGGCATCCAGCTGGGTCGCGCAGCTGTCACGGTAGGCCGTCTTGCCCGCGCAGCCAGCAAGGGCCAAGGCAATCAGTGGAAGGCAGATCCAGGCTTTCATCGGTAATACCTCAATGGAAAAAACAGTGGCTGTTCGACGCCCCGGCAGCTGAAAAGTGCCCTGCCCGGCCGGCTGTGCCCGGCCAGTTTTATTACAGTAGCTCAGCGCGATCTACATTGAAGCACAGCCTGTGATGGGTGCATTGTAGGACCATGGTTGCACTGGACGGGGAATATTCATGAGCAAACGCGTGGCACTGGTACTGGGCTCGGGCGGAGCCCGGGGGTATGCACACATCGGTGTGATCGAGGAAATCGAGCGGCGCGGCTACGACATTGCCTGCATTGCCGGCTGCTCCATGGGTGCAGTGGTTGGCGGCATCTATGCTGCCGGCAAGCTGAGCGACTATCGCAACTGGATCGAGAGCCTCGACTATCTGGATGTACTGCGCCTGGTCGACGTCAGCTTTCGTCTCGGCGCCATTCGCGGCGACAAGGTGTTCGGGCAAATCCGCAAGATCGTCGGCGAGATCAACATCGAGCAATTGCGCATCCCCTATACAGCGGTTGCGACCGACCTTACCAACCAGCAGGAAATCTGGTTTCAGGAAGGCTGCCTGCACCAGGCCATGCGCGCCTCGGCGGCCATCCCCAGCCTGTTTACCCCTGTGATGCAGGGCAACCGTATGCTGGTGGACGGGGGCATCCTCAACCCGCTGCCGATTGTGCCTGTGGTGTCCAGTCACTGCGACCTGATCATCGCCGTCAACCTCAACGCCACCAACCAGAAGCAGTACCAGTTGCCGGTGATCGAGCGCCCTGCGGCGTTCAAGATGCGCTTTGACTCCTTGCTGAGCTCATTGGGCTCTCGCTTGCCCTTCCGGCGCAAGCCGGCGGAAGAGTTGATGCGCATCGAACAGGAAATAGTCGCCGAAGGCCTGGCGCCGCCCAACCCGTGGCTGGCAGATGCCGCCGACCCGGAAGGCCAGCAACCGGCGGCGGCACCGGAACGCCAGGGCGCGCCAAAGTCGGCGACCGGCTCGTTCATCATCGACAACGTGGGGCCTGCTTCGCTGCTGGACTTGATCAACCAGAGCTTCGAGGTCATGCAGACCTCACTGGCGCAATACAAGATCGCCGGGTATCCACCGGATGTGCTGATCAACGTGCCCAAGCGGGTCTGCCGGTTCTTCGAGTTCTACAAAGCGCCAGAGCTGATTGCGTTGGGACGGGAGATCGCGCGGGATACGCTGGATAACTATGAAGGGGTGAAACGCTAAGCGTCGTAGCAACCGCGAAGAGGCCGGCATAAGCGACAGAAACGAAACAGGCCGCACGAGGCGGCCTGTTTCTTCATGCAGCGATCACCTTAGTAACGGGTGATATCCGCATTGGCTTCCAGCTGCTTGCGGTAGGCCGCGAAGTCCTGCTGGCCAGCACGCGACGCGAGGTAGCGGCGGATCTGCTGCTTCTCTTCGTCGGTGGCGGTAGCGCCTTCGTTGACGCCCTTGAGCTGCAGCACCACCAGGCTACCGTCACGCAGCACTACGCTGCCATACACCGGCTTGCCCTTGGCTTGCGGCTTGCCCAGACGGAACAGCGCCTGCAGTTCGGCCGGGTCAATACCGTCCTCGCCTCGGGTAACTGCTTCATAGGCCTTCCAGCCTTGCCCTTCGTGCACGCTGTCAGCTGCGATGGAACCGTCACGCAGGCCGGCGATCAGCTTGTCCGCCTTGGCCTTGAGCTCGGCCGTCGCCTTCTCTTTGGCCAGGTGTTCGCGGATGTTGCTGGCCACCGCTTCCAGCGGCAGTTGCTCCGGCTTGCGGTGCTCCTTGACGCGCAATACCACGGTGGTCTCCGGGTCGAGCTCGATGGCGGTGCTGTTGGCAGCCTCCTCCAGCACTTCTTCGGAGAACGCAGCCTGCACCACCGAACGGTTGGCGGTAATACCTTCACCACCCTCGCGACCGAAGGCTGCAGAGGTCTGCACCTTGAGGTTCAGGTCCTGGGCCGGCTGGGCCAGGTCGGAAGCCTCGTAGGCAGCATCCTGCAGCTGCTTGCTGGCATCGACGTAACGCTGCTCGACCAGCGGGGTTTTCAGGTCGCGGGTCAGCTTGTCCTTCAAGCTGGCGAAGCTCGGCACTTCAGGCGCCTGCACACCCAGCAGCTTGATCAGGTGATAGCCAAACTCGGTGCGCACTGGCGTCGAGACCTGGCCGTCCTGCAGCTTGTACAGCGCATCCTCGAACGCCGGGTCGTACACACCCGGGCCCGCAAAGCCGAGGTCACCACCGCTGTTGGCCGAACCCGGGTCCTGGGAGAACTCCTTGGCCAGCGCGGCAAAGTCTTCACCCTTGGCCAGACGCTGCTCGATCTCTTCGGCACGGGCCTTGGCCTGGGCGTCGGTGACCTTGTCGTTGACCTCGATGAGGATGTGCGCGGCATGGCGCTGCTCGGCGAGGTTGGCGATTTCCTTCTCGTACTGGGCCTTGAGCTCTTCGTCGGTCACTTTGACCTGGTCGAAGAACACCGACTTCTTCAGCTCGATATAGTCGATCACCACCTGGTCAGGCGACATGAACTCCTTGGCGTGCTGCTCGTAATGCGCCTTGACCTCTTCGTCGCTGACCTTGACCGCGGCCGGGTCGGCCTTGAAGGTCAGGGAGGCGAAATCGCGGGTCTGCTTCTCCAGGCGAGCGAAGGCATCGACCTGCTGGTCGGTGACAAAGCTGCTACCCGCCAGGCCGGTGCGCAGCTGGCCGATGAGCATTTCCTCGGCGAGCATCTCGCGGAACTGCATGCGGCCGTAGCCCATCTGGCGGATGACCTGGTCGAAACGGTCAGCACTGAACTTGCCATCCACCTGGAACTCCGGCGTTTGCAGGATCACCTGATCCAGCGCAGCCTCGGAGAAGGCAAACTTGGCATCTTCGGCGCCTTGCAGCAGCAATTTGCGGCTGATCAGGCCCTTGAGCGCCTCTTCACGCAGCAATTTGTCTTCCAGCAGCGCTGGGTCGAAATCCTTGCCCAACTGTTGCATCAACTGACGGCGCTGCATGTCGGCCGCCTGGGCCAGCTCGTTCTGGCTGATGGTCTGGCCGTTCACCTTGGCGGCGTCCTGGCTATGGGTGGCGGCCTGGAAAATAGCTTCGAAACCGGTCAACGCCATCAAGACGACGATAAGGCCGATGATGGTCTTGGCAATCCAACCTTGTGAATTGTCCCTGATATTTTGCAGCATGCGTCCCCCAGAAACGGCTGTACCACTGCGTCGACAACCGCGGAGCGTGGGTAGAATCCTGATAAAAGAAAGGCGCATCCGAGGATGCGCCTTTTCTTAGCAAACGTGTCAGGCGGGAACGTTTGCGCCCCGCCTTCAGCGTGCTCGGCCCCGGCAAAGCCAGGTCCGGCTGAAAGACGACTTAGTTGACGGCGTCTTTCAGGCCTTTGCCAGCCTTGAAACCTGGAACCTTGGCGGCTTCGATCTTGATCGCCTTACCGGTTTGCGGGTTACGGCCAGTACGCTCGGCGCGGTCCTTTACCGAGAAGGTACCGAAGCCAACCAGAACGACGTCGTCGCCTGCTTTCAGGGCACCGGTTACGGAGTCGATCACAGCGTCCAGAGCCTTACCTGCGGTAGCTTTGGAAATGTCAGCCGATGCAGCGATAGCGTCAATCAGTTCCGACTTGTTCACTCTAAGTCCCCTTATTTCTCTATTGAGTTTGTTTCTAAGTATGTAATGAAAAGCTTATGAAACGTGCGCTGGGTGGCTTGATGACAATAGCGTGCCGCTTTATAGCAAGGGCCCGAAAAAACTGTCAAGGAAAGCCCCCCAGCCAAAAACTACTAATGCGTGCTGATTCTTTCCTTAGCATCGCCGTCGCGCTTTTCATCTTTCGCGACAATCTCAGGAGCCACATCTGGCAAGGGCTCCGGGGCGTATTGCAGCGCAATTTGCAGGACTTCGTCAATCCATTTGACCGGTTTGATCTGAAGATCCTGTTTGATATTTTCCGGAATCTCCTTCAGATCGCGAACATTCTCCTCTGGAATGATCACCGTCTTGATGCCGCCACGGTGTGCCGCCAGCAGTTTTTCCTTCAACCCGCCAATGGCCAGCACCTGGCCACGCAGGGTGATTTCGCCGGTCATGGCCACGTCGGCACGTACCGGAATCTGCGTCAGCGCCGACACCAGCGCGGTGCACATGCCCACGCCCGCGCTTGGGCCGTCCTTCGGCGTGGCGCCTTCCGGCATGTGGATGTGTACGTCGCGCTTCTCGTGGAAGTCGGCGGCAATCCCCAGGCTACGGGCGCGGCTGCGTACCACGGTCTGTGCGGCGGTGATCGACTCGACCATCACATCGCCCAGCGAGCCGGTCTTGATCAACTGGCCCTTGCCGGGGATGACCACGGCTTCGATGGTCAGCAGTTCGCCACCCACCTGGGTCCAGGCCAGGCCGGTGACCTGGCCGATCTGGTCCTGCTGCTCGGCCAGGCCATAACGGAACTTGCGCACGCCCAGCAGGTGCTCCAGCTGCTCGCTGGCCACCTTGACCTTGACCTGCTTCTGCCCGGTATGTTCCTTGACCACCTTGCGGCAGACCTTGGCAATTTGCCGCTCCAGGCCCCGCACACCGGCTTCGCGGGTGTAGTAGCGGATGATGTCGCGGATCGCCGAAACGTCGACCTCAAGCTCTTCCTTCTTCAAGCCGTTGGCCTTGACCTGCTTGGGCACCAGGTACTTGACCGCGATGTTGATCTTCTCGTCCTCGGTGTAGCCCGGAAGGCGGATGACTTCCATCCGGTCGAGCAGCGCCGGCGGGATATTCATCGAGTTCGAGGTGCACAGGAACATCACGTCCGAGAGGTCGTAGTCGACTTCCAGGTAGTGGTCGTTGAAGTTGTGGTTCTGCTCCGGGTCGAGCACTTCCAGCAGCGCCGAAGCCGGGTCGCCACGCATGTCACTGCCCATCTTGTCGATTTCATCGAGCAGGAACAGCGGGTTGCGCACACCCACCTTGGTCATCTTCTGGATCAGGCGGCCAGGCATGGAGCCGATATAGGTACGGCGGTGGCCACGGATCTCGGCCTCGTCACGCACGCCACCCAGGGCCATGCGCACGAACTTGCGGTTTGTGGCAGCAGCGATCGACTCGGCCAGCGAGGTCTTGCCCACGCCAGGTGGGCCGACCAGGCAGAGCACCGGGCCGCGGATTTTCTTGACGCGCTTCTGCACGGCAAGGTACTCGAGAATGCGTTCCTTGACCTCTTCCAGGCCATAGTGGTCGGCATCGAGAATTTCCTCGGCCTTGGTCAGGTCCAGACGCACCTTGCTCTGGGCCTTCCAGGGTACCTGCACAAGCCAATCGAGGTACGAACGCACCACCGTGGCCTCGGCCGACATCGGCGACATCTGCTTGAGCTTATTCAGCTCGGCCTGGGCCTTGGCCAAGGCATCCTTGGGCAGGCCAGCGGCTTCGATGCGCTTTTTCAGCTCTTCGACTTCGTTGTGGCCTTCGTCACCATCACCGAGCTCTTTCTGAATGGCCTTCATCTGCTCATTCAGGTAGTACTCGCGCTGGCTGCGCTCCATCTGCTTCTTGACCCGACCACGAATGCGCTTTTCAACCTGCAGCAGGTCGATCTCAGCATCCAGCAGCGCCAGCACGTGTTCGACACGGGTGGTCAGGTCGACAATTTCGAGAATTTCCTGCTTCTGCTCGATCTTCAGGGCCATGTGGGCCGCCATGGTATCGACCAGACGCCCTGGCTCTTCGATGCTGTTCAGCGAAGACAGCACTTCAGCAGGGACTTTCTTGCCCAACTGCACATACTGCTCGAATTGCGACAGCAACGTGCGCACGAACACTTCCGACTCGCGCTCGGCGGCGTCGGTTTCGTCGATCAGGGAGACTTCGGCACGGATGTGCCCTTCTACTTCGGTGAAACGCTCGACCGCGCCACGCTGCTCGCCCTCGACCAGCACCTTGACGGTACCATCAGGCAGTTTCAGCAGCTGCAGCACAGTGGCAACGGTGCCGACACGGTACAGGGCGTCCTCGCCCGGATCGTCGTCGGCCGGGTTTTTCTGGGCCAGCAGCAGGATCTGCTTTTCGCCCGTCATCGCTGCCTCGAGGGCTTCGATGGATTTTTCGCGCCCCACGAACAGCGGGATAACCATGTGCGGGTAAACAACGACATCGCGCAATGGCAAAAGAGGCAAGTCGAGGGTGGTCTTCATGATTTCGCCTCTACAGCGGCCTTATGGCCGGAAACCGGTGGAAATGATGCTTGGACCTAATGTGGGGGCACGCTTGGGAAATTACAAGCGCTAGCGCAGGAAAAGCAGAAAGGGGCCCGTAGGCCCCCTTCTTGCTTGCAACCGTCACCGGCCATTGCCTGAATCAGGCGTCTGGCGCGGCCTTGGCTTGCGGCTCGCTGTTCTCGTAGATCATCAGCGGCTGCGAAGTGCCTTCGATGACGCTCTCGTCGATCACCACCTTGCTGACATCCTTCTTCGAAGGGATCTCGTACATGGTGTCGAGCAACACGCCTTCGAGGATCGAACGCAGGCCACGGGCGCCAGTCTTGCGCTCCAGGGCCTTGCGTGCAACGGCCTTGAGTGCATCGCTGCGGAACTCGAGGTCGACGCTTTCCATCTCGAACAGCTTGGCATACTGCTTGGTCAGGGCGTTCTTCGGCTCGGTGAGGATCTGCATCAACGCAGCCTCGTCCAGCTCGTCGAGGGTAGCCAGCACCGGCAGACGGCCGACGAATTCCGGAATCAGGCCAAACTTGACCAGATCATCCGGCTCGACCTCACGCAGGGACTCACCAACCTTCTTGCCTTCTTCCTTGCTGCGTACTTCTGCGCCAAAACCGATGCCACCCTTGGTGGAACGGCCCTGGATGACTTTTTCCAGGCCCGAGAACGCGCCACCGCAAATGAACAGGATGTTGCGGGTATCTACCTGCAGGAACTCCTGTTGCGGGTGCTTACGCCCACCTTGCGGCGGTACCGAGGCCACAGTGCCCTCGATCAGTTTCAGCAGCGCCTGCTGCACGCCCTCACCCGAGACGTCACGGGTAATGGACGGGTTGTCCGACTTGCGCGAAATCTTGTCGATTTCGTCGATGTAGACAATGCCCATCTGGGCCTTTTCCACGTCGTAGTCGCACTTCTGCAACAGCTTCTGAATAATGTTTTCGACGTCCTCACCCACATAACCGGCCTCGGTCAGGGTGGTGGCGTCAGCAATGGTGAACGGTACGTTCAACAGGCGTGCCAGGGTTTCGGCGAGCAGGGTCTTGCCCGAGCCGGTCGGCCCGATGAGCAGGATGTTGCTCTTGCCCAGTTCGACTTCGTCGCCCTTCTTGTCACGCTGGTTCAGGCGCTTGTAGTGGTTGTATACCGCTACGGCCAGCACCTTCTTCGCGCGCTCCTGACCAATGACGTACTGGTCCAGGATGCCGCTGATTTCTTTCGGCGAAGGCAATTTGTGCGCGCTGCTCTCGGCCTGGGCTTCCTGCACCTCCTCACGGATGATGTCGTTGCACAGGTCGACGCACTCGTCGCAGATAAATACCGAGGGCCCGGCAATCAATTTGCGCACTTCGTGCTGGCTTTTGCCGCAGAAGGAGCAATAGAGCAATTTGCCGCTGTCCTCGCCGTTACGGGTGTCAGTCATTCGATCGATCCAATCCGGTAGGCTTGCAACACAAGATGAAGGCAATTGCGGGCTTTTTCAAGTCCGCAGGTAGGCGCTTTCCGCGCCTACCTGCTCTGACACCCCGGTTCAGGAGGCCAGTTGCCGCTTGTCGTAGACCGAGTCGATCAGGCCGTACTCGGCCGCGCGCGAGGCGCTCATGAAGTTGTCACGCTCAGTATCACGCTGGATGGTCTCGAGGTCCTGGCCGGTGTGGTAGGCCAGCAGCTCGTTGAGACGCGCCTTAATGCTGAGGATTTCCTGGGCGTGAATCTGGATGTCGGTAGCCTGGCCCTGGAAGCCGCCCAATGGCTGGTGAATCATCACTCGCGAGTTAGGCAGGCAGTGACGCTTACCCTTGGCACCGGCGGTCAACAGGAACGCACCCATGCTGCAGGCTTGGCCGATGCAGATGGTCGAGACGTCCGGCTTGATGAACTGCATGGTGTCGTAGATCGACATGCCTGCAGTCACCGAGCCGCCTGGGGAGTTGATGTAAAGATGGATATCCTTGTCCGGGTTTTCCGCCTCAAGGAACAGCATCTGCGCCACTACCAGGTTGGCCATGTAGTCTTCTACAGGACCCACCAGGAAGATCACTCGCTCCTTCAACAGACGCGAGTAGATGTCATAGGCGCGTTCGCCACGGGCGGACTGCTCGATAACCATCGGGACCAGGCCGCCGGCGGCCTGGATGTCAGAGCTCTGCTGAATATAAGAATTGCGGGACATGTCCTGCGCTCACTCCCAAATAGTCATGGCTTGAATACGCACAAGCCAGCGCGAAGGCTGGCTTGTGGGGGTTTCCTACGAGAGAAAACGTATTACTCGGCTTCGGCTGGTGCCTCGGCTGGTTTTACGGCTTCTTCGTACGAGACCGACTTGTCGGTCACAGTCGCTTTCTGCAGAACAGTATCTACAACTTGTTCTTCCAGCACAACCGAACGCACTTCGTTCATTTGCTGGTCGTTCTTGTAGTACCAGGCGATGACCTGCTCAGGCTCCTGGTAAGCCGAAGCCATTTCTTCGATCATCTCGCGAACCTTGGCGTCGTCCGGCTTCAGCTCGAACTGCTTGACCACTTCGGCCACGATCAGGCCCAGCACTACGCGGCGCTTGGCTTGTTCGGTGAACAGCTCGGCAGGCAGTTGCTCAGGCTTGATGTTGCCACCGAACTGCTGAACAGCCTGCACGCGCAGACGGTTGACTTCGTTTTCCAGCAGGGCCTTTGGCACTTCGATCGGGTTGGCGGCCAGCAGGCCGTCCATGACCTGGTTTTTCACCTTGGTCTTGATCGCCTGGCGCAGTTCACGCTCCATGTTCTTGCGAACTTCGGTGCGGAAGCCTTCCAGGGTCGACTCTTTGATACCGAACTGGGCGAAGAACTCTTCGTTCAGCTCTGGCAGCACAGGGGCGGCAACGCTGTTGACGGTGATGGTGAACTCGGCAGCTTTGCCAGCCAGGTCCAGGTTCTGGTAGTCCTCTGGGAAGGTCACGTTGACAACGCGCTCTTCGCCAGCCTTGGCGCCAACCAGGCCTTCTTCGAAGCCCGGGATCATGCGGCCGGAGCCCAGCACCAGCGGGGTACCCTTGGCCGAACCACCGGCGAACACTTCACCGTCAACCTTGCCGACGAAGTCGATGTTGACCTGGTCGTCGTTCTGCGCGGCGCGCTCGACAGCCTCGAAACGGGTGTTCTGCTTGCGCAGCACTTCCAGCATGTTGTCCAGATCGGCGTCAGCCACTTCGGCGCTCAAGCGCTCGACGTTGATCGACTCGAGGCCGGCAACGGTGAACTCAGGGAACACTTCGAAGATGGCGACGAATTCCAGGTCCTTGCCTTTTTCGAAGGACTTTGGCTCTACAGCAGGGGCGCCAGCCGGGTTCAGCTTCTGCTCGACGATGGCTTCGTAGAAGGAAGCCTGGACCAGGTCACCGAAAGCCTCTTGACGGGCGTCAGCTTCAAAACGCTGACGGATCACGTTCATCGGCACTTTACCAGGACGGAAGCCCGCAATCTTGGCGCGCTTGGCAGTCTGCTGCAGACGCTTGTTGACTTCGTTCTCGACGCGCTCGGCCGGAACGGCGATGGTCATGCGGCGCTCGAGAGCGGAAGTGTTTTCAACAGAAACTTGCATGGATATTCCTCGTTGCACAGACGTTAGCCGGCGTTAGCCCGACTCCAGAATCAAGGGCAAGCATTCTAGTGAGTCGCGCAGCAGAAGTCACCCCACTCGGGACGACGGGAAACCACGCCGGTCGATTAACTTTCAAGGCCCGCACGGCTTACCGCCGACCCTGCTTCAATAAGGGCCGCACGACGCCCGGGGCGACCTGCAGCCGAAATACCTTGTCAAACAACTGCCAGTGGCGAATTCGCTTCCTTTATTACTCGGGATCGATTTCGTTGAACTGGCAATATTCTTCCCACCCCATCCCCAGCGCCTCGGCCACCTCGCGGTGCGTCTCCAGGCGCATGGCCTGCAGCTGTTCCGGGGTTTCGGCAATCAATTGCAGCGCCAGCTCCCAGGGCTGAATGCCCTGCTCATCGGCCGCATCCTCGAATGCCCACTCGATCTGCTGGGCCTGCTCGCGCGCATCCAGCTCACGAATCTCTTCGAGCAGCTGCGGGTTGGCCTCGGCAAAGCGCTGTAGCGCCAGGGCCTGACGGGATTCTTTTGCAATCATTGAGCTGTTCCTCTGCCGGCCAACCAGGCCGGTGTTTCAACCGGCTGAAATCTAACAGCTTTTATTGGGATGCCACTAGAGGATTGCAAGGGGTCGAATGTGAATTGGCCGTGAGGGCGTGCGCCACGACATTTTCAGCGCCTGTGAGGCCGGGCGCCGCCCGCGCGGCGCTTCGCAGCACAAGGCTGCTCCTACATTTGTTTCGGGCCAGTCAATCCTGTGGCAGACGCACGCGACCGCCTTGTTTGTACGGCGCGATATCGCGTCATACGCCAAGGTGTTCGCGCGCAAATCTCACAGAAATAATTGGCCCGAAACAAATGTAGGAGCAGCCTTGTGCTGCGAAGCGCCGCGCGGGCGGCGCTCGGTCTCACTGGCGCCGAAACACCCAAGCCATACACACCACAACCACTCAAAACCCAAAACAAAAAGGCGCCCGATCTCACGATCAAGGCGCCTTTTCTGGAATATGGGGTGGACGATGGGAATCGAACCCACGACAACTGGAATCACAATCCAGCGCTCTACCAACTGAGCTACGCCCACCATATTGCGGTGTTGCAGTGTTGCAGTGTTGCAGTACAGCTTTACAGAAGCATGGTGCGGACGAAGAGACTCGAACTCTTACAGCTTGCGCCGCTGGAACCTAAATCCAGTGTGTCTACCAATTTCACCACGTCCGCGTAACGCTTAAAACAAAGGCGCCAGATGCTATCGAGGCGCCTTTGAAGAATATGGGGTGGACGATGGGAATCGAACCCACGACAACCGGAATCACAATCCGGCGCTCTACCAACTGAGCTACGCCCACCATATTGCATTACAACCTTACTTGCTTGCCCATGCTGCCTAATGGCGCACCCGGCAGGACTCGAACCTGCGACCATCCGCTTAGAAGGCGGATGCTCTATCCAGCTGAGCTACGGGCGCTTAAGCTTGAAGCCTAACCGAACGAGTCATTAACAGGTAACTGCTAAACCACTCATTCTGCCCGACTTAGCCAACCAGTGCTAGGCTGTGCCCGACAAGTGCGGCGAATCTTATAGGCGACCCCGAAAGTCGTCAACACCTTTTTCAAAAAAATTTAAATTATTTAAGGGGTTAGGGGATTTGCCCGACCACCCGCCTTTGCCCTTGGCGCGTGTCGTGCGAGAATACGCGCTCTTTATTGTTTCCTTCTCGATGGTTAATCACGCGTCTATGACTGCACACCTAATCGATGGCAAGGCGATCGCCGCCAGCCTGCGCAAGCAGATCGCTCAACGTGTCGTGGAGCGTCGCCAGCAAGGCCTGCGTACGCCCGGCCTGGCAGTGATCCTGGTCGGCACCGACCCCGCCTCGCAAGTCTATGTCTCGCACAAGCGCAAGGACTGCGAAGAGGTCGGTTTCATTTCGCAGGCATTTGACCTGCCCAGCGAAACCTCGCAGCAGGCCCTGACCGAGCTGATCGATCGCCTCAATGACGACCCGGCTGTAGACGGCATCCTGCTGCAACTGCCGCTGCCGGAGCACCTGGACGCCTCGCTGCTGCTCGAGCGCATTCGCCCGGACAAGGACGTGGACGGCTTCCACCCGTATAACGTAGGCCGTCTGGCCCAGCGCATTCCGCTGCTGCGCCCCTGCACACCGAAAGGCATCATGACCTTGCTGGAAAGCACTGGTCAGGACCTGTATGGCATGGATGCGGTGATCGTCGGCGCCTCCAACATCGTGGGTCGCCCGATGGCCATGGAGCTGCTGCTGGCCGGCTGCACCGTGACCGTCTGCCACCGCTTCACCAAGGACCTGGCCGGCCATGTCGGGCGTGCCGACCTGGTGGTCGTGGCTGCCGGCAAGCCGGGCCTGGTCAAGGGTGAGTGGGTCAAGGAAGGCGCCATCGTCATCGACGTGGGCATCAACCGCCAGGAAGACGGCAAGCTGGTCGGCGACGTGGTCTACGAGACCGCCCTGCCGCGCGCGGGCTGGATCACCCCGGTGCCGGGTGGCGTCGGGCCGATGACCCGGGCCTGCCTGCTGGAAAACACGCTGTATGCGGCGGAAGAGCTGCATAAGTAATAGCGCGTGATGCGAAAACGGCACCTCTGGCAGGTGCCGTTTTTTTTGCCTGTGATTTATGCATTGGCCTTGCTGGCCTCTTCGCGGGCTTGCCCGCTCCCACAGGAACACCCCAACCCTTGAGAGCGGTGCAGTGCCTGTGGGAGCGGCCGAGCCCGCGAAGAAACCAACGCGGTGCTCAGCCGATCACTTGCGCGCCGCCTCCCACGACTTCAGCAGTTCGGTGTAGCTGACTGTCTCGCCCTTGGGCTTTTCGTTGGCCAGCTTGGGCTTCGGTGCGCCCGGCTGGTCGAACCAGTACTGGGCGTCTTTCTCCGGGTTCATCTTGGGTGCACAGGTCGCCTGGGCATTGGAGCGCTGCAAGCGTTCCATCATGCGGTCCTGGTCGCGGGCCAGGCCGTCCAGGGCTTCCTGCGGGGTCTTCTCGCCACTGGCCACTTCGGCGATATGGCTCCACCACAGCTGCGCCAGCCGCGGGTAATCCGGCACGTTGGTGCCGGTCGGCGTCCACTGCACCCGCGCCGGGCTGCGGTAGAACTCCACCAGCCCGCCCAGCTTGGGCGCCAGGTCGGTCATGGCCTGGGAGTTGATGTCCGACTCGCGAATCGGCGTCAGGCCGACGATGGTCTTTTTCAGCGACACGGTCTTGGAGGTGACGAACTGGGCATACAGCCACGCCGCCAGGCGTTGCTTCTCGGGGGTGGACTTGAAGAACGTCCACGAGCCGGTGTCCTGGTAGCCCAGTTTCATCCCCTCCTCCCAGTACGGCCCCTTCGGCGAAGGCGCCATGCGCCACTTCGGCGTGCCGTCGGTATTTACCACCGGCAAGCCAGGCTTGGTCATGTCGGCGGTAAACGCGGTGTACCAGAATATCTGCTGGGCAATGTTGCCCTGCGCCGGTACCGGGCCGGCTTCGGAGAAGGTCATGCCCTGGGCCTCCTTGGGCGCGTAGGCACGCATCCAGTCCACGTACTTTTGCGTGGCATAGACGGCCGCCGGCCCGTTGGTGTCGCCGCCGCGGGTCACGCTGGACCCCACAGGATGGCAGTCCTCGACGCGAATGCCCCATTCATCCACCGGCAAGCCGTTGGGCAGGCCCTTGTCACCGCCACCGGCCATGGAGAACCAGGCATCGGTGAAGCGCCAGCCCAGCGAGGGGTCTTTCTTGCCGTAGTCCATGTGCCCGTAAACGCGCTTGCCGTCGATTTCTTTGACGTCTTCGGTGAAGAACTTGGCAATGTCCTCGTAGGCCGACCAGTTCACCGGCACGCCCAGCTCATAACCGTACTTTTCCTTGAATTTAGCCTTAAGCTCTGGGCGCTCGAACCAGTCGGCGCGGAACCAGTACAGGTTGGCGAACTGCTGGTCGGGCAGTTGGTAGACCTTGCCATCCGGCGCAGTGGTGAAGGAAATACCGATGAAATCCTTCAGGTCGAGGGTCGGCGAGGTGTAGGCCTTGCCCTCGTTGGCCATCAGGTCGGTAATCGATTCCACCTTGCCATAGCGAAAGTGCGTACCGATCAGGTCAGAGTCGTTGACCCAGCCGTCGTAGATGTTCTTGTCCGACTGCATCTGCGTCTGCAGTTTCTCCACCACATCGCCTTCCTGCAGCAGGTCGTGGGTCAGCTGGATGCCGGTGATCTCGCTGAAGGCCTTGGCCAGCACCTTGGATTCATACTCATGGGTGGTGATGGTTTCCGACACCACATTTATCTTCATGCCACGGAACGGCTCGGCGGCCTTGATGAACCACTGCAATTCAGCCAGTTGCTGTTCAGGGGTAAGGGTTGAGGGCTTGAACTCACTGCCGATCCATTTTTTTGCTGCATCTTCGTACTGGTCGGCCCAGGCAGCGCCATGCGCGCTGGCCAGTACCAGCAACGCGGCAAGGGTCAAATGTCGCCTGTTGTGCTTGTTATCGAACATTGTGATCTCCCGTTTCAGTTATCCCACAGGGCCGCTCGCTCAGCCCCAGCGCAGCACCACCACCAGCCACGCCAGCGATAGCAGCGAGGCCACCCACAAGGGCCAGTCGCTGACGCCGACCACCAGCAGGTGCAGGTAGGCGCTGGCCAGCAGGCCGATGAACAAGCGGTCACCACGGCTGGTGACCAGCGGCAAGAAGCCCCGGCGCGCTACGCAGGGGCGGCGCAGTTCAAGCAGGGTCATGCCCACCAGCAGCACGCCAACGGCGACGAAGAACAGCGCCGTCGGCAGGGTCCAGGCCATCCACTCCATGCGTTGCCCTCCTCACACCCGGCCCAGGGCAAAGCCCTTGGCCACATGGTTGCGCACGAACCAGATCACCAGCATGCCCGGCAAGATGGTCAGTACCCCCGCCGCCGCCAGCACACCCCAGTCGATGCCTGATGCCGACACGGTGCGGGTCATTACCGCAGCAATCGGCTTGGCGTTCACTGAGGTCAGGGTGCGCGCCAGCAGCAGTTCGACCCAGGAGAACATGAAGCAGAAAAACGCCGTGACGCCGATGCCGGAGCCAATCAGCGGAATGAAGATTTTCACGAAGAAGCGCGGGAAACTGTAGCCGTCGATGTAGGCCGTTTCGTCGATTTCCTTAGGCACCCCCGACATGAACCCCTCCAGGATCCACACCGCCAGCGGCACGTTGAACAGGCAGTGGGCCAGGGCCACGGCGATATGGGTATCGAACAGGCCAATCGACGAGTACAGCTGGAAGAACGGCAGCAGGAATACCGCCGGTGGCGCCATGCGGTTGGTCAGCAGCCAGAAGAACAGGTGGCGGTCGCCGAGGAAGCGGTAGCGCGAGAAGGCATACGCTGCCGGCAACGCCACCAGCAGCGAAATCAGCGTGTTCAGGCACACGTAATACAGCGAGTTGAGGTAGCCGCTGTACCAGCTGGCATCGGTGAAGATCACCCGGTAGTTGTCGAGGGTGAACGCCTGCGGCCACAGGGTCAGGCCACCCAGGATCTCGGTATTGCTCTTGAACGACATGTTCAGCAGCCAGTAGATCGGCACCAGCAGGAAGAAGAAGTACAGCAGCAGGGCCAGCGATTTGCGCGTGCTCATGGCCTAGTCCTTGTCGGCATGGGTCATGGCTGTGTAGAACAGCCACGACACCAGCAGGATGATCAGGAAGTACACCAGCGAGAACGCCGCCGCCGGGCCCAGGTCGAACTGCCCCACGGCCATGCGCGTGAGGGTCTGGCTGAGGAACGTCGTGGCGTTGCCCGGCCCGCCACCGGTCAGCACGAATGGCTCGGTGTAGATCATGAAACTGTCCATGAAGCGCAGCATCACCGCGATCAGCAGCACGTTTTTCAGCTTGGGCAGCTGGATATGGCGGAACACCGCCCAGCCCGAGGCACGGTCGATGCGTGCAGCCTGGTAGTACACGTCGGGGATGGCGCGCAGCCCCGAATAGCACAGCAATGCCACCAGCGAGGTCCAGTGCCACACATCCATCACCAGCACGGTGAGCCAGGCGTCGAACGGGTCGCCGGCATAGTTGTAGCTGACCCCAAGCTTGGCCAGGGTGGCGCCAAGCAGGCCGATGTCGGCACGGCCGAAAATCTGCCAGATGGTGCCGACCACGTTCCACGGGATCAGCAACGGTATCGCCATGATGATCAAACACACCGAGGCCATGCGCCCCTTGGTCGGCATGGTCAGGGCAATGCTGATACCCAGCGGGATCTCGATCAGCAGCACGCAGGCGGAGTAGATGAACTGGCGCAGCAGCGCATCGTGCAGCGCCGGGTCACGCAGCACCTGGCGGTACCAGTCGGCACCGACGAAGTAGCGGTTGGACTGATCGAAGATGTCCTGCACCGAGTAGTTGACCACCGTCATCATCGGTACCACTGCGCTGAACGCCACCAGCAGAAACACCGGTAGCACCAGCCACCAGGCCTTGTTGTTCTGCACCTTGTTGCTCATGGCCCGGCCTCCAGCAGCACATCGTCGACGTACAACATCAGCCACTGCGCCGGCAGGCTGACCCAGGCCTGCTCCACGGGCAACGGGCGGTCCTCGCCCAGCCGCGCCTTGAGCGCGACACCGCCCAGTTCGAGGGTGACGATACGGTAGGTGCCCAGGTCTTCGACATCCAGCACGCGTGCCGGGTGGGCACCCTCGAACGGGCTGTCCCACAGCTGCACGAACTCCGGGCGAATGCCCACCTGCAGTCGCCCACCCGCCGTCGCCGCCAGGCGCTCGCGCAGGCCATCGGGCAGCGCCAGGTGGACATCGCCGAACACCACCCCGTCCGCCTTGGCACGCACGTCGATCAGGTTCATCCCCGGGCTGCCGATGAAGTAGCCAACGAAGGTATGCCGCGGCCGCTCGAACAGCTCGCGCGGGGTGCCGAACTGGACAATGCGCCCGCCGTGCATCACCGCGATCTTGTCGGCGAAGGTGGAGGCCTCCAACTGGTCGTGGGTGACGTAGATCATGGTGATATTGAACTGCTCATGGATCTGCTTCAGCTTGCGCCGCAGCTTCCACTTCAGGTGCGGATCAATCACCGTCAGCGGCTCGTCGAACAGGATCGCCGACACGTCATCGCGCACCAGGCCGCGCCCCATGGAGACCTTCTGTTTTTCGTCGGCACTGAGGTTGCGCGCCTTCTTGCGCAGCACGCCCGCCAGGTCGAGCACCTCGGCAATTTCTTCCACCCGGGCACGCACCCGGGCTTCATCCAGCCCCTGGTTGCGCAAGGGGAAGGCCAGGTTGTCGAACACCGTCATGGTGTCGTACACCACCGGGAACTGAAACACCTGGGCGATATTGCGGGCCTGTGGTGACAGCTGGTTGACCGGTTTGCCGTCGAACAGCACTTCGCCATGGGACGGCGTCAGCAGCCCGGAAATGATATTGAGCAAGGTCGACTTGCCGCAGCCCGATGGCCCGAGCAAGGCATAGGCACCGCCCTGCTCCCACACATGATCCAGTGCGTGCAGGGCATAGTCGGCCTCGCTGGCGGGCTGGCGGCTGTAACTGTGCGCCAGTTGGCGCAGGCGGATTTCGGCCATCACCCTCTCCTTGCCTGGCGCAACCCCGGGGCCTGCACCAACGTCCCGGCGCTGTCGAAGACGAACAGCTTGTGCGTGGGGATGAACACGCGAATGGGCGTGTCCACCTGGTATTCGTGCACACCGGGCAGGTGCAGGACCATGCGCCAGTATTCGTTACGCACATGCAGGAAGGTTTCTGAACCGCTGATCTCTGCCAGTTCCACCAGCACCGCCAGCTCCAGGTCATCGTCATGGGCCGGCACCAGGGTGATATGGCTGGGGCGCACGCCAAAGCGGTAGTCGCCCTCGGCCAGCGGCTGCAAGTCGGCATTGCGGGCAAAGTGTACAGCCTGGGCAAGGCTCACCTCGTTGCCACTGATACGGCCCGCCACCAGGTTTATCGGCGGCTCGGAAAACAGCTCGGCAGCCAGCACACTGCCCGGGCGCTGATAAACCTCGGTGGTGGGCCCGCTCTGCACGATCCGGCCGTCGTGCACGAGAGTGGTGGTGCCGCCCAGCGCCAGCGCCTCGTTGGCCTCGGTGGTGGCGTACACGGCAATGCAATGACGCGCCGCAAACAGTTCGCGCAGTTCTTGGCGCAGGCCTTCGCGCAACTTGTAGTCGAGGTTCACCAACGGCTCATCGAAGAGGATCAACGAAGCATCCTTGACCAATGCCCGGGCCATCGCCGTGCGTTGCTGCTGGCCGCCGGAAAGCTCCAGCGGCAGGCGCTGCAGGTAGGTTTCGATGCGCAGCATCTCGGCAGTTTCCTGCACCCGCCGGCGGATCTGGTCCTCGGCCATGCGCGCCTGGCGCAGCGGCGAAGCGATGTTTTCGAACACGCTCAATGTCGGGTAATTGATGAATTGCTGATACACCATCGACACATTGCGCTGGCGTACCGGCACACCGGTGACGTCCTGGCCATCCATCAGCACCCGGCCCTGGTCCGGGCGGTCGAGCCCCGCCATCAGGCGCATCAGGCTGGTCTTGCCGGCGAGGGTGCGGCCCAGCAGCACGTTGAACGAACCGGGCTCGAAACGCAGCGAAGCCTCGACGATCCAGGGCTGGTTATCGACGCTGCGGCTGACTTGCTCCAGCACCAGGGACATGGCGTGGCCTTCTTGTGATTGTTGTCTGCGGTGCACAGCCAGTTCCGTGCCAATCGCTCCCCGGTGCTCTGGTCCGGGGCCTGGGTGGCAGCGCTGGCAAATCGCGGCTTCACACCTGAGCACAATCACTGAACAACTGAACACTTGCCGGTTTGACAATGAACACCCGTGGACAACACTGAACAGCGGTCGGCCCATAACAACAACCCAAAGGACAGGCCCATGGCCGCATCCGCTTCCACCCACGCCCAGCTGATCCAGGCTTCCTGGGCCCGCTGCCGCGATCACGGCCTGCAGCCGCAGCACGCGCCGGATTTCGACTGCCTGACCCGCACCGAGCTCAGCGCATTGCTGGAACAGCGCCAGGCTCTGCTGCGCCTGACCCGCGAGGAAGTACTGCCGCAATACACACACCTGCTGGGCAACGCCAGCTACCTGGTGATGCTGGCCGATGCCAGCGGCTGCATACTCGATAGCTGGGGCTCGCGGCGTTTCATCGAGCCGAACCAGCAGCAGGGTTTCAGCGCCGGTGCCCATTGGCTCGAGCGTGGCGTCGGCACCAATGCCCTGGGCACCACGCTGATTTGCGCCCAGGCGATCCACGTGGGCCAGGACGAGCACTTCCTGCGCCAGAACCGCTACATGTCCAGCGCAGCCGCCCCCCTGTTCGACGCCGCGCGGCAGCTGGTCGGGGTGCTCGACGTTGCCAGCGACGGCTACCTGCCGGCCAGCCAGACGCTTGGCCTGGTGCGCATGATGGGCCAGAGCCTGGAAAACCGCCTGATCCTCGCCGAGCATGCCGACCGGCATGCGCAGCTGATCTTCAATAGCGCCTCCGACAACCTCGACAGCCCTTGGGCCGGCCTGCTGGTGTTCGATGAGCGCGGGCAGGTGTTGGCCGCCAATCACCGGGCCGACAGCCTGCTCGGTGGTAATCCGCTGCGGCAGAACATCGAGCAGCTGTTCCAGTTGCCCTTGCAACAGCTGCTCAGTCATCCCCGAGAACAGGCATTTGCCCTGCAAGCCACCGGGCGCAACCGCTTTCATTGCCAGTGGCATCCCCCACGCAAAACCGCTCGCCGCCCCGAGGCCGACAGTGGCGAGCCGCGCCTGGAGAAAGCGTTGCAACAGGCCGGCCTGTTACTGGAAAAGGACATCCCGGTGTTGGTGCAAGGTGAAACCGGCGTCGGCAAGGAAGTGTTCGTCGACAGTCTGCACCGCGCCAGCAGCCGCGCCAACCGGCCGCTGGTCGCGGTCAACTGTGCGGCGATCCCCGCCGAGCTGGTGGAGTCGGAGCTATTCGGCTACGACAAAGGCGCCTTCACCGGCGCGCACCACAAGGGCAACCCGGGGCTGATTCGCAAAGCCCACCACGGCATCCTTTTTCTCGATGAAATCGGCGACATGCCACTGCCTACCCAGGCACGCCTGCTGCGTGTGCTGCAGTCGCGGAGCATCCAGCCGCTGGGCAGTGGCGAGCCGGTGGCAGTGGATATCCGCGTGGTGTCGGCCAGCAACCGCGATCTGGCCGAAGAAGTGCGCGCCGGGCGCTTTCGCCAGGACCTGTATTACCGTATCGCCGGCCTGGCCGTGGTACTGCCGCCGCTACGCGAACGCGGTGACCGGCGCCAGTTGATCGAGCAGGTGCATGCGCGTTTTCGCGACCCTGGGCAACCCGCGCGGCTGTCCCCGGCCATTATCGACCTGCTGGATCAACACCCTTGGCCAGGCAACCTGCGTGAACTGGCAAGCGTGCTGCAAGTTGCGCTGGCCTTGGCGGGCAACGGGCCTGTCGGCGTCGAGCACCTGCCTGCGGGCTTTCTGGCCGAGTCGCAGATGGCGGTGCTGGTGGCGACCGAAGAGACGGACCTGCAGATGCTGGTCGAGCAAGCCAACGGCAACCTCTCGGCGGTCGCACGTCGGCTCGGGATCAGCCGCACCACGCTGTACAAGCGTTTGCGGGCGCGATGAAGCCATATTTGCACCAATGCTGCACTTGATCGCGTTCATTCAGCCAATTTGGCTGTGCATCCAGGTCAGTCAGAGCGGCCGATGGCCGTTCAAGGGTCGCGCCACTGCACCGGCTGGCGGTAGGTCTGTGCCCAAGCTTGCACTTCACTGGCCGGCATCGGCCTGGCGATGCAATAGCCCTGCGCCAGCTCGCAGCCCAGGCCCATCAACACCCTGCCGTGTTCCACACTCTCCAGGCCTTCGGCTACGACCTCGCGGCCGAAGGCTCGCGCCAGGCCGATCACCGCGGCGGTCAGGGCAAGGTCATCCTGGTCGTGCAGGATGTCCCGCACGAACGACTTGTCGATCTTGATCGTCTGGGTCGGCAAGCGTTTCAGGTAACTCAACGACGAGTAACCGGTGCCGAAATCGTCCAGCGAAAAGCGCACGCCCAGCGCACGACAGGCGTCCAGGCAGCGGCTGACGTGCTGCAGGTTGTCGATGGCCACTGACTCGACGATTTCCAGGTCCAGCCGCGACGGGTCCACCTGCGGGTACGCTGCCAATAGCTGCTGCAGGCGCTCGGTAAAGTCACTGCGCTGTAGATGCCGTGCAGCGATGTTCACGCTCAATGACCAAGGCTGCCCCTGGCGCCCCCAGGCCTGCAGCTGGCTCAGGGCCTGGCCGATCACCCATTCGCCGATTTCGACGATCAGGTCGGTCTGCTCAACCCAGGGCAGAAAATCGCCAGGCGGCACCACGCCACGGCCTGGCCGCTGCCAGCGCAGCAAGCCCTCGAAACCTAGCACCTGGCCACTGCGCAGGTTGACCTTGGGCTGGTAATACAGGCACAGCTCGTGGTTGTTCAGGGCCCGTCGCACCCGCGCCACCGTCTGGTGGGTGGCCTTGAGTTCCTGCTCCTGCGATACGTCGAACAAGTGATAGCGGTTGCGCCCGCGCTGCTTGGCCACATACATGGCCTGGTCGGCGTGGCGTACCAGCGTATCGGCATCTTCGTCATCCTGGGGGTACAGGGTCACGCCGATGCTGGCGCTGAGCGACAGCGTGTGTTCGCGTACCACACAGGGCGCCGCCAATGCCCGCAACACCCGCCTCAGGGCTGCATGCAGCTGGCGCTCATCATCGACATTGCGCAGGATCAGCACGAATTCGTCACCCGACAACCGGGCCACGGCATCAGCACCGCGCAAGATACTCTCCAAGCGCTGCGCCACCTCCACCAGCAGCAGGTCGCCCACGGCATGCCCGTAGCCGTCGTTGACCGCCTTGAAGCCATCCAGGTCGAGCATGCACACCGCCAGCGAGATGTCTTCGCGGCGCGAGTAGGCCAGGGCCTGGTTCAGCAGGTCGGACAGGTAGGCGCGGTTGGGCAGGCCAGTGAGCACATCGTGGCCCACCCGCCATTGCAAGGTATGCAGCAGCTGGCGCTTCTCGGTGACGTCAAAGCGGATCGACACATACTTGCGCACCTGGCCAGTCAGCGGGTCGACCAGTGGCACCATGGTGCTGTCGACCCAGTACAGCGAACCGTCCCGGGACCGGTTGCAGATTTCGCCCTTCCACACCCGCCCGGCGGTCAGGGCCTGCCACATGCCGACGAAGAATGCCGGCTCGTGCAGGCCAGAGTTGAGAATACGGTGGTTGGCGCCCAGCAGCTCCTCGCGGCTGTAGCCCGAGATGCTGCAGAACTGCTGGTTGACGTACGTGATGTTCCCACGCAGGTCGGTTTCGGAGAAGATCGCGGCCGCGTCCACGGCCGCACGATAGTTATCATCCATGAAGCATCCTGCCTTAGCGGTTGAAGCGCTCCACCAGGGCGCGCAAGCCAACGCACACCTGTTCCAGTTCGGCTCCGCGCGAGGCGGCAGCGTTTGCGCTTTGAGCGCTGTGCTGGGCAATGCCGGCCACGCCATTGATCTGCCGCGAAACGTCTTCAGCCACTGCCGACTGCTGCTGCGAGGCGGTGGCCATCTGTTGGCTCATGTCACTGATACGCTGCACCGCATCACGAATGCCATGCAGTGCTTCGCGGGTTTCCTGTACCTGGGCAACGCCCTGCTCTGCGCCCGTGATGCCCTGGCTGGCAATTGCCACGGCTTCCTCGGCGCCACTGCGCAGGGTGTCGATGATGGCCTGGATGTGCAGGGTCGACTGGCGGGTCTTGTCAGCCAGCGCCCTTACCTCATCGGCGACCACGGCAAAACCACGGCCCTGTTCGCCCGCACGCGCGGCTTCAATGGCTGCGTTCAGGGCCAGCAGGTTGGTCTGCTCGGCAATACCGCGGATCATCCCGGCCGCCTCGGCGATGGCACCGGTCTGACCGGCCAGGTGGCTGACTGCCTGGTTGATCTGGGTCACCGTGCTGGCCAAGGTGCGAATGGCCGCGCCGCTGGCATCGGCCACCTGGCTACCCTGTTCGGCCAGCTGGTGGGCCGTGTGGGCTTCGGCCGCAGTCAACTGCACGTGGTTGGCCACTTCACCGATGGAGGCCGCCATCTGGTTCATTGCCGTGGCGCTCAGGTCGGTTTCTGCGCGCTGCTCCAGCAACGCTGCCTCGGTGCTGCGTGACAACTGCCCGGCATCGTGGGCCGCCACGGCCATTTGCCCGGCCAGGTCGCTCAACCGCGTCAACGCAGTTTTCAACCGTGCCTCTTCGCTGATCAGCATCAGTTGCAGCTGCCCGGCAGCGCCAGGCAGGTCGCTGTAAGTCAACGCCGCGACCGGGTCGGCGAAGGTACCTTCGGCCCCCTCGACCACCTGCTGTATCTGGCGGCCGAGGGCGTTGCGTGCCCACAGGCCATAGGCCATGAACAACCCCCCGGTCAGTCCCTGTCCCACCAGGCCAGGCCACAGCTGGTTGGCGACCAGCGCCAACAGCCCACCGGCCAGGGGCAACGCCAGGGCCTGCACCAGCAGGCCCAGCCGCCGCGGCGCCGACAGTACCGCCTGGCCGGTACGCATCCGCGCATACAGGGCCTCGGCGCGGGCGACCTGCTCACGCGTGGGGCACACCCGTACCGACTCATAGCCAACTACCCGCCCGCCTTCGAGGATAGGCGTGACGTAGGCGTTGACCCAGTAATAGTCGCCGTTACGGCAGCGGTTCTTGACGATGCCCATCCAGCTCTTGCCAGCCTTCAGGTAGCGCCACATCAACTCGTATACCGCTGGCGGCATGTCCGGGTGGCGCACCAGGTTGTGCGGGCTGCCGATCAGTTCGGCATCGCTGTAGCCGCTGATGGCGGCGAATTCGGGGTTGCAATAGGTGATCAGGCTGGCGGTATCGGTAGCGGAAATCAGCCGCTGGCCAGAGGGAAAACGTTGCTCGACCGGGGTTACCGGCAGGTTGAGGCGCACGATGAGACTCCATTCAAGGGGGTGCCAGGCGCCTGCTGCGAGCCTTTGCGGGATAAAAAATCCGTCAATGTGCTCTTGGTGACTGCCCGGTCAGGCGCGGGATTCTACGAGTCCCGCCACATAAAGCAAATAAACCTTACGGATCATGGCGTTATCGATTATTCAACGTTCCCGGCCGCGCTTGGCAAGCTGATTGCAGCGGTATTCCCGGCAGTGGCCGGGCCCTGCACAAACGCGTACGGGCGCCCCTCACGGCACGCACCGAAGTAGAGCCTGGCAAGCCAAATTGCACCACAACTGGTCAGACCGGTAAGGCCAAAAACCCTTGCAATGTAGGATTTTTCGCGCTTTTATGGCTTCGCGCTGAACAAACCGGTAAGACCACAATAATTAAGTCCTGCGCTCTTTCGCCCCGTGCGGCTACCGAAGCAAGGACACCGATCAGAGACTCCCCCCATGCTCAAATGGTGCTCGCGTTCGATATTCCTGCAAGTCGTGCTCGGCCTTGCCCTCGGCATCGCCTGCGGTCTCAGTTTTCCCGACCTCTCCCTGCAACTCAAACCCCTCGGCGACGGCTTCATCAAGCTGATCAAGATGCTCATCGGCCTGATCGTGTTCTGCGTGGTGGTCAGCGGTATCTCGGGCGCGGGCGACCTGAAAAAGGTCGGGCGCATCGGCCTGAAGTCGGTGATCTACTTTGAAGTGCTGACCACCCTGGCGCTGGTGATCGGCCTGGTGTTCGCCTTCAGCAGCGGCATCGGCAGCGGTGCTAACATCCACCTGGACCAGTTGTCCAGCGCCGATGCCAACGGCCTGGCCGAGCGCGGCCAGCACATCCATGGCGCCACGGCGTTCTTCATGGACCTGATCCCCACCTCGGTGGTGGGTGCCTTCGCCGACAACAACATTCTCCAGGTGCTGCTGTTCTCGGTGCTTTTCGGTAGCGCACTGAACCTGGTGGGTGACTCGGCCGCCGGCATCTCAAGGCTGATCAACGAACTGAGCCATGTGATCTTCCGCATCATGGGCATGATCGTGCGCCTGGCCCCCATCGGCGTGTTCGGCGCAATCGCCTTCACCACCAGCAAGTATGGCCTGGAGTCGCTGCAGCACCTGGGCGGGTTGGTGGCACTGTTCTACCTGACCTGCGCCGGCTTCGTGCTGATCGTGCTGGGTACGGTGATGCGCCTGTCGGGCCTGAAGCTGCTGCCATTGATCAAGTACCTGCGTGAAGAGCTGACCATCGTCCTTGGCACCGCGTCGTCCGACGCCGTGCTGCCACAGATCATGCGCAAGCTGGAGCACCTGGGCATTGGCAGCTCCACGGTCGGCCTGGTCATCCCCACCGGCTACTCGTTCAACCTCGACGGCTTCTCCATCTACCTGACCCTGGCCATCGTGTTTATCGCCAACGCCACCGGCACACCGCTGGAAATGACCGACCTGCTGACCATCCTGCTGGTGTCGCTGGTGACTTCCAAGGGGGCTCACGGCATCCCAGGCTCGGCGCTGGTGATCCTCGCCGCCACCCTGACAGCCGTGCCGGCGATTCCGGTGGTGGGCCTGGTGCTGGTGCTGGCGGTGGACTGGTTCATGGGCATCGGCCGGGCATTGACCAACCTGATTGGCAACTGCGTGGCGACCGTGGCCATCGCTCGTTGGGAAAAGGACATTGACCTGGAGCGCGCGCAGAACGTGCTCGACGGCAAGCTCGGCTTTACCCCGACGCCGCGCAAACAGCCCAACGCACATCATCAACAGGAATTTTGACCGAAAGTGGCCGGCGATGACGCCGGCCCTTGCAGGAGCGAACCGTGATCAGCTCATCGACCGTCGTCACCTCAGTGGTGGAAAAACTGCGCCAGGCCCTGGCCCGGGGCCAATGGCGCACCGGCGACATGCTGCCGGGCCAGCGTGAGCTGGCCGAACAGCTGGGCATCAGCCGCCCAAGCCTGCGCGAAGCGGTGACCGTACTGGAAACCCTGGGCCTGGTACGCTCGCTGCCGGGCAAGGGCGTACTGGTACTGGACGCCGACGCCGTCATCCCGGAACCAGGCATGGACACCAGCGCTGCGGCCAGCCTGGCCGATGTGCTGGAGCTGCGCTACACCCTCGAACCCTTCATCGTCGGGCTGGTGGCGCAGTCGGCCAACAGCCAGGACGTCGGCCAGTTGCGCCTCACCCTGATGGACATGCGTGAAGCGCTGGAGGCCGATGACAGCGAAGCCGGGGTAAAAGCCTACATCGCGTTCCATGAGGCGTTGTTCACCCTTACCACCAACCCGATCTTCCAGAGCGTGGTGCAGCAGACCGGCAATGCCTTGAAGCAAAGTGCCGACATGCTGCGCAATTCGCCGGAACACCTGGCCGCGCGGCTCAAGGAAAACGAAGCCGTGGTACGCGCCATTCGCGAACGCAACAGTGCCCAGGCCAGCGCCCAGATGCGCCAGCACATTCTGGCCGAAGGCCAGCGCATGGGCATCCCGTTGAACATCCCGGACGACCACCCGCGCCCATGACCCCAGGAGAGCGACCATGAACGCCGCCCCCCACCTGCCAGCCCTGCTGGCTGCTGGCGAAACCCGCCTGTCGGCCGAGCAGATCTATCCTCGGCTGTTTGACGCCATTCTCGAACAGCGCCTGCCACCGGGGGCCCTGTTGCCCGAGCAGGCGCTGGGCCATGCCTTTGGTGTCAGCCGCACCGTGATTCGGCGTGTACTTGGGCGCCTGTCCGACCAGCAGGTGGTGGTGCAGCGCCCCAGCCACACCGCGCACCTGGCCGCGCCCGACCCGGACCAGGCGCGCCAGGTGCTCAGTGCCCGGCGCCTGGCCGAAACCACACTGATCACCCTGGCTGCCCAGCGCGCCCGGCCGGCGCAGGTGCGCCAGCTGCGGCAACTGGTGGACCGCGAACGCCAGCACCATGAAAGCGGCGAACGTTGCGCGGCGATCCGCCTGGGCGGCGAGTTTCACCTCAAGCTGGCGCAGGTGGCAGCCAATGCGCCACTGGCGCGGTTTCTCAATGGCCTGGTTCCCATGACCTCGCTGATCATCGCCCGCTACGAATCGCCGTGCTGCGACCACTGCGCCTGGCAGGAACATGCGGCGATCATCGATGCCGTGGAGCAAGGCAATGCCGAGGCGGCGCTTGGGCTGATGCACAAGCACCTGGACCGCCTGGAAGAAAAGCTCGACCTGAAATAGCCACTCATGCTGACGCGGTCCCTGTAGGAGCAGCCTTGTGCTGCGAAGAGGCCATAGCTGGCGAAGATGATCTTTTGCCTTGCCGGCCTCTTCGCAGCACAAGGCTGCTCCTACAGGGGCCGCGGTGGCCGGGCGATGGGCTGCACAGCAGCTCCAATAACCCCACCCTATACTGCGAGAACCACCCCAGCCTCTACCAGGGAGGCGGTTGCGTGAGTTCTCGAATCCCTCTGCTGCTGTGCCTTCTGCTGGCGCTCGCCGGTTGCGCGGGCAAGCGCCCGCCTGCCCCGCCACCCCCTGCGGTGCTCACGCCCGCCGCCTGGCAACGCATCGACCAGGAACTGATCGATGCCTCGGTCGGCGCCGCCGGTTCGGCCAACGACTATGCCCGGCGCTCCATGCGGGTATGGCGGGAGCAGGTACAACAGCGCACTGAAAGTGACTTCATCCCCTGGTTCACCGGCTACTGGACCCAGCAGTGGCTGACCCTCAAGGTGGCCTGGTACAAACTGGACAGTGGCAAAGGCCGGGAACCGGCGGAAAAGCGCCTGGCCCTGTACCTGCAGGAGCAGTACCACGAGCGGGTGATCGAGCCGGTGGCCGAACAGATCAACCCAGAAGGCATCCGCGACCGGGCCTGCGAGCTGTACCTGCAACTGTTCGGCCAGCAGCTGCCAGCCATCATCAGCCGCTACAACGCACCGCCCGAGCAGCTCAGCCAGCGCCTCAACCGGATCCCCGCCATCGCCCTGGGGCCACCGGATGCCCGCAATGCCAGCCTGTATCAACTGCTACGGGCCAAGCCGCTGGACCAGCAGCCGGCCTGGCAAGCCATGCGCCAGCACCTTCACAAACTGGCCAGCAAAGGCCCCGGGAAGACCGATGTCGGGCTGAATTCGGTGGCCACCCAGGCGAGCGACAAGCTCGGCGCTACCCTGGCCCCACGCGGCATCGCCAGCGCCGTGGCATCGGCAGTCGGCAAAGTGGCAGGGGCCATGATTTCGATCGCCGCGGCCGGCTACGGCATGATGACCCATGACCGCGAGCAGCCGCAGATGGTCGAGCAGTTGCGGGTGATCCTCAACGTGGCACTGAACCAGGAATGGCAGGAGTTGATGGAGAACCGCCAGAGCGGGGCAATGGCGGGGGTGTATTACCTGTCGGGGCAGGTTGAGGACAGCTTGTTGGCCAGCATGCCGCGGCCAGCCGAGCAACCGGCGGAGCAGCAGGTGAAGCAGCAGCAAGAACCTTTGATCATCCGCCTGCCGCCTTAGGCGGTAGCCATGGCCGAGCTGGGCAGCCCAAACACCCGGTCAAACGCCCAGTTGTAGGCAAAGGTGTAACACGGCACCAGAATGATGAACGCCATGTCCACCAGCAGCGCTTCAACCAGCGTCATGTCCAGCCACCAGGCAATCAGCGGGATCAGGTATACCACCAGGGTCAGCTGAAAACCGATGGCATGCGCCACTCGGCGCCCCACGCTGCGACCGCGCTTGGCCTGGCGGCTCTCCCAGTGTTCGAACAGGGTGTTGTAGACCACGTTCCAGAGCATGGCGATGGTGGTGATCATGACCGCCAGTGGCCCGGTATGCGACGCCTGGGTGTCCGACAGGTAGGCCAGCCCGAGGGTCGACATGCACAGCCCGATCAGTTCATAGAAAGTCACGTAGACCAGTTTGCGTTTCAGTCCCTGCACCCGGGGTTACCTCCAATGACAATAGCGATGGGGCGCGATCATGCTTCATCGTGCTTGACAGCAAAAGTCAGCAGCTGTCAGATCTACTGACAGGAGGCTGCCATGAACTTTTCCAGCGACAACATCCAGCTGTTTCTTGCCGTGCTCGACCGCGGCTCGTTTTCCGCCGCCGCACGCGCTCTGCAGCGGGTGCCCTCGGCCGTGAGCATGGCCATCGGCAACCTTGAGGCCGAGCTGGGCTACAGCCTGTTCGAACGCGGCTCACGCGAGGTCCGGCCTACCGCAAAGGCCTTGGCCCTGGAGCCACACGCCAGGCTGATTGCCGAACAGCTGGGGCTGCTTCAGGTACATGCCCTGGAGCTGTCCCAAGGGCTGGAAAGCAGCCTGAGCGTGGCCGTTGTGCCGGACATCGACCACCGCCCGTTGCTGGCCGCCATCGCCAGCCTCGGCGAGCGCCACCCGTTGCTGGACATCGCCCTGCTCAGCGCCCCGCACGAAGAAGCCCTGCATCTGCTGGACAGTGGGCGGGCCGACCTCTGTGTGGCCTTTGCCGGCCTGCAGGTCGATGCCCGCCGAGGCTTCCAGCACATCGGCATGGAGTCGCTGGTGGCGACGCTGTCGCCCACCCACCCAGCCTTGCGCGAGGGGCGCATCCATTACCTCGAAGACCTGACCCGGGTGCGCCAGATTCTTGTACGCAGCCGCGACCTGCCGCTGGCCGACCCTCGCCCGCTGATTGGTGCAACGCATTGGTCCACCGACAGCTTCGACCTGGCATTACAGATGGTCGAAGCCGGCCTGGGCTGGGGCGACCTGCCGCTGTCGCGGGTCGCGCCGCTGCTGGCCAGCGGGCGCCTTGTACGCCTGGATTTTCGCAATACCCGCAACGAGTTGCAGCTGCCGGTACACATTTTTTGGCGCAAACAACAACCGCTGCAGAAGGCTGCACGGCTGTTGATCGAAGAGCTGGCGAATCAGTGACTGCCGTCTGTCGAAACGCCCCTAAGAAATTACTGTAAGTGCTTCAATCTTTTACCCCTTGGGCCGATATCCCGGTCGACAGGCCCCGCATCGCGTCATGAGCGTGCTGCGCCCTCCCCTCATTGGCTCAAGGTCTCGAAACATGAACCTGAAATTTCGCCACAAGATCCTGCTCAGCGCCTGCGGCGTCGTGGTCCTGGCATTTGCCCTGTTCACGCTCTACAACGACTACCTGCAACGCAACACTATTCGCCAGAACATCGAAGCCTCGGTGCAGCAGTCCGGTGCACTGACCGCCAGCAGCGTGCAAAACTGGATGAGCGGGCGCATCCTGGTGCTGGAAAACCTGGCCCAGGACATCGGCCAGCAAGGTGCCGGCGAGACCTTGGCCGGGCTGATCGAGCAGCCTTCCTACACGCGCAATTTCCTGTTCACCTACCTGGGCCAGGCCAACGGGGTGTTCACCCAGCGCCCGGACACCCAGATGCCTGCCGGTTACGACCCCCGCCAGCGCCCATGGTATGGCGCCGCCGCCAACGCCGGGCAAACCGTGCTGACAGCCCCTTACCAGGGCGCCGTCGGTGGCCTGATGGTGACCATCGCCACCCCGGTGAAGAGCAAGAACAATGGCGAACTGCTGGGTGTGGTCGGTGGTGACGTGACCCTCGACACCCTGGTCGAAATCATCAACTCGGTGGATTTCGGTGGCATCGGCCATGCCTTCCTGGCCGACGCCAATGGCCAGGTGATTGTCAGCCCAGACAAAGACCAGGTGATGAAGAACCTCAAGGACATCTACCCCGGCAGCAATCTGCGGGTTGCCGCTGGCATGCAGGATGTCACCCTGAACGGCCAGGACCGCATCATCTCCTTCGCCCCGGTGGCCGGGCTGCCGTCGGCGCAGTGGTACATCGGCCTGTCGATCGACAAAGACAAGGCTTACGCCGCGCTCAGCCAGTTCCGCACCTCGGCGATCATCGCCATGCTGATTGCCGTGGCGGCCATCGCCGGCCTGCTCGGCCTGCTGATCCCGGTGCTGATGAGCCCGCTCACCACCATGGGCCGCGCCATGCGCGACATCGCCGAGGGTGAAGGTGATCTTACCCGCCGCCTGACCGTACAGAACAAGGACGAGTTCGGCGAGCTGGCCACCTCGTTCAACCGCTTTGTCGAGCGCATCCATGCCTCGATCAGCGAAGTGTCTTCGGCCACCCGCCTGGTGCATGACCTGTCGGAGAAAGTGGTCAGCGCCTCCAACGCCTCGATCAGTGGTTCTGAAGAACAGAGCATGCGCACCAACAGCGTGGCCGCCGCCATCAACGAGCTGGGTGCCGCCACCCAGGAAATCGCCCGCAACGCCGCCGATGCCTCGCAGCATGCCAGCGGCGCCAGCGAGCAGGCCCACGGCGGACGTGAAGTGGTCGAGGAAGCGATCAGCGCCATGACCGCCCTGTCGCAGCGCATCAGCGAATCCTGCGCGCAGATCGAAACGCTTAACGCCAGCACCGACGAAATCGGCAAGATCCTCGACGTGATCAAGGGCATCTCGCAGCAAACCAACCTGCTGGCCCTGAACGCCGCCATCGAGGCGGCCCGTGCCGGTGAAGCTGGCCGTGGCTTTGCCGTGGTGGCCGACGAAGTGCGCAACCTGGCGCACCGCACCCAGGAATCGGCGGAAGAAATTCACCGCATGATCACCAGCCTGCAAGTAGGCTCGCGCGAAGCGGTGCACACCATGAACACCAGCCAGGTGTCCAGCGAGCAGACTGTCCAGGTGGCCAACCAGGCCGGTGTGCGCCTGGCCAGTGTGACCCAGCGCATTGGCGAAATCGATGGCATGAACCAGTCGGTGGCTACCGCCACCGAAGAACAGACTGCCGTGGTCGAGAGCCTGAACCTGGACATTACCCAGATCAACGCCCTGAACCAGCAGGGTGTGGAAAATCTCAACGACACCCTGCGCCATTGCGACCAGCTGGCCCAGCAGGCCGGGCGCTTGAAGCAACTGGTGGGCAGCTTCAGGATTTAATTGCCTGAGGGCGCTTTGCGCCCTAATCGCGACACAAGGCCGCTCCCACAAGGACCGCGTTATACCTGTGGGAGCGGCGTTGCGTCGCGATCGGGCTCCTCAGCAGCCCCTTATGCCACCGCCGCCTTGACGGCCCTGCCCCGCCGCACCCAGGCCAGCAACACCGCCGCCATGAGCACGAACCCAAGGTAGCCAAAGAACGGGTACACCTCACCAACCAGGCTGATGAACCCCACCAGGCTGCAACCAAACGCCACCACCCCGGTAACCACCGAGCCCCAGCGGAATTTCGCCGTGCCCGCCGGCAGCAGCCGTGAAAGGAACGAGAACAACGTACCCACCGCGGTGTTGACGATCATGCCGAAGATGATCAGGCACATCACTAGCCCCAGCAGCGGCGACACCTCGCTGGCAATCGACAGCATCGGCATGGGCAAGTCGGCCACGCTGTCCAGGCGCGACAACAGCCCCGCGCTCATCACCAGCATCAGGCCACCCAGCGCCGCGCCACCGAGCAGGCCACCCCACATTGCGGTTTTCTCGCCCTTGGCCGAACCGCCCAGTATGGCCAGGATCGGCGCACCAGCCACAATGTTGTAAGACACATACAGGAACGCGCCCAGCAGCCAATGGCGGGTGCCGGCTTGTTGCTGGCTGGCCAGGTGATCCAGGGCGGCGAAGCTCTGGTCGCGGGTGAATACGGCATACAACGCGATTGCCGACGCCACCAGGATCAACAGCGGGGTGATGGCGCCAATGGCCAGGATCACCTTGCGCACGTCCAGGCACACGATGCCCACCACCACCATCGTTACCAGCACGCTGCCGGTCAGTGCCGGAATGCCGAACTGCTGCTCCAGCAGCGCACCACCGCCGGCCAGCATGACCACGGTGACAGCGAACATGAAAAAGGTGATCAGCCAGTCGACGAACAGGCCCAGCTGGCGGCCGCAGATGGCCTGGATCACATCCTTGTGCGAGGTGGCCTGCTGGCGGTTGCCCAACGCCGCCAGGGCCATGCCGAGGAAGGTGAACAGGGCGGCGCTGACCAGTGCGCCGACCAGCCCCCACACGCCGAAGTCGACAAAGAACAACAACAGTTCCCGCCCTGAAGCGAACCCTGCCCCCACGATCACGCCGACAAATGCGCCGGCAATCTTCAGTTGCTCTTGCATGTGAACCTCTGGATTTATTGTTGTTGTCTTACTGCCACCCCATATCTCTTGTAGGCGCAGCCTTGCGCTGCTCCTACAAAAGCTTCGTGCCTGGTTACTCGTCGCCGACAAACGCCTGCACTTCAATCTCCACGTCCACCCCCAGTGCCAACGCCGAGGCCACAGTCGAACGCACTGGCAGCGCCGCGCCGAAGAACTCTTTGTAGACCTCGTTGAAACCGGCGAAATGGCTCATGTCCGACAGCCATACCGTGGCCTTTACCACTTGGTCGAAACGCGCGCCGCACGCTGCCAGGCTTTCGGCGATGCGCTCGCAGGCGGCGCGGGTCTGGGTCTGGATATCACCCCGCACCACTTCGCCGCTGGCACTCATCGGCACCTGGCCGGAGAGGAACAGGAAACCACCCGCTTTCACCGCACGGGAAAACGGAAACGGCAGGCTGCTGGGGAAACGCTGGATGTCATTGCTCATGAGATGCTCCTTTCAGGATTGCTGGAAACGGGCCGGGGACAGGCGCTCGGGCGCCACGCCCTGGCTGACAAGACTAGGGCACAGGTGTTGGCCAAGCAGCAAGTCGGCGGCCAGGCGCGAGGCGCCGGCTGCGGACTGGATGCCATAGCCACCTTGCGCCGCCAGCCAGAAAAACGCGGGGGCGTGCGCATCGAAACCGATCACCAGGTCACCGTCGGCAACGAACGAGCGCAGCCCGGCCCAGGTGTGGCTGGGGCGTCGGATCGCCAAGGTGGTCATGGCTTCGATGTTGTAGATGCCCAAGGCGACGTCGAGCTCTTCGGGCGCGGCGTCCTGGGGTTCCACCGGGTCGGCATTGGCTGGCGACCCCAGCAACTGGCCGGCGTCGGGTTTGAAGTAGAAGCTTTCGTCGACGCCGATCACTGCCGGCCAGCGGGCGAAGTCCTGGTCTGCCGGGCCGGGGAAGGTGAACGCACTGCGCCGGCAAGGTTGCAGGCCGATGCGCGCCACGCCGCACTGCTCGGCCACGCGGTCAGCCCAGGCGCCAGCAGCGTTCACCAACTGACGGGCCTGCACCCGGCTGCCGTCACCCAGCTCCACCTGCCACAGCCCGTCCAGGTACGAGGCCTGGACAAGCTCGGCGTTGCAGCGCAGCTCTCCGCCGGCGGCGCGTAAACCGCGCAAGAAGCCTTGGTGCAAGGCGTGAACATCCAGGTCCATGGCACCCGGTTCAAGCACTGCGCCGGCCAGGGCTTCGCCACGCAGGCTGGGCACCAGGGCCAGGGCGGCGTCACGGTCAAGCAGGCGGACTTCGGTGCCATTGGCCAGGTTCTGCGCATGGGTCTGCTCAAGCAGCTCGCGCTGCTCCACGCTGGCCACGTACAGGCAGCCGCGCGGTTCCAGCAGCGGATGCTCACAGAAGCCTTGGGGCGGCGTTTCGTAAAAGGCCCGGCTGGCGCGGGTCAGTGCCTGAATCTGCGCGGTGCCGTAGGCCTCCATGAACATGGCCGCCGAGCGCCCGGTGGAGTGGTAACCAGGCTGTGATTCGCGCTCGAGCAGCAGTACGCGCTGCTGGCCCGCCAGGCGATAGCCCAACGACGCACCGGCAATGCCGGCACCGATGATCAGGGTGTCGTAGGTTGGGGTCATGCACGCTCCTGCCAGGCTAATTATCATTTATGAGAATTCTAATATATGAGAATTTAGAAATACGCAAGTGTCCAAGGTAAGATGCCCGACCCACGCCGTATGCCGAGAGCCCTGAATGCCCGCTGCCCTACCCCTGCTTGACCGCACTGTAGTCGGCCAGCGCCTGCGCCAGGTGCGCAAGGCGCGCCAGATGACACTCAAGCAATTGTCCGAAGCCAGTGGCGTACCGGTGTCCACCCTGTCGAAGATGGAGCTGGCACAAGTCTCGGTCAGCTACGAGAAGCTGGCTGCCGCCGCACGGGCGTTGAATGTCGACATTGCCCAGTTGTTTCGCGCCGGCGGTACGGTCACCACCCCGGTGCCGGTGACCGTGGTGGTCGACTCGCTACCTGCAGCGGCGGGGTACTCCACCGGCACCTACGACTACCACCCCATTGCTGGCGACTTCCCCGAGCGGCGCATGACCCCGGCCTATGCCCGCATCATCGCCCGCGAACGGGGCCAGTTCGACGACTTTATCCGCCACCCCGGGCAAGAGTTCGCCCTGGTGCTGAGCGGGCGCGTGCGCATCGAGTTCGAAACCGGTGAAGCTGTGAGCATCGGGCCGCAGGAAACCGCGTACTTCGACAGCCAGGTGGGGCACATCTACCTGTCGGAAAGCGAGGATGGCGGGGACGCGCATGTGATGGTGGTGATGACCGATCGCTGAAGGCGCCCGGTTATAACCTAATAACGAACAAGTCTATTTGGCTATAAAAAAATCTATATGCTGGCTGCATCCGATAACGGGCAAAGATGGGCAGTCGAGTAGCGTATGGATGTAGGTTCTTTCGGTTTCACCATTGCGGGCCTGGTCGTGGGTTTCATCGTCGGCATGACCGGCGTCGGTGGCGGCTCGCTGATGACCCCGATCCTGTTGTGGTTTGGCATCAGCCCGGCGACGGCCGTCGGTACCGACCTGCTCTATGCGGCAATCACCAAGGCCAGTGGCGTCTGGGTGCATGCGCGCCACAAGAACATCGACTGGAAGATCACCGGGCTGCTCAGCCTGGGCAGCGTGCCCGCCGCAGCGCTGACGCTGTGGTTCCTCAACACCCTGCACACCGACACCTCGGCGCTCAACGCCATCATCAAGCAGGGCCTGGCGGTGGTACTGATCCTGACCGCGCTGGCCATCCTGTTCAAATCGCGCCTGCAGGCTTTCGCCAGCCGCCATGCCGGTGACCACTACCACCTCAGCGACCGTAGCCTGAACACCCTTACCGTGTTTACTGGCGTGGTACTGGGGGTAATGGTCACCCTCACCTCCATCGGTGCTGGCGCACTGGGTACGGTGGCGCTGTTCCTGTTGTACCCGTTTCTGGTCACGCGCCGCCTGGTCGGTACCGAAATCGCTCACGCCGTGCCGCTCACCCTGGTAGCAGGCCTGGGCCACGCCGGCATGGGCAACATGGACTGGTCGTTGCTGGGTTACCTGCTGCTGGGCTCGCTGCCGGGCATTTACCTGGGCAGCCACCTCACCGGACGGATCTCCGACCGCGTGCTGCGTCCATGCCTGGCGGCGATGCTGCTGCTGATCGGCTACAAGCTGGCGTTCTGACCTTCAGCCCAGGCGCAGGCGCCACTGCCCGGTAAAGCTCAGCTCAAGGCGCGAAAGCGGCAGCACGTCGATACGCTGGCTGGCCTGCATCGGGCACCCCAGCACCTGTACCAGCACGGCGCGCATGACCATCGGGTGAGTCACCGCCAGCCACTCACCCGGCGTGTCGAAAGCCGCCAGCCAGGTGGCCACACGCTGGCATAGCGCAGCAAACGACTCCCCACCATGGACCGCACTGGCCGGGTCCTGCAGCCAGTCTGCCAACGCCTGCGGTTGTTCAGATTGCAACTGCTTCAACGGCAAACCCTGCCAACGCCCCAGGTCGCAATCGGCCAATGCCGGCTCGCTCTGCGCCAGCCCCGACAACCACGCCGCCGTCTCGCAGGCTCGCCGCTCTGGCGCAGTCAGCACCTGCATGCCGGGCACGATGGCGTCGGGGTGTTGGGTCAACGGCAAGATGCCGTCATCTGCACGGTGCAGGCGCCCAGTCTTCTGGGCCTGGGTCAGAGCATGGCAGATCAGGGTCAGGCGGACGGCTTTCACCGGGGCTCTCTCGCAGCGGGCAGGGGCCAATGGTTTAGCATGCTGCGAGGATTTTGGCTGCAACAATGTCGCCGCCTGCACAAACGCGTATACATTGCAGGCCCGTTCAGTTCATAGATGGGTAACCACCTGCACCAAACCCCACACCGGCAGCGCCCCCACCAATCCCACCGCCAGCCGCGGCCAGTACGGCAACAACATCACCAGCACCAACCCCGCCAGCGACAGCACGCCGAACCAGGCCACCGGCCCCATGGCCCAGCCCCAGGCCTGGGCACATAGCTTCAGGCTCGCCAGCAACGCCAACCAACCGGCACTGCGCAGGCTGATCCTCCACGCGCGCGGGCAGGTGCGATTCCACACCTGTTTGTAATGCCGCTCCAGCCCCTGGCACAGCCCGAGCATACCGGCATAAGCGAACAACACTGCGCCTGCAATCCACATCATCATGCCTCGGCCTCCTGTCGCCGCCCTGCCCGGGCCTTCTGCTGCACCGGTTGTGCTTGCCGCACCCGCCAGGCCACCAGCCCAACCAACACGCCCAGTACCAAGGCACAGGCCGCTACGCCCAGGCGCATGGCATCTTCGAGGCCGCCAAACGCAACCAGGCCGATGCACAGCAACGCCGTCAGCAACAGTTGCTCGGCCCATGCCCGGCGTGCCGGCCTGACACCCGCATGCAACAGCGCCAGCAGCCATACACCAAAGAACGCACGTACTTCCCAGCTCTCCCGCTGCGCCAGTTCCACCGGCAACAAGCGGCTGGCCCACAGCAGCCCGACGCACGCCAGCAGCAAACCGCTGATGAAGCCCACGTTGCACACCTCGGCCACCCGGTACCAGCGCCGTGCCGAAGTATTGGCAGTGGCGCTGGCATACTTGCGCCCGCGCTTCACGCAGAACAGCACCAGGCCGCTGGCGATCATCAGGCAGCTGACCAGCCCGCACACGAAGTACAGCCAACGCATCGGATAGCCGCCGAACTGCGCGAAGTGCAGGCCAACCATGACCCGCTGGGTCAAAGGCACCGCGCGCCACTCAGGCACGTCGCTGAGCAATTGCCCGCTGACGCCATCGAAGACCATGGCCTGCCCCTTGGCCAGCGCGATGCGGTTGCCCAGTTCGGGGCGGATTTCGACGCGCGCCGCCGCCGTGTTCGGGTTGCGGATATTCAAGCCGCCAATCGGCCCCAGCCGGGCCTCGGCCTGGGCCAGCAGCGGAGCTACGTCCACCAGCGCGGCCGGCTGCCTGGCCAGGCCACGGGGCTGTTCCACGCGAGCATTGCCTTGGGCCTGGAAGTAGGCGCGTGCGTCGCCGGCAAAGAGCGCATCGACCCCGGCGGGGATGTAGATGAGCATGAAGATCACCAGGCCGGTGTAGGTGATCATCAGGTGGAACGGCAGCAACAGCACCGCACTGGCGTTGTGGAAATCCAGCCACGAGCGCTGGCCCTTGTTCGGCCGGAAGGTGAAGAATTCCTTGAAGATCTTCTTGTGGATGACGATGCCGGTCACCAGTGCCGCAAGCATCACCAGCGCCAGCGCACCGACCACGAAAATACCCCAGTTGCGTGGCAGGTCGAGGGTGAAGTGGAAGCGGAAGAAGAAGTTGCCACCGACACTGTCGCGCACCTCGATGGCCTCGCCGGAGCGCGGGTCCAGCTGCACGCCACCGCCGTGGCGGCGCTCGCCGGTAGAAACGCGCAGCCCTGGCGCGCGCTCGCTCGGCAGGCTGATACCCCAGTTGCCAGCCTGTGGTTCATGGGCCTGCAGGTAGTTGATAGCGCGCCGGGCAGCGTCGGCCTGGGACACCTGGGTGGCCGGGATTTCCGGCTGCATCCAGTGGTTGAGCTCCTTGTCGAACACCGCCAGGGTGCCGGTGACGAAGATAGCGAACAACAGCCAGCCGAAGATCAGCCCGGCCCAGGTGTGCAGCCAGGCCATCGATTGGGTGAAAGTGTTCTTCATGCCAGCCGCTCCATTACCTGCGGCCAGAAACCGATCAGGGCAAGGGGCGCAGCCAGTGCCAGTGGCGCCCAGGCGCGCAGGGCATCACGGCAGGCGAAGGCCCAGAGGATGGCGACGGTGTAAAAAATGAACGCCGGCAGGGTCGCGACAATGACCGCATCGGCCGCAGATAGCGGCAGGATGCGGGCCAGGCAGGCACTGGCGGCGTAGCTGAGGGCGTAGCCGCCGAGCAACGCGGCGGCGCTGCGGGAGAGTAGTTGTAGCCAGGCAGGGGCTTTGATCATCGGAGGGTTCCTTGAGGTCCGGCGATGAGGCCAGGGCTGCTGCGCAGCCCAATCGCCGGCAAGCCAGCTCCCACAGGTGCCGCACAGGGTTCAGGGGCTGTGCGGGACCTGTGGGAGCTGGCTTGCCGGCGATTGGGCCGCATAGCGGCCCCTTGGATCAGAAGTTGATATTCAGCGCAGCAAACACCGCCCTGCCCGGCTGGTTATACGTGTTGGCCCCCGAACTGCTGGCGTTGCCGCCACGCAGGATCTGCTTGTCGAACACGTTGTTCACGCCCACCCGCACGTCGTAGTTGGCGTTGAACTTGTACCCCGCGCTCACGTCCACCAGGCCATAGGCCTCGACGTCCTGCTGCGCGGCCTGGTCGTAGTCTTGCTGGGTGCGGTAGTTGTAGGTCGGCGACTTCTGTTTACCGAAGTAAGTACCCGCCACCTGGAACGACAGCTGCTCGGTGGCGCGCCAGTCCAAGGTGGTGTTGACGGTATATTCCGGGATCACTGACAGCGGTTCGCCAGTCTCGCGATTGTCGTTGTCGAGCATCCAGGTCAGGTTGGTGTTCCAGTCCAGGGTCGGCGTCAGCTCGATGAAGAAGTTGCCTTCGATACCTTCCACCCGCGCCTTGCCTGCGTTTTCCCACTGGGTCACGCGGCGACCGCTGTTGATGGCATAGAGCACATCGGTACCGCCGATGATCTTGTTCTTGTAGTCATTGCGGAAGTAGGTGGCGCTGGTACGCCAGGTGCCGCGGTCATACAGCAGGCCAATCTCCTTGTTGACGCTGATTTCCGGCTTGAGGTCGGCGTTACCCTGCAGGTAGCAACCACCGGAGTTGGTCTGCTCCACACTGCAGCCGTTACCGCGGCTGTACAGCAGGTAATTGGGGTTGGACTGGTACAGGTTTGGCACCTTGTAGGCGCGAGCAATGCCGCCTTTGACCGACAGCGCCTCGGTGAGCTTGTGCGACAGGTTCAGGCTGGGGCTGAAGTTGTCGCCAAACATCTCGTGATGGTCAAAACGCAAGCCAGGCGTCACCGTCGTGTCGCCGATGACGATATTGTCCTCGACGAACAACGCGTAGCTTTTGGCGGTCATCTTCGACTCGCTGCGGTCGAAACCGCTGATCGCGTCATTGCCCGAGCCACTCGGGTCGAAGCTCTGCGGACGGAACGAGCCCTGGTCGTTGAGCGACTCGTACAGGTACTCGCCCCCCAGGGTCAGCACATGCTCGGTGCTGCCCAGGGCGAACGGCAAGTTGACCTCACTGTTCAAGCGCGTGTTGCGCAACCGTGACATCGCCGCGCCGCTGTCGTTGATCGCCCCTTCCGGGCCACCGGCCAAACCCTCGTTGAGGCGCCAGTTGCGCACGTATTCGTAGGCCAGCGTGGTCTTGCTGGTACCCCAGGTGAAGTCGCCCAGGTGGGTCAGGTCGTAGGTGCTGCGCTGCATGACGTTGGTTTCGTGGCCATACAGGCTGGAAATCAGTGCGACGTCGCTGCCGCCGTTGCTGTTCATGGTGTCGCCAGCATAGATATTGCCCTGCCGGCTGTAGCCTGCACTGGCTTCGAAGCGGTGCTCATCGTTCAGCTTCCAGCTGAGCAGGCCGTTGATGTCCTTGTTGCGCACACCCTCACGGCCGGCAACCAGTGCGCTGTTGGCGTGGCTGGCGTTGATATCTAGGTCGTCAGCGTCAGTCTTGGCCAGGCCGCCGAACAGCCGGAAACCAAGGTTATCGGTGAGGCCGCCACCGAGGTTGAAGTTGGCGCGGCGGCTGGCACCCTCGGCACTGTCTTCCGGCAACTGGGTGAACAGGCTGACGCTGCCCTTGAGCTCGTCGGTGGGGCGTTTGGTGATGATATTCACCACCCCGCCCATGGCGCCGGAGCCGTAGCGAGCGGCGGCTGGGCCACGCAGGATCTCGATACGCTCGACTGCCTCGGCGGGCACCCAGTTGGTTTCACCCCGGGTATCACGGTCACCGTTCCAGCCATAACGCACCGCGTTGCGGGCGCTGGAGGGCTTGCCATCGATGAGGATCAGGGTGTTTTCCGGGCCCATGCCGCGCAGGTCGATCTGGCGGTTGTTGCCGCGTGCGCCGCTGGCGCTGTTGCCGGTCAGGTTGACGCCGGGCTCACGGCGGATGATATCGGACAGGTCATTGGATGGCGGGTGGCGCTTGATGTCGTCGGCGGTGATGATCGACGAACCCAAGGCCTGACGCGCCTCGCGCTCGGCGGTGATCAGGGTGTCCTGAATCACCAGCGCGTTGTCGGCAACCGGCACTTCCACCACCTCACCCGTGCGCTGCTCTTCAGCCTGGGCCGCGGTGGCCACCATGGCCGGTGACGCCAGCGCAACGAACGCCAAGGCCAGGCTGTTGGGTGAAGTTCTGCACTGCATGGGTACATCTCCTGCGATTCATGAGCGAAACGGCACATCCCTGTCGGAAACCGGGAGCTCTCGCCCACCGGCCTCGCAAACACAGTCTGGTGGCCAACAGGGGTGGTAAATATATGGAATCGCAAATGAGAGTAAATCGTATTTACGAAGTTTACATGTTTGTAACCGAACTTTGCTGAAGCGCGCGGTAGAGCGCCGTATTCCCGCTCACACAGAATCCTGGTCATGCTGGAGTAATTGGCTTCTGCACTGGCTACAATTGCCTTCCTCTAACCCGAGCCATCTGTTCATGCTCCCAGCCACGCTGATTTTCCTGTTCACCCTGACCCTGGTCATCTGGCAACCCAAAGGCCTCGGCGTCGGCTGGAGCGCCACCTTCGGTGCGCTTCTGGCCCTGCTGTGCGGTGTGGTGTCACTGCACGATATCCCCACCGTCTGGGCAATCATCTGGAACGCCACCGCCACCTTCATCGCCCTGATCGTCATCAGCCTGTTGCTGGACGAAGCCGGTTTCTTCGCCTGGACGGCGCTGCATGTGGCGCGTTGGGCCCGAGGCGACGGGCGTCGCCTGTTTGCCTTCATGGTGCTGCTGGGGGCAGCGGTATCCGCGCTGTTCGCCAACGATGGCGCAGCACTGATCCTTACCCCCATCGTCATGTCGATGCTGCTGGCGCTGCGCTTTTCCCCCACGGCAACCCTGGCCTTCGTGATGGGCGCCGGTTTTATCGCCGACACCGCAAGCCTGCCATTGGTGGTATCGAACCTGGTAAACATCGTGTCGGCGGACTACTTCGGGCTCGGCTTCAACGCCTACGCCGCCGTGATGGTGCCGGTGAACCTGGTGGCGGTAGCGGCCACGCTGCTGGTGCTGTGGCTGTATTTTCGCCGTGACATCCCGTTGCGGTACGCCACCGACGACCTGCAGTTGCCTGCCCTGGCAGTGCGCGATCGCGCCACGTTCCGTGCGGGCTGGGTGGTACTGGTGGTGTTGCTGGCCGCGCTGTTCGTGCTGGAGCCGCTGGGCATCCCGGTCAGCGCGGTGGCCTCGGCCTGCGCCGCCGTGCTGTTTGCCGTGGCCGCCCGCGGCCACGTGATTTCAACCCGCCGCGTGCTGCGCGAAGCACCGTGGCAGATCGTGGTGTTCTCGCTGGGGATGTACCTGGTGGTGTACGGGCTGCGCAATGCCGGCCTGACTGACGCCCTTGCCGGGGTACTGGACTGGCTCGCCGGGCATGGGCTTTGGGCGGCTACGCTGGGCACCGGGCTGATTGCGGCGCTGCTCTCGTCGCTGATGAACAACCTGCCCAGTGTGCTGATCGGCGCCTTGTCCATCCATGCCAGCGAAGCCCAGGGCGTGGTGCGCGAGGCGATGATCTACGCCAATGTCATCGGCTGCGACCTGGGGCCGAAGATCACCCCGATCGGCAGCCTGGCCACGTTGCTGTGGCTGCATGTGCTGGCGCGTAAAGGGGTGGTGATCGGCTGGGGGTATTACTTCAAGGTCGGCGTACTGCTGACCGTGCCAGTGCTGCTGGCGACCTTGGCGGCCCTGGCACTGTGGTTGAGTTTTTGAGGTTGCCGAGCAGCTGGCTCCAATCCTTGGAGCACAGCTTCAGCCAGCGCAAAACCTCTCTTCAACCAATACTCAGTTGCCGTCAGCGGTTTCAGCCGTCTTGCGCAAGAAGCCCTGCTGGCCACCGTTGCGGTTTGGCGCGAAACCATTGGCCTGCAGGCTCTCTTCGACGGTGTCGTAGAACACGCCGATCTTGCTGATTTCACGAGCCTCTTTGGCGGTGGCGATCGGCCGACCGAACTCGCGCGAAATGCGCACCAGCTGTTCGATCTGCTGCACGGTGGACATCTTCTCGGTCTGCGCCTGGTTCCACAGGTTGTCCTCGATGCCACAGCGCACGTGCAGGCCCATGGCGATGCCTATCATGTTGATCGGCAGCACGTTGCGCATCGAGCTTTCCACGGTGAGCACGGCGCCGTCCGGCACGGCCCGCACGATGTTGGCCAGGCTGTAGATGTTCGGTACGTCCATGCCGCCGCCGATGGCCACCCAGTTCATCACCAGCGGGCCTTTGTAGATGCCACGACGCATCAGGCGCTCGACCGACTCGAAACTGTTCAGGTTGTAGCACTGGAAGGCACTCTGGATACCGGCGGCGCTCAGGCGGCGCACGTGCTCCTCGACCCAGCCGGGCTGCGCGGGCACGGTCATTTCCTTGTAGGCCTCATACACGGCCGGGTCTTCCATCGAAGTCCCGCGCACATCCTGGTAGCCCCAGTGCTCGACCACGTTCATCTGCGAGGTGTTGACCGTCACCGTGACCTGATCGGGCTTGGGGTCGAGCTCGGCCAGCATGTGGCGGGTATCGTCGCTCAGCCACTTGGCCGCAGCGCCTTCGGTCTCAGGGGCAAAGCTGATCGAGCCACCCACCTGGATGATCATTTCCGGTACCGCTTCACGCACACCGGCAATCAACTCGTTGAACTTGGACAGGCGCTTGGAGCCCTTGCCATCCAGCTCGCGCACATGCAGGTGGAGTACCGTGGCACCGGCGTTGTAGCAATCCACGGCCTTCTGTACCTGCTCGGCCATGGTCACCGGAATGTCCTCGGGGAAGTCGGACGGCACCCAGGAAGGCGCGTAGGGCGCTGCGGTGATGATCAACGGCTGCTGGTTCTCGGTGAACAGGTGGCCATCAAGGAAGTTCATGGGGGTGTTCCTTATATTGTGATTATTGGAAAAGTGTCGGTACAGACCGACGGCTATCGGGTTTCAGCAATGCATCTCGCGGATCAGCTTCTTGTTGATCTTGCCGACACTGGTCTTGGGTATGTCCGCCACGAAGTGCACCTGGCGCGGAATCGCCCACTTGTTGATCTGGCCACTGTCGACAAACTGCTTCAGGTGCGCTTCGAGCCCGACCTGGTCGAGGCTGTCACCCGGCATGCACACCACCAGCGCAATCGGCCGCTCGCCCCAGTGCTCGTCGGGAATGCCCACCACCGCCACGGCATTGACCGCCGCGTGCTGACTGATCAGGTTTTCCAGCGCCAGCGAGCTGATCCACTCACCGCCGGTCTTGATCACGTCCTTGATGCGGTCCTTGATCTCCAGCACCCCGTGGCGGTCGATCGAGCCCATGTCGCCGGTGTGCAGCCAACCGTCCTGCCACAGTTCGGCACCCTTTTCCGGCTCGTGCAGGTACCCCTGGGTCAGCCACGGCGAACGCACCACGATCTCGCCCAGCGACTCACCGTCGTGGGCCACCTCGACGCCCGCCGCATCGACGATGCGCAGATCGACCATCGCCACCGGGGCGCCAGTCTTGATCCGCTGCGCCACCTGCTCGCCCATGGGCAAGGTCAGGTCTTCGTCGCGCAGGTGGGTCAGGGTCAGCAGCGGGCAGGTTTCCGACATGCCGTAACCGCTGAAGATCAGCATGCCGCGCTCGCTGGCCTGGCGCGCCAGGCCGTGGGTAAGCGCGCTGCCACCGAGCAGGATCTTCCAGCGGCTGAAATCGGTGTGCCGGCCTTGCTCGCTGTCGAGCATCATCTGCAGCAAAGTGGGTACGCAGTGGGAGAACGTCACCCCCTCATCGCGGTACAGGCGCACCAGCTTGTCCGGCTCGTAGCGGCCCGGATACACCTGCTTGATGCCCAGCATCGTGGCCGTGTAGGGCACGCCCCAGGCGTGCACATGGAACATCGGGGTGATCGGCATGTACACGTCGCTGGAGCGCAGCAAAGGCTGGCCGTCGTAGGCGGCGAAGGTGCCTAACTGGTTAAGGGTGTGCAGCACCAGCTGGCGGTGCGAGAAGTACACCCCCTTGGGGTTGCCGGTGGTGCCGGTGGTGTAGAACAGCGTGGCTACCGACTGCTCGTCGAAGTCCTCGAAATCGGCCTCGGCGCTGGCTGCATCCAGCAGCGCTTCGTACTCGCCGAGCACCGGCAGCGACGTGGCCGCAGCCTCCCCGTCCGTCAGTTGCAGGTAGCCTTTGACCGTGCCCAGCTGGCCGTGCAGCTGCTCCAGCAGCGGCACGAAGTCGTCATGCACCAGCACCAGGTCATCCCCTGCGTGGTTCATGGTGTAGGCCACCTGCTCCGGCGACAGGCGAATGTTCACTGTGTGCAGCACCGCGCCAATCATCGGCACGGCGAAGAAGCATTCCAGCGAACGGTGGCTGTCCCAGTCCAGCAGCGCAACGGTGTCACCGGCCTGCACGCCGGCCGCGCGCAGCACGTTGGCCAGGCGCCGCACCCGCTGCTCGAGCTCGCGGTAGCTGTAGCGCAGCGTGTCGGCGTAGACGATCTGCTGGTCCGGCTGGTGCCGCACACCCGACATCAGCAGGCGTTTGATCAGCAAGGGGTAGGCATAGGCGCCGGCTGCCGGCGGCATTATTTTTGTCTTGGCCATGACGTTGGTTCCAGTTTCCATGTTCGAATCGACTAAGAGCTGACTACGCCTGCACCCGCGCTTGCGCGCGTGGTACCGGGGCACTGTCACGAGGCGCAGGTGCGGCTTCGCAATGCGCGGGGGCCGCTGCGACAAAGCGCTTGTCCGGCAGCAGGAAGTGCGACAGGGCCGGGATCAGCAGCAGTGCGCCGAGCATGTTCCAGAGGAACATGAAGGTCAGCAGGATGCCCATGTCGGCCTGGAACTTGATCGGCGACCACGCCCAGGCGACCACGCCGGCGGCCAGGGTGATACCCACCAGCCCGACCACCCGGCCGGTGAAGGCCACGGCGTTCTGGTAGGCCTCGCCCAGGGTGCGGCCCTGCCGCTGGTAGTGCAGCTGCACACTGAGCAGGTACAGCGCGTAGTCCACGCCGATGCCGACGCCCAGGGCGATCACCGGCAAGGTGGCTACTTTCACGCCAATGCCCATGGCCACCATCAGCGCTTCGCACAGTACTGAAGTCAGCACCAGAGGCAACAGCGCCACCAAGGTCGCGCGCCAGCTGCGGAAGGTGATCAGACAGAACAGCGTGACAGCCAGGTAGACAAACAGCAGCATGGTGCGGTTGGCTTCGCGCACCACGATGTTGGTGGCAGCTTCGATACCGGCGCTGCCGGCGGCCAGCAGAAACTGCCGGTCGGGGCTGCTGTTTTCGCGGGCGAAGCGGTCGGCGATGGCCACCACGTCGTCCAGGGTCTGGGCCTTGTGGTCCTTGAGGTAGGCGATCACCGGCATCATCGAGCAATCGGTGTTGAACAGCTCCGGGGCGTTGACCGAGGCCTGCTGGGCGGCGTAGTTGAGCATGTCCTGGTTGCGCTGCAGGCTGCTCATCTTCGGGTTGCCTTCGAAGGAGCCTGCGGTGATCTGGCGCACGGCGTTGACCAGCGACACTGTGGTCTGCACCCCGGGGTACTGCTGCAACTGCCAGGCCAGGCGATCGGCAAGGATCAGCGTCTTGTAGCTCAGGCAGCCTTCCGGCGGGGTCTTGATCATCACCGCGAACAGGTCGCTGGACAGCGCGTAGTGGCTGGTGATGTAGGCGTTGTCGCGGTTGTAGCGCGAATCGGCGCGCAGCTCCGGCGCGCCGCTGTCGAGGTCGCCGATCTTCAGCTGCAGGCTCACCCAGAACCCGCCCAGGCCCAGCAATGTGGCCACCAGCACCGCGCCGGTGGCCCACTTGCGCGTGGTAAAGCGGTCGAGGGCATCCCACAGCTTGCCAAAGCCCCGGTGCTCGGCGGCGCGCTGGTCGATACGCAAGGCACGCTCCGACGCCTTGCGGCCAACGCCAACGTAAGAAAGCGACACCGGAATCAACAGCAGCGAAGTGAAGATCAATACCGCCACGCCGATGCTGGCGGTGATCGCCAGGTCCTTGATCACCGGAATGTCGATCAGCATCAGCACGGCAAAGCCCACGGCGTCCGCCAGCAGCGCCGTAACCCCGGCCACGAACAGGCGGCGGAAGGTATAGCGCGCCGCCACCAGCTTGTGGGTGCCACGGCCGATGTCCTGCATGATGCCGTTCATCTTCTGCGCCGCGTGCGACACCCCGATGGCGAAGATCAGGAACGGCACCAGGATCGAGTATGGGTCGATGGCATAGCCCAGCCAACCGACAATGCCCAACTGCCACACCACCGCCGCCAGGGAGCAGAACACCACCAAGAGGGTACTGCGCACGCAGCGGGTGTACAGGAAGATGATCACCAGGGAGGTGACCACCGCCAGGGCGAAGAACATCATCACCTGGATCAGGCCGTCGATCAGGTCGCCCATCAGCTTGGCAAACCCGATGACCCGCACCTTGTACTTGCCCTCGCCTTCCTTGCCAGACGCGCGCGCCTTGCTGTCACCGCCGTATTCGTACGTGTCGCGCAACTGCTGTTCGAGCATCTGCGAGAACTGCCGGTAGTCGATACCGCGCCCGGTGGCCAGGTCGTGGTCGAGCAGCGGCACCACCAGCATGCTGGACTTGAAGTCGCTCGCCACCAGGCTGCCGACAATACCGGCACGGTTGATGTTCTGGCGCAGCTGCTCGATGTCGGCCGGTTTGCCCTGGTAGTCATCGGGCATCACCGCGCCACCCTGGAAGCCCTCTTCCGTGACCTCGGTCCAGCGCACACCAGGGCTCCACAACGACTTCATCCAGGCACGGTCGACGCCCTGGGCAAGGAACAGCTCGTCGTTGATCTTTTTCAGCACGTCCAGGTATTCGGGGTCGAAGATATCGCCCTGGGTGTTCTCCACCACCACCCGCACCGAGTTGCCCAGGCCGCGCAGCGACTTGCGGTTGTCCAGGTAGTTCTGGATGTAGGGCTGGCTCTGCGGGATCATTTTTTCGAAGCTGGGCCGCAGTTCCAGGCGGGTGACAGCCACATAGCCGAGCACCAGCGTGGCCAGCACCATGAACAGCATGAACAGCGGGCGATAGTTGAAGATCATGCGTTCGAGCAGGTTGCCGGAACGTGGATCGAAATCCCGCAGGTCGCGGATCACCGGCATGGTGTCTTGCTTGATGTTGGCCATCACGAGGCTCTCTTGGAATACTTGTGGGTCTTAGCGGGCTGGCAGCACGCGCACGCCGCGCTCACCTACCAGCACGGTGCCGTTGCCGCGGGTCTGCAGGGCAGCCGCCACGGGTGCCATTGGCACCTGCGGTTGCAGGGCGAAGCTCTGGCCGCCGTCGTGGCTGCGCAGCACATGCCCGGTCTGGCTGAACAGCCAGTAGTCACCCTGGCTGTCGAGGCTGGCGGCGGTGATGCTCTGGCCCAGCCCGGTGTCCACCTTGATCCAGCTCTGGCCGCCGTCGACGCTACGTGCCACATGGCCACGCAGGCCGTAGGCAAGCACTTCGCCGGGCTTGCCGAGAATGCCGAACCAGGTGCCCTGGTAAGGGCCAGGCAGGGCGACGAAGCGCTGCTGCCCGGTGTTCCACTTGAGCAGCAGGCCCTGTTCGCCGGCCACGTAAAGGTCATCGCCGACCGCCCGGATGGCATTGAGATGCAGGCCTTGCGGGTTGTCGGTGCGGTCCTGCATCGGCACCCAGTTTTCGCCGCCATCGTCGGTGCGCAAGATCAGGTTGAACACACCCACTACGTAGCCGTGCCGGGCGTCGGTGAACCACACACCCAGAAACGGCTTGTCGGCGCCTTCTTGCTCCAGGCGCTGGCCTTCGGCGGCGAACTGCGGCCATTGCGCATCGTCGGGGTGGGCCTGCGCCAAGGCCTGGTAATGGGCCGTGACCAGTGCACCGATCCTCCGGCCATCGAGCTGCACGGCCCAGTTCATACCGCCGTCACGGCTGTGCAGCACCACGCCATCGTTGCCTGCCGCCCAACCCTCCTGGGGGGTTGGAAACGTCAGGGCATTGAGGTCGGCGCTCACCGGCACACTCGCCTGGCGCCAGTCCTGGCCCTGGTTGTCGGAATACACGATGTGCCCACGGGGCCCCACTGCGACCAGCCGCTCACCGGCCCGCACCACGTCGCGCAGGGCGCTGTGCACCACCAGCGCGCTAGGCTCGGCCGGCAGATCCAGCACATCGACATAGGCCGCCTGGGCAACACCGCAGCTGCCGCCCAGGGCGAGCGTGATTGCCAACGCCCACGGTGCATATTTGTTCAAAGAAGCCATGCCACATCCTCTGCAAAACCTGACGGCGGCCACGTGCGGGCCGCCGCCAGACGGGTCGTCGGGATCAGCGAATGCCCGCGCCGGCCAGGGCTTCCGGCGACCACTGCGCCTTGGACAGAGGGGCGATGTACTCGATACCGCCGTGCGGGCCGATCAGGCCGTTGACGTTGTAGGTGCCACCGACCAGGTCGTAGACCACGTGCGGGTTGTTGTTGGGAATCTGCACGTCGTAGCTCTGGGTGAAGAAGCTGAACGAGCCGCGATACAACTGGCCACGGGCGTCGTACTGGTCAGAAGCCAGCGCGAACCAGCTGTCCTCGTCGAGGTAGAAGCGGCGCTTGGCATAGATGTGGCGGGCATTGCCCTTGAGAGTGCCTTCCACTACCCAGACACGGTGTTTTTCCCAGCGCACCTGGTCGGGCGAGAGGTGGTTCGGCGTGGTCAGGGACTTCGGGTCATGAATGTAGGTGAGCTTGTAGGTGTTGTACGGCACGTACATTTCTTTCTTGCCGAGCAGTTGCCAGTCGTATCGGTCCAGCGCACCGTTGAACACGTACACATCGTCGAAGGTACCGGAGCCTGCGGTGCCTGGGTTGGGTGTGTCGTAGGCCAGGTTCGGCGCCAGCTTCACCCGGCGCTGCCCAGGCAGGTACTGCCAGGCGCGGCGCTCTTGTACCAGCGGGTTGGCGGCGTCCTTGAGCATCATCGACTCACCGGCGCGGCGTGCCGGGCCTTCGAAGTACAGCTTGGTCTGGAAGTAGATGTCCTTGGGCTCGATGACTTTGGTCAAGTCTTCGTAGATCGGGTAGGCGTTGTACGCCAGGCCCGTGGTGGCCAGGGCCGCGACGCCGGCGGAGTCGACGTTCCAGGAGTCATACTTGGCCTTCTGTGCCACGCCCTGGTAGCGCAGCAGGTGGTTCCACATGGCCTCGGCGCCCGACTGCGGGATCGGGAACGGCACGCCGGGCAGCACATTTTCGATGGCCATGCCGTCCTGCAGGGACTTGGCATTGGCGGCATTTTTCAGGGTGTTGTCGAGCAGCACCTTGGGCAACGCCGCAGTGCGGTGGCTCGGGTACACATCGATGTGGAAGCTCGGGAAGCGCTTGGCCAGCTCTACGGTGGTAGCGGTCAGTGAATCCTTGTACTGGTCGACGTTCTTGCCGTCGATCACCAGCAGCGGTTTCTCCGAGGCGAAGGGGTCCGGGCGCAGGGTATCGCCCTGCTTGAAGCTGGCAGGCGGGGTGTTCAGGCCACCCTGGTAGGCCGGGATCGCGCCGTCGGCACTGGCGGCCTTGTCGGCGCCGACCATGGTCAGGTCCTTGCCCAGCCGGGCGACGTCCTGGGCCGGGGCGGCCGCATGGGCATTACCGGCAATAACGACCGCAAGCGAGGCCGACAGCAGGCTATTGAGATACTTCATCGCGTTTCTCCGCTTGTTGTTGTACTAGGAGCTTCAGAAGGTGGTCTTGAACGAGGCCGTGACCATGCCGCGATCTTTCAGCAGCGGTGCAAGCCCAGCCTGCGAAGTGATCTGCCCGGGGATGCACTGGTAGCGCCCGTTGGTGCCCGGGGTGTTGTTGTCGGTGCCGGTTTCGCAGGTATCGAACTTGCCGAAGGAGTCAACGTACTTCAGGTCGAACTTGTACTTCTGGTAAACGTCGGCGGCGATCCCGATCGAGTAGCTGCCGGAGTCTTCGTTACCGCCCAGCTGCACGGCCGAGTTGCCCTTGAGGCCAACGTTGTAGGACAGCGGCAGTGTGATATCGACCCCTGGCAGCGCCTGGAACCAGGTCGGGGTGAAGTTGACTGCCAGGGTGTAGGCGTTGGTGGTGACCTTGTCGACGCCTTCGTAGCTGGCGTCGCCCTTGAAGGTCTGCTCGCCCTTGTCGACGCTGACCAGATGGGTCATGGCGCCTTCCACGGCCAGCGACGACGCGTTCCACAACGGCGTGGCGCCGAACGACACCAGGCCGTTGAGTACCACATGCAAGGTCTTGCCGCGGGCCAGCCCGGTTTCACCGTGGCCGGGCACTTCGCCGATCAGGTTGGTGCCGCCTGCGGTACCAGCCAGCGCCTCGTACAGCGGCCCGTTGATCGTGGTGAAGTTGCTGATCAGCGGCATGTTTTCGCGGTAGTTGACGTCCAGCCCCACGCTCACCGGGCCGACGCTCTTGGCCAGGCTGATGCCGTAGATATCGATATCGTCGGCATAGGCCGTCATGTAGCGGGTGCCTTCCAGGCTGCCCGTGTGCAGGTTGGGGGCATTGATCAGCACCGCGGGGGTCGGGTCGGAGGTGTTGCGGTAGTAGAAGCCCAGGGTGCCGTCGAGCCAGTCCGGGCTCCACTTGGCCATTACACCGAAGTCGCCGCTGTTGTGCGGGCGGATGTCATGCCCGCGGGGTGCGCCATAGAAGGCACCGGCACCGCCGACCGCGTTGGGCACCGGCAGCCAGAAAATGTCGGCACCGTCGCCAAGCATGTCGTAGGCGCCCATGTAGGTGCCCCCTTCAGGCAGGCGCGAGTTTTCGAATTCGAGAAAGTACTGGGCCGCCAGGGTCAGTTCCGGGGTGATCGTGTAACTCAGCGACAGTTGCTTGCGCGGCAGGAACAGTTCCTTGGTTTCGGTACCGGGCACGTTGTACAGCTTGGCCAGGTCCAGTGCCGACTGGCCATAGTTGATGCCGTTGGCGGCGTTGAACAAAGTCTCGCCCCAGTACACCGAGTGCCAGCCGAGCTTGCCGCTCAGCATCGACTCGTCACCGATTTCGGTGCTGTAGAACACGAAGGCATCGAGGAATTCGCCAGACGGGCCGTTGTAGTACCGGTCGCTGTAATTGCTCAGGCCATGGCGCCTGGACGGGCCGCCCTGCAGCACAGTGCCGGCCGGCAGGCCACCGGCCGGGCGGGCCAGCACCAGGTTGCCGGCATTGCCCGCCTGGCCGGGAAACGGGTTGGAGTTGGAGCCCACGTCGTCATAAGCGTGGTCGTACCAGCTCGCAGCACTGACGCGCATACCCATGTTGCCCTGGTACACCACGTCCAGTTCGGTCAGCAGGTCGACCCGCTGGGTCACCGCGCTGCCGACGCTGAAGTTCTTGTCACCGTCGTTGAGGTTGGCGGTGCGGGCGACCTTGGCGTTCTGGCCCTCGACCCGCTGGCCGTAGCTGAGCTTGGCGGTGTTGTCGAAGCGCACGTTCCAGTCAGGGTCGGCGAGGTCAAGCTGAAATGCCTGGGCAGCCGGCGCCCCGGCGACCAGCACCAGCGTTGCCAACAGATTGCGGCGGTGAAGGCAGAAGAGAACGTTCTTATTGTTGTTCATGCGGTATCTCTGCTTGGGATGTGCAAGGTGCCAGCAACGATCGGGCGCCGGCCTGACCCTGAGTGCGCGTGCCCCGCGCGGTTTAGCGATCAAGTTGCTGGATCAAGGCCTCGGCGTGTGGCCATGGGCCGAAGCCCGAGGCTGGGTTGAGGTGGCCAACGGCGCCGAGATCGACCAGCTCGCTGCCCCACTCGTCGGCCATGCGGGCGACGGCTTCGAAGCCCGCCAGGTGATCGTTGCGGCTGGCCGCGGCCAGACTCGGGAATGGCAGCCGGCCGCTTGGCAGCGGCGCCCAGCCGTTGGCGCGCAGGGTGTCGGGGGTGGGGTAACTGGCCGGCCAATCGGTATCCAGGTCCGGTGGGGCGGCCAGCAAGGCGCCCTTGATCGGGCGTTGATAGCGGGCGGCCCAGTGCGCCACCATCAGCACACCGGCGCTGTGCGCGACCAGGATCACCGGGCCATCGATGCTGGCCAGTTCGCGCTCGATCGCTTCGACGCGGGCGCTGCAACTGAGCTTGTCGATTTGCAGCGGTGGTACTGAGCGAACCTTGCCCAGGCGCGCTTGCAGGAGGGTTTGCCAATGTTCGGGTACATGGTCGCGCAAGCCAGGCACGATCAGCACGGTTGCGGCGGTTTGCAGTTTTTCCACGTCAGGGCCCTTGCTCTGGTCAACTCGGTCGATTGCCGACTGCTTGAAGCCAGAGTAAAGAGTCGCCCTGCCAGCCGCTTTACATTGCGCGTCACGAACTTTTCAGTTGATGACACGGCTGCTATGCCGCCCGGCCCCGGGCTCCGCTGCTCGGAAATGGCTTTGCATCTGACGACACAACCGCTATAAAAGACCACCCGCCAGCGCAGCGGAAGCTCATCAAGATCACGTGGAAAACAATAAAATGACCGTGCTCGCCCGTGCTGCAACCCTCACCAATTACCTGGAAGTTTCACGCCATCTGGGCCTCAACGGCCATGGCCTGCTGGCTCAGGCCGGCCTCAGTGCATCGCTGCTGGAAACCCCCGATCAACGCATCCCGGTGGCCGCCGCCATCAACGTGCTGGAGGAGTCGGCGCGGCTGAGCGGCTGCGAAGCCTTCGGCCTGCGCATGGCCGAACTGCGCCAGTTGTCGGACTTTGGCCAGGTCAGCCTGCTGATCAGCCATCAGCACTCGCTGCGTGACGCCCTGCAGGTGATCGTGCAGTACCGCCACCTGCTCAACAACGCACTGGCCATCCACATCGAGGAAATCGGCAAGACGGTGATCATCCGCCAGGAGGTCATCACCGACCAGCCGATGCACAGCCGCCAGGCCATCGAGCTGGCCATCGGCGTGATGCACCGCTTCTGCTCGGCGCTACTGGGCTCGCACTGGCACCCGATCAGCGCCAACTTCACCCACGCCGCCCCCGCTGACCTGGCCATCCACCGGCGCATCTTCGGCTGCAAGCTGGAGTTCAACACCGACTTCAATGGCATCGTCTGCTCGGCGGCCGACCTGGACACCGCCAACCCCCAGGCCAACGAAGGCATGGCGCGGCTGGCGCAACGTTATGTGGGGTTGCTGCAGGACGAAAACCTGCCATCGCTCACGCTGGAAGTGCGCAAGGCGATCTTCCTGCTGATGCCCATGGGCCGCGCCACCATCGAGCACATCGCGCAAACCCAGGGCATGAACGTGCGCACCTTGCAGCGGCGCCTGGAAGAAGAAGGCGCGACCTTCAGCGAGCTGGTCAATGGCGTACGCCGCGACCTGGTGGTGCGCTATCTGGAAAGCCCTGGCTATTCGCTGGGGCGCATCGCCGACATGCTCGGTTATTCCATGCACAGCTCGTTCACCCGCTGGTTCATCAGCCAGTTCGGCCAGCCGCCAGCCACCTGGCGTGCGCAGCATGAGCCGCACACACAAACCAGACGCAACCGCAGCGCCGCCCAGGCAACCACCAGCGCACGCTGACGGCCCTGGGCCTCTGGGCTACATGCCGACGTGCATCAGGCCCAGCACCAGCAGCACCAGGAACACCGTCTCGCCCACCATCAGCAAAATCGGCTTGATGCCTACGGCGGCCAGCTCCTTGAGCTGGGTTTTCATGCCCAGGGCTGCGATCGATACCACCAGGCACCCACGCGACAGTTCGTTGATACTGCCCTGCACAGCCAGCGGCACCCAGCCGGTGCTGTTGACGCAGGCAAGGATCAGGAAGCCGACCGCGAACCATGGCAGCAACGGCGGGCGCTTGCCGGTACTGTCGATACCCTGGCGACGGGCGATCATGGCCGCGACGACGATCACCGGCACCAGCATGGCCACGCGCATCAGCTTGACCACGGTGGCGGTATCGCCGGTTTCGGTGGACATGCTGTAGCCCGCCCCCACCACCTGCGCCACATCATGGATGGTGGCGCCGAGGAACACGCCGGCGGCTTGCGGCGACAGGCCCAAGGCATTGGCGATCATCGGGTAGAGGATCATCGCCAGGGTCGACAGCGCCGACACGCCGATCACCGTGAACAGCGTGGCCCGCTCCTTCTGCGGGTGGCTGGGCAGTGCAGCAGCCAGCGCCAGCGCCGCCGAAGCACCGCAGATCGCCGTGGCGCCACCAGTAAGCATGCCGAACAGGCGCTGGAAGCCCATGGCCTTGGCCGCCACCATCGACACGCCGATGGTCACCACCACCAGTATCACCACCAGCGCCACCGCCTTCCAGCCAAGGCCAGCCATCTGGTCCAGGGTGATGCGCATGCCCAGCAGCGCGACGCCCAGGCGCAGCACACTGCGCGCGGTAAACTCGATGCCGGCCTTGCACTTGCTGTCCGCGCTAAGAAAGTTCAGCGCCAGCCCCAGCAACAGGGCGAACAGCATCACCGGCGCGCCGTAATGTTCGGCCAGGAAGCTCGCCGCACCCGCAGCGATCAAGCTGACGATCAGCCCCGGGGCCAGGTCGCGCACCCGGTTGTTGACCTGGGCAAACGCCAGCGTGCTCATGCCTCCCTCTCCGCCAGGCCTGACACCGCCAGCTGCATGGCCTCCAGCAAGGCCTCGGCCGGCTGCGCGCCAACCACTTGCAGTCGGTCATCGAAAACGAAGCACGGCACGCCGCGCCCGGCGATGTCGGCGCTGGCACTGACGAACGGCAGGCCGTCGCCACGCAAGCTGCCGGCCAGGGCCTCTGGGGCAAAGCCGCACTGCTCGGCGATGCGCAACAGCGTAGCGCGGTCGCCCAGGTCTTCACCCTGCTTGAAATACGCAGCCAGTAACCGCTCCAGCAGTGCCTCTACCTGTGCTTCACTGCCCAGCTCACTGGCGTGAAGCAACAGGCGATGGGCGTCGGCGGTATTGGGCATGCGCTCGATGCGGCTGAATTCGATCTGCTCGCCGACGGCGCTGGCCGCTGCGCGCACCTGGGCCTGACGTTGCCGCACCGCCTGATCGCTGCCCAGGCGTCGCCGGTAGAACTCGGCGAACGGCTGGCCATCGAATGGCAGCTCAGGCAACAGTTGCACGCCCTGCCAGGCCAGGTTGACCTCGACCTCTGGCTGCGCTGCCTTGAACTGCGCCAGGGCGGCTTGCAATTGCCGGCGGCCTATCAAGCACCACGGGCAGATGAAATCGAAGTACACATCAATCGACAACGAACGCTTCACGAACGGGCCTCCAGTTCTGGCTGCACAGGTGCCTGGGCAGTTTCACCGAGCTGCAGGCGCGCCATGTCCAGGTGATAGTGACGCTTGGCATAAATGAACACCGCTGCAGCGCCGATGCTGATCAACGGCACCAGCTGGAATGCCGACTGCAAGCCGATCAGGTCAGACACCTTGCCGGTGATCAGCGGGCCGGTGGCCAACCCGAGCAGGTTGTTGCACAAGGTCAGCGTGGCAAACGCGGTGCCGTGCACCGTGTAGTGGGTGAGGTTGGCGACCATGGCGCTGGACGGGCCATTGGTGCCGGCGGCGATCATCATGCCCAGGCAAATCAGCACCAGTTGCGGCATGCCGGGCGGCAAGGCAAAGGCCACTGACAGCAGCACACAGCTGCCCAGGCAGTAGGCGATGGCCAGGCTGATTTTGTGGTCCGGGCGCTTGCGCCCCATGCGGTCGCAAAGCATGCCGCACAGCACGATGCCCACCCCGCTGCACAGCACGATAATCGCAGCCACGGCGCCGGCGCGGTCGGTGCTCATGGCGTAGTAGCGGTTCAGGTAGCTGGGGAACCACACGATCACCGTGCCACCGACGAACAACTGCAAACCGCTGCCGACATAGGCGCTGATGACCGAGCGGCTTGAATACAGGGTACGCAGTGGCCGCATTGCCTTGAGCGCAGCCTTGTCGGGCGTTGCTGCCAGGCCTTTGGGGGCAATGCGCGCCTCGCGCACGATGAGCGGATACAGCAGCGCCAGCGCCAGGCCGAAGAAGGCCATGCCGGCGAATGCCCAGCGCCAACCCAGGTGCTGGGCCATCACACCGCCCAGGCCCATGCCCAGTACCGAACCGAACATGCCACCGGCCATGAACGAGCCGGCCAGGGTGGCTCGCATCTCACGCGGGAACACTGCCACCACCACGGCAATACCGACGCTGCCATAGGCTGCCTCGCCGACACCAACCAGAAAGCGTGCGATGAACATCTGCTGGTAGTTTTCCGCCAGGGCGCATCCCAAGGTAGCCAGGCTCCACATCACGGCCATGAACGTCAGGCTCTTGATCCGGCCAATGCGGTCGGCCAGCAACGACAGGGGGAAGGTCAGCAAACCGACCATCAGCGCGACGATGCCACTGAGCAGCCCGAGCTGGCTGTCGCTGAGCTGCCATTCCTGCTTGAGCAGCGGGAATACGGCGTTGAGCACTTGCCGCGACATGTAGTCGGAAATCAGCAGGCCGAAGGTCAGGGCGAAAACGATCCAGGCGTAGCGCCGTGGAATGCCGAGCGAAGTATCAGTGCCTGGTTCTGCCGCACTGGCGTGATAGGTGGCCATGCTGCCTCCTCGGATATCTGAGTTTTTTTGTTTTTATTGCTTACAGGCTATCGCGTAGCGATTGGGGCCGCATTGCGGCCCCAACGTGTCTGGCGGGTCAGAAAGTCGCATCCCCCATGATCCCGGCGCGCTCCATCTTGCGGTGGCAGGCTGGGTAATCCATGACGGCGTAATGCTGGGTACTGCGGTTGTCCCAGATGGCAATGCTGTTGGGCTTCCAGCGCCAGCGCACCTGGTACTCGGGGATGTAGGCCTGGCTGATCAGGTAGCGCAGCAATTCGCCCGCACCGGGGTTGGCGTCCTGGCCGAAACGCACGCGCTCGGGGGTGTGGTAGTTGCTGAAATGGGTGGCGAAGGCGTTGACGAACAGCACCTTCTCGCCGGTCTCGGGGTGAGTACGCACCACCGGATGCTCGGCATCCGGGAAGCGCGCCTTTAGTGCCAGGCGTTTTTCGATCGGCATGGCCGCGCCAAAAGTGGCCTCGATGCTATGTCGCGCCCGCAGCCCTTCGATACGCGTCTTGATCTCGGTCGGCAGGTTGGCGTACGCCAGCACCATGTTGGTCCACAGGGTGTCGCCGCCCACCATAGGGCTTTCCACGCAGCGCAGCACGCAACCCATCGGCGGCTTTTCACGCCAGGTGGCGTCGGTGTGCCAAGCGTTTTCATAGCGGTCAACCGGCGTGTCCGGCGACTTGTAGATCTGCACCAAGCCCGGGTGGTCCGGGTCGCTGCCGACCACGGGGTGGTCCTCCAGCTCGCCAAAGCGGCGGGCGAACGCCACGTGGTCGGCGCGGCTGATGTCCTGGTCGCGCAGGAACAGCACCCGGTGCTTGAGTAACTGGGCACGGACCTCTGCAAACAGGCCGTCATCATGAATCGCATCGGCCAGCCTGACGCCAAGCAGTTCGGCACCGATGGCGCAGGTCAATTGTTCGACTTGCATGGCAGTGCCCTCCTCAGATGACGAAGATCGACGAGCCGGTGGTCTTGCGCGACTCCAGATCACGGTGCGCCTGAACTGCGTCCTGCAAGGCGTAGTGCTGGTTGATCTCGATCTTGATGCGGCCACTGCCCACATGGCCGAACAGCTCGCCTGCCAGGGCGGCTTTCTCGGCAGGGTCGGCGATATAGTCGGCCAGGGCCGGGCGGGTCAGGAACAACGAGCCCTTGATCGCCAGGATCTGCGGGTCGAACGGCTCGATGGTGCCAGAAGCGGTGCCCACGCAGACCATCAGGCCACGGCGCTTGAGCGAGTCCAGCGAGCCCATGAAGGTAGTGCGCCCGACGCTGTCGAACACAACGTTGACGCCAACCCCGTCGGTCAGCTCGCGCACGCGTTTGGCCACGTCTTCGTGGCTGTAGTTGATGGTGTGGTCGCAACCATGGGCACGCGCCAATTCGGCCTTGGCGTCGGTGGACACGGTACCGATCACGGTCAGCCCCAGCAGCTTGGCCCATTGCGAGACGATCAACCCGACACCACCCGCAGCGGCGTGCAGCAGGATGCTGTCCCCTGGTTTGAAGTCGTACAGGCGACGCATCAGATACGAGGCCGTGAGGCCGCGCATGGTCATGGCCGCGGCCGTTTCGAACGCGATGGTTTCCGGCAGCTTGATCAGCGGCGCGGCAGGGATCAGGCGCTCGGTGCTGTAGGCGCCGAGGGTATTCATGAAGCCGGTGTAGGTCACCCGGTCGCCAACCGCGACGTGGCTGACACCCTCGCCCACCGCCTGGACCACGCCGGACGCTTCCACGCCCATGCCGTTGGCCAGCGGGATCGGGTAGGTGCCGTTACGGAAATAGGTGTCGGCGTAGTTCAAGCCGACCGCCACATGGCGCAGGCGCACCTGCCCAGGGCCCGGTTCGCCGACTTCGACGTCTTCGTAGCGCAGGACCTCAGGCCCTCCGGTTTCGTAGAAACGTACCGCTTTGGCCATGCCAATCTCCCTTCTTGTAGTTTTTGTTGAACAGCAATATTCGTCTTGAAGGGCAATTTAGGCCGTTGCGCAATGCGCCGCTTATCATCGGACGACAACGGTTTTTCAGTTCATGACAGCGCCCCCGGTTTCAGTGCCGGGGCGCGGCTGGCATGGCTCAGAACGCCGAAATACCGCCATCCACGGCGATTGCCTGGCCGGTCATGTAGCTGTTTTCGCGGGCGCACAGCATCAGCATGGCCGCAACGATTTCGTCGGGGGTACCCAAGCGCTTCATCGGCGAGCCCTGGGCGAGAAACGCCTGTTCCTCGCCCACATCGCTCCCGGTAACCATGGGCGTGGCGCTGTAGAACGGGCACAGCGCATTGACGCGGATGCCTCGGCGGGCGTATTCGACCGCCGCGGTTCGGGTCAGCCCCACCACTGCATGCTTGGCAGCGGCATAGGCGGCCAGCTTGGGCGCACCGCCAAGCCCGGCCATGGAAGCGATGTTGAGGATGACCCCGCCGCCTTGCGGCAACATCTGGCGGAGCTGTTGCTGCATGCAGAAGAACACGCCCTTGGTGTTGACCGCGTGGCTGCGGTCCAGCTCTTCTTCGGTGGTGTCGACGAAGCGCTTCATTGGCGTAAGGATGCCGGCGTTGTTCACCCCCACATCGAGGCGGCCGAAGTTGGCCATGGCCGCGTCCACCAGCGCCTTGACCTGCACCTCACGGGTCACGTCGCACGGCACCGCCAGCACTGTGGCGCCGGCCTCGCGCAAGGCGCCGGCCACCCGCTCCAGGCCCGTCACGTTGCGGTCGCCGAGCACCAGGCGGGCGCCCAACCCGGCCAGGCGCTCGGCCAACAATGCGCCAAAACCGCTGGCGGCGCCGGTGATCATCACCACCTGGTTGCGATAGCTGTCCAGGTTCATCCGGCCACCCCCGGCGCGGTACGGGCGAGGATCTTCTTCGCCAGGCTCATGCGGTGCACTTCGTTGGGGCCGTCATAGATGCGGAAACTGCGCGCATCGCGGAAAATCCGCTCGACGATCGACTCGCCGGTAACGCCCTGCCCGCCGAGCACCTGCACACAACGGTCGATCACCCGCCAGATGGCCTCGGAGCTGAGCACCTTGGCCATGCTCGACTCGAAATTGCCGCGCTCGCCCTGGTCCAGTACCCAGGCGCAGTGCCAGATCGACAGGCGCGTGGTGTGCAGGTCCATTTCGTTGTCGGCGAGCATGAAGCCCACGCCCTGATGCTCGCCCAGCGGCTTGCCGAACGACACCCGGTGGCTTGCGTAGCGGCAGGCTTCGTCATGGGCACGACGGGCCTGGCCGAGCCAGCGCATGCAATGGGTCAGGCGCGCTGGGGCCAGGCGCACCTGGGCGTAACGGAACCCTTTGCCCACTTCGCCCAGCACATCGCTGGCGGGAATGCGCAGGTTGTCGAAGCGCAGCACCGCGTGGCCGCCGGCGAAACAACTGTCGAGCGAGTCCATCATGCGTTCGAGGATGAAACCGGGGCGGTCGGTGTCGGTGAGGAACATGGTCGCGCTGCCGTCTTCCATGCGCGCCATGATGATTGCCACTTGCGCGCCTTCGGCACCGGTGATGAACCACTTCTGGCCGTTGATGACGTAGTCGTCGCCGTCGCGTACGGCCTGGGTGGTGAGCATCGACGGATCGGAGCCGGCGCCCGGGCTTGGCTCGGTCATGGCGAAGCAGGAGCGGATCCGGCCCTGCACCAGCGGCTTCAGCCAGCGGTCTTTTTGCGCAGGCGTTGCCACTTGTTCCATCAGGTGTATGTTGCCTTCGTCGGGGGCATGGATGTTCAGGGCCACCGGCCCAAGCGGCGAATAGCCGGCCTCTTCGAAGATGATCGCCTTCTCGATGTGGCTCAGGCCCAGCCCGCCCATCTCACGCGAGGCATGCGGAGTCAGCAGGCCGTGTTCACGGGCGCGCTCAATCAGCACCTGGCGCAGCTCGGGCGACGGACCGTGGGGTGTCTGGCGCGGGTCGCGCTCCAGGGGGATGACGACGTCAGCAACGAACTGCCGTACTTTGGCTTGCAGGGCAGTCAACTCGGCAGACAGGGCGAAATGCATGGCGGTATTCCTTAACAGGGTCATCAGGGGTCAGGCGAGCAGGCGACGCGGGTCGATGGAGGCGTGCACGTGCTCCATGACGGTCCGGTCGATCGTTGCCTTGGCAGGGTCGTAGGCTGAGTAGTTGAGGGTGCGGATGTAGGCACGCAGCACCTGCGGGCCAGCCATGTCGATGTCGACGATGTTCAGGCAGGCCGGGTCTTGCTCGAAGGCAGCCAAGGCACCAAGGCCGGCGCCGCAGGCCCAGGCCAGAAGAATGCGGTTGACCGCATCGTGGCTGACCAGCAGCAGCGTGTTCCAGCCAGGTGCTTCCAGCAACTGCTGGAAGCTGCCCTGCACGCGTTGCTGGAACGCGGCCCAAGCCTCGCCGCGCAAGAAGGCTGCGTCGGGGCGATCGGCGAGCTGGTAGGCCTGGGCCACTTCACGGTGCAGGTATTCACGGGGGATTTCCCGCAAGCGGCCGGCACGGATTTCACGAAACCCGGCGCGCTCTTCCACAGGCTGGACGCGGCCGCCCAGGAGCTGGTCGAGGGTTTGCCGGGTGCGCGGGTAGTCTGAGCACACGGCGCGGTCGAATGGCGTGTGCGCCAGCACCTGGCCCAGCGCCTGGGCCTGGGCTACGCCCTTGGCCGACAACGCCACGCTGCGTGGGTCGAGGGGGCGGCCGCTGGCGTCGAAGTAGTCGACATGGCCATGGCGCACCAGGTAGCAGCGGCGTCGGCGCACGGGCTGGGCAGGCTGTTCAGTCATGGGCCAATACCTTGGGGTTAGTGATGCTCAGTTGTGCACGGTTGATGGTGCGCAGTGCCGCCATCAGGCGGGCGCGGGGCTCGCCGGCCTGGTCGTAGGCACCCTGGCGAATATGCTGGGCGAGTTCGCTGCGGGCTTGCTCGAGCGAGGCCTGGCCTTGCAGCAGACCGGCCATGGCCTGGCGTTCGATGTCGGCACAGGCCGCACCCTGGGCGGCCTCGCGGCTGGCGATCAGCAAGGCGCTGGCCACCATCCGCGCCTCGTAGTGCAAGTGCGCCGGCAATGCGGGCAACAACTGTCTGAGCACGGCGTCACGCGCCGTCAGCAGCAAATCCTGGGCATCGGGCTGGTTCATGCGCGGCCTCCTTGGGTGAGCAACAGCAGTTCCTGTTCGAGCTCGCTGACCATGCGCCCGGTCAACGCCAGTTCCAGCGAGCGTTGCTGGCCTGAGGCATGGCGTTCGGCCTGCTGCAGGGCGATTACCGCCCAGCGCAGGTGGGCCATGACCTGCCAGAAACGCAGCGTTTCTTTGTCCAGGTCGAGTGGCGAGACGCTGCGGTAGCCGGCGAGCAGGTCGTCCAGGCGGCCGATGCCGCCCGCCGCCAGGTCCGGCCGGGTAAACCGCCAGCAGCGTGCGGTGAACCAGCCCAGGTCTTCGCGGGGGTCGCCCCAGCCGGCGAATTCCCAGTCCAGCACACCGCAGAGCTGCCCTCCCTCGACCATGTAGTTGCCTGTGCGGTAGTCGCGGTGGATCAGGCAGGTGGCAAGGGGCGCAGGCTTGTTCAGCTCGCACCAGCGCAGGCCCCATTCGATGATCGGGTGGCTGCCCGGCAAAGCATCGAGGAACAGGCGGTACTGGTCGACGCTGGCCTGCACGGCGTCGGCCACCGGTGCAGGCAGGAACGCCAGCGCCGCTTGCGGTGGGCGCAGTTGGTGCAAGCGTGCGAGGTTGGCCCCAAGCGCCCGGCACAGCCCCGGGTTGCCCTCGGGGGCGCGTTGGCTGCTGGTCAAGCGGTGGCCGCCAGCGTGGCCGGCCAGGGCCTGCATGATGAAGAAATCGCGCCCGATCACCTGTGGCGTCTGGCACAGCCACAGTGGCTGGGGCACCTTCACACCCACGTGGTGAGCGGCGCTGAGCACGGCGAACTCCTGCTCGCGGCTCATGCTGGCGGCCACGGCGGAAGCCGCATCGGTGCGCAGTACCCAACGCTGCGGCACACCGGCAACCTCGGCCTTGACCAACCAGTTCTCCTGGATGGCGCCGCCTGACAAGCGCCCGCTGTGGGTGATGCGCACCGGCTGGCCGTGCAGGCGCTCCTGTAGATAGGCAGACAGCACCTCATGGGCGTCTGATACGTCGATGCGAGCACTGGATTGCTGCGCGAAATGGCTGCTTGGCATGGTCGGTCGAACTCACTGTTCACGAGTGCCGTGGCTCTAAGCAAGATGGTTGCCAGCTTCCTGCGAATTAAATATTCTCTTAAAAATCAATAGGTTGAATACCGTTTCCCAGCGCACTCAACGCCATTCAATTCAAACTTGAACAGCGCCATCGCACAGCTGAAACCGCCGTTCAATTCTGCACAGCAAGCCACTGCCCTCCCCCAGCAGAATTTCCCCGCGCCGGGCGTGCGCTCGGCTAGGATGTCTGGCCAAACCGATGGAACCTGCTAGCCATGCATCTTCCCGCGCTCAAACCGAACCAGCTGCGCCCGCCCGCCGAGCCGACCAAGGGGGTGGTGCGAGCGCGGCTGCTCGAGCAGCTGGCCAACGCCCTGGACGAAAGTAGCGTCGTGCTCCTGCAAGCACCGCTGGGCTATGGCAAGAGCACACTGCTTGGCCAGTTCACCCGCAGCCTGGCCGGGCCCTGGGCATGGCTGCGCCTGACCCGCGCCGAGAACCAGCCACTGGCCCTGCTGCTGCACCTGCACGCGGCGCTGCAACTGCCTGCGCAACAACGCGATACACCGCAGGCCGAGCACCTGTGGAGCCTGATCCTGGCCGACCTGGAGGCCCGCCAGGCGCCGCTGACGCTGCTGCTCGACGACCTGCACCTGCTCAACGCCGCGCCCGCCTGGCAGTACCTGGACACGCTGCTGCATTACCCGCCGCCTGCGCTGCGCCTGGTCGCCGCCAGCGAAGGGCCGCCCCCGCTGCCGCTGGCCCACTTGCGCCGCGATGGTCGGCTGATTGTGCTGGGCGCCCGTGACCTGGCCCTGGACAGCGAAGAGACGCGCCAGTTGGCACAGGCCCGGGACGTCAACCTGGGCAGCGATGCGCTGTACCAGCTGCGCGCCGGCAGCGAAGGCTGGCCCAGCGGTGTGCTGTTCTGGTTCGAGGCCTACCGCGAGGCACTGCACAGCACCGGCCAGGCCCCCGCTGACCTGCGCCCGATCACCCGCCAGGCCTATGCCCATGCCCGGCAGTTTCTCGAAGAAGAACGGCTGCAGCGCCTGCCCATGCCGTTGCGCGCATTTCTCGAACACACTGCCGTGGCCCAGGTGTTCGATGCAGGCCTTGCCAGCGAACTGGCCGCCAATGCCGATGTGCCCGCCGCGCTGCGCCAGCTGCAGCGCCTTGACCTGATCATCGAAGTCCCCCAGGGCAGCCACGCCGAGTACCGCTACCACCCTGCCTTGCGCAACAGCCTCTACCAACGCCTGGAACAACGCGACCCCCAACGCCTGCGCCAACTGCATCGCCAGGCTGCCAGCTGGCTGCTGGCCCAGCGCCGCTACACCGAAGCGATCTACCAGTTTGGCCGGGCACGCGACCTGGATGCCGTGCTCAACATCGTCGACCGGCACGGTTTCGAGCTGCTGCGCGAGGGCAAGGTCAACACCCTGGTCGATGTGCTCGACGAGGTCGCCGGCCATACCGGCAACGACAGCTTCACCTTGGCGGTGACCGAGGCCTCCACGGTGATGGTCACCAACGATATCGCCCAGGCCTGCCAGTGCCTGCACCAGCTACACGCCTTGCAGCGCCGCCAGGCAGTGCCGCGCCACCCCGAGCGGGTGCAGCAGACGGTGATGTTTTTGCGCAGCCGCCTGGCCTACCTGGGGGGCAACCTGGGGCACGCCCTGGCCCTCGCGGCGCGGGCACTGCAGCGGTTTCCCCAGCACAACGCAGCGCGCTCGGTGCTGTATTTCGACCGCGCCAACTGCCTGGCTGCGCTCGGCCAACTGGAGCAGGCCCACACCGAAGGCAGCCGCGCTCTGCGCGAGCTGCAGGGCTTTGGCCTGAGCGGCTACACCAACCTGCTGCAATTGTTGCTGGCGCAGATCGAACTGGCCCAGGGCGCCAACGATGCTGCATGGGCGCGCCTGCAAGGCATGGCCGAGCTGCCTGCCGCCGGCAGTTCGGGGCGCTTCTATCAACTGTTCCGCCACCTGGGCAAAGGCCTGGCACTGCTGCAAGCCAACCGCCTGGCCCAGGCACGCCAAGCCCTGGCTCAGGCCGAGGTGCTGGCACTGGGCTTCCCCCACAGCGCTGCCCTGCCGTGGGTGTTCCACCACCAGGCATGCCTGCACTGGGCGCTGGGCGAGACCGGCCAGGCCAAGGCACGCTGGGCAGAGGTACGCCGGCTGGCCCGCCAGAACCGTTTGCTCACCCTCTACCGCCAGGCCGGCGCCTGGCTCGCGCGCCTGGCCTTGCGCGACAATGAGCAGGACTACCTGCCCGACTGGCTCGACCAATGGCACTGGTGCCGTCGCCAATATGGCGAGCAACTCTTACCGGAAGAGTGGCTTGCCTATGCCTGGGTGCAACGCCACCTCGGCCAGCGCGACAAGGCCTGGCAGATCCAGCGGAGCTTGCAGGCTCAAGCGCAGGCCCAAGGCAACCGCCGCCTGCTGCTCGACGCACTGCTGCTCGACGCTGCCCTGCTACTGGACCGTGGCGCCCGCGACGACGCCCTGCTCTGCCTCGAACAGGCGCTGCAACTGGCCTGCACCTACGGCTTCGGCCAACTGCTGCAGTACGAAGGTGACGCCTGCCTGGAGTCCCTGCGCCAACTGCTGCTGCCCCAGGTGCGCGAACGCCTGGGCCTGGAGGCTCCAGCGCCCTCGCGCGAGCACCTGAATGCCCTGTTCCGGCCATTGCTGGCAAACAAGGAAAACGTGGAAAGCGCCTTGATCGTGCCGCTCTCGCGCCGTGAGCTGGAAGTGTTGCAGCGCATGGCCCGCGGGCAGAGCAACGGCCAGATCGCCGAGGCGATGTTCATCAGCCTGAGCACGGTCAAGACCCACATCAACAACCTGTTCCGCAAGCTCGACGTGGCCGACCGCGACAGCGCCCTGTGTTCGGCGCGCGAACTGCAACTGCTGGGCTGACCTCCACCTGGCCCTCGCTGCGATTCCACCCGCCATTCCACCCGGGGGGTGGACGCGGCGCCCGGGCCTGCCTGTTACAACATGCCGAGTCCACCCAGCCAGGAGTTCGGCATGCCCAGCTACACCGCCCCATTGCGCGATATCACCTTTGTTGCCCAGGAGCTGCTCGGCCTGAGCCGCCACTACCAACAACTGACAGGCTGTGAAGCCCCGGACGCGGCTACCTTCGCCGCCATCGTCGAAGAAGGCGCCAAATTCGCCGAACAGCAGCTGGCCCCGCTCAACGCCGTGGGCGACCAGCACGGCTGCCAGTGGCAGGACGGCAAGGTCACCACCCCGCCCGGCTTTGCCGATGCCTACAAACGCTTCGCCGACAACGGCTGGCTGGGCCTGGACAAGAACCCGGCCTTCGGTGGCCAGGGCCTGCCGCCGTCGCTGGGGTTCGTCAATTACGAGATGGTGTGCAGCGCCAACCACGCCTGGGGCATGTACGGTAACCTCGCTGGTGGCGCCATCAGCACCCTCAGCGAGCACGCTGACGAAGCCCTGCAGCAGCGCTTGCTGCCACCGATGATCGCCGGCCGCTGGGGCGGCACCATGTGCCTGACCGAGGCCCACTGCGGGTCGGACCTCGGCCTGCTGCGTACCAGCGCCAGGCCCCAGGCCGACGGCAGCTACCAGGTCAGCGGCAGCAAGATGTTCATCTCCGCCGGTGAACACGACATGACCGAGAACATCATCCACCTGGTGCTGGCGCGCATCGAAGGCGCACCCGCAGGGGTCAAAGGCATTTCGCTGTTCGCCGTGCCAAAGATCCAGGTCGACGCCCAAGGCCAGCTTGGCGAGCCCAACGGTGTGAGCTGCGGCTCCATCGAACACAAGATGGGCATCCACGGCAACGCTACCTGCGTGCTCAACTTCGACAGCGCCACAGGCTACCTGCTGGGCGAGGCCAACCGTGGCCTGAACGCCATGTTCACCTACATCAACGAGTCGCGCCTGGCGGTGTCCCAGCAGGCCCAGGCCCACGCCGAAGCGTCGTTCCAGGGTGCCTTGGCCTATGCCCGCGATCGCGTGCAGATGCGCGCCACACCCCGCCTGCGCAGTGACCAGCCAGCCGACCCGATCATCGGCCATGCCGATGTACGGCGCATGCTGCTGACGCAAAAAGCCTATGCCGAAGGTGGCCGCATGCTTGCCTACACCTGCGCCAAGGGCGTCGACCAGCTGCACCACGGCGCCAGCGCCGGCGTGCGCGAGGCTGCGGCGCGCCGCCTGGCGTTGCTCACGCCGATTGCCAAAGGCTTCCTCACGGAAACCGGCAACGAGGCCGCGCAACTGGGTATCCAGGTATTCGGTGGCCACGGCTACATCCGCGAGTGGGGCATGGAGCAGATTGCACGCGACGTGCGCATCACCGCGATCTACGAAGGCACCAACACCATCCAGGGCCTCGACCTGCTGACCCGCAAGGTGCTGGCCGATGGCGGCGAAGCCCTGGGCGAACTGCTCGGTGAAATCGAAGACTTCATCCAGAGCACAAGTGCCCCGGTCCACCTGGCCCAGGCTCTGCTCAAGCAAGTGATTGCGTGGCGCGAAGTCAGTGCCTGGCTGCGTGACGCCAGCGCAGGCGATGCCAACCTGATCGGCGCCAGCGCCTACGACTACCTGATGCTCAGCGGTTACACCCTGCTCGGCTACCTCTGGCTGCGCGCTGCCTGCGTGGCCGAACGGGCACTGGCTGCCGGCAGCGACGAGGTTGCCTTCTACCAAGGCAAGCGCGAGACCGCGCGCTTCTACCTGCAGCGCCTGCTGCCACGCGCCAACCTGCATGAAACACTGATTCGCACCGGCAGCGACAACCTGATGGATATCAGCGAGGCAGCATTCGCCCGCTGATACCACCGAGAGGGTGATCGCTGGTTGATAACTCTCCAATTTAGCGACGTCCCTGTGGGAGCGGGTTTACCCGCGAACACCGGCACAGCCGGTGCCATGCACCGCGTTGGATTATTCGCGGGTAAACCTGCCCCTCACACCCGACCCAATAACAAGAAGGTTCCCTCCCATGCAGCTGATCGACTATCGCCGCGAAAACCAACTGGCCCTGATCGGCCTGCGCCACGCGCCGGTCAACGCCCTTGGCCATGGCTTGCGCGAGGCACTGATGCAGGCCTGCAGCCGGGCCGCTGCTGACCCCGAAGTGCAGGCCATCATCCTGCACGGTGAGCAACTGCCGTTCAGTGCCGGTGCCGACATCAGCGAGTTCGGCAGCCCACGCACCTGGGAGCCGCCGGCACTGCCCGAACTCCTCGATGCCCTGACCCGCATCGAAAAACCCCTGATTGCCGCCATCGACGGGGTGGCCCTGGGCGGCGGCCTGGAACTGGCCCTGGCTTGCAGCCATCGTCTGGCTACCGCCACCGCACGCCTGGGGCTGCCCGAAGTCCGCCTGGGCCTGCTGCCCGGTGCTGGCGGCACCCAGCGCCTGCCGCGCCTTATCGGCGTGGCCCCGGCGTTGGAGATGATGCTCAGCGGCGACCCGATCGATGGCCGCCAGGGCCTTGCCCTGGGTCTGATCGATCGCCTGGTCGAAAGCCGGCAGGACTTACTCGAAGCAGCCTGCACTTTCGCTCGCGAGCAACTAGCCCAACCGGCCCTGCCAAGCGCCCCTGCAACACTTTTGGCCGCTGGCCTGGAAAGCGACTTCTTCGCCAGCCGCGAGGCACAGCTGATCGCCCGCAAGCCCGGCCAGACTGCGCCCCTGCGCGTGCTCGCCGCGGTCCGCGCCGCCTGCGAGATGCCCCTGGCCGAGGGCCTGGCCCGCGAGCAGGTACTGTTCCGCGAAGCCCTGCAAGACCCACAGGCCACCGCCCTGCGCCACCAGTTCTTCGCCGAGCGCGAGGCGCTGCGCGTACCCGGCATCGACGCCAGCACGGGGCTGCGCAGCATTGACCGGGTGGCGGTGATCGGCGCCGGCACCATGGGCGCCGGCATCGCCATGAACTTTATCAACGCCGGTATCCCGGTGCGCCTGCTGGAGCTCAAGCCCGAAGCACTGGACCGGGGCCTGGCGCACATCCGCAAGACCTACGAAGGCAGCATCAAGCGCGGCAAGCTGGGCGCCGGGCAGCTCGAACAACGTATGACCCTGCTGCAAGGCACCCTCGACTACGCCGACCTGGCCGACGCCGACCTGGTGATCGAGGCGGTGTTCGAGGACCTGTCGATCAAGCAGCAGGTGTTCCGCACCCTGGACCGGGTGTGCAAGCCGGGCGCGATTCTCGCCAGCAACACCTCGACCCTGGACGTCGACCGCATCGCCGCCTGTACCCGCCGACCGCAGGACGTGGTCGGCCTGCATTTCTTCAGCCCGGCGAACGTCATGCGCCTGCTCGAAGTGGTGCGCGGCCGGCTGACGGCGCCCGACGTGCTGGCCACCACGCTGCAGGTCGCCAGGCGCATCGGCAAATTGCCAGTGGTGTCGGGCGTGTGCTTTGGCTTCATCGGCAACCGCATGCTCGAACCCTATGCCCGCGAAGCCCACCGCCTGGTGCTTGAAGGCGCCTCGCCAGCCCAGGTGGATAAGGTGCTCACCGGCCTGGGCCTGGCCATGGGCGTGTTCGCCATGTACGACCTGGCCGGCATCGATGTCGGCTACCTGGTGCGTCAGGCACGGCGCAGTGAAATCGCCCACGACCCGAGCTACTTCCGCCTGGCCGACGAGCTCTACAGCCTGGGCCGCTACGGCCAGAAGAGCGGGCGGGGGTTCTACCGCTACGAAGGCCGCGAACGCATCGAAGACCCGGAAGTGGAGCAGATTGCGGCGCAACTGGCGGCCAGGCTGGGCATCACCCGGCGCACCATCAGCGACGCCGAAATCCACGACCGCTGCCTGTTCATGCTGGTCAACGAGGGCCTGCAGTTGCTCGATGAAGGCATTGCCCTGAGAAGTGGCGACATCGACCTGGTGTGGACCAACGGCTACGGCTTCCCGGCCTGGCGTGGGGGCCCGCTGCACTATGCCCGCGAGCTGGGCCTGGACAACGTGCTGGCGGGCATCGAGCAACAGCGCGAAGCGCTCGGCGCCTATGGCCAAATGTGGCTGCAGCCAGCCCCGTTGCTGCGGCGCCTGGCTTCCAGTGCGAAGTTGCGCACGGCCAGCATCTGAGTCGTTCTCCCCTGTCATCAAGGACCCCCGGACATGAAAGAAGCCGTCATTCTCTCCACCGCCCGTACGCCGATCGGCAAGGCCTTTCGCGGCGCGCTGAACAACACTCGCTCGCCGAGCCTGGCCGCACAGGCCATCCAGGCGGCAGTTGCCCGCGCCGGCATCGCCGGTGATGAAATCGAAGACTTGGTAATGGGTACCGCGATGCCCTCCGGCACCGCTGGCTGGAACCTGGGCCGCATGAGCGCGCTGGCTGCCGGCCTGCCGGTGTCGGTCAGCGGCCAGACCCTGGACCGCCAGTGCGCCTCCGGGCTGATGGCAATCGCCACCGCCGCCAAACAGATCATGGTCGATGGCATGCAGGTGACCGTCGGCGCCGGCCAGGAAAACATCAGCGCGGTACAGTCGCGTAACCTGGAATGGGCATTGGCCGAGCAGGACATCAGCGTGATCCAACGTGTCCCACACGCCTACATGCCGATGCTGCAGACTGCCGAGCACGTGGCCAAGCGCTATGGCATCAGCCGCGACGCCCAGGACGCCTACGCCCTGCAGTCACAGCTGCGCACCGCCGCCGCCCAGCGCAGCGGGTTGTTCGAGACCGAAATCGTGCCCGTGACAGCGCAGCAGCTGATCAAAGACAAGCAGACCGGCGAGGTCAGTTACCGCGAGGTGACCTTGACGCAGGACGAAGGCAACCGCCCGCAGACACGCCTGGAGGACCTGACCGGCTTGAAACCCGTGCTAGAAGGCGGCTGCATCACCGCCGGCAATGCCAGCCAGCTGTCCGACGGTGCCAGCGCCTGCGTACTGATGGACGCGCGCCTGGCCGAGCAGCGCAACCTTGAGCCGCTCGGCCTGTACCGGGGCATCGCGGTGGCCGGCCTGGCCCCGGAAGAGATGGGTATTGGCCCTGTGTACGCCGTGCCGCGCCTGCTCAAGCAGCATGGGCTGAAGGTGGGCGACATCGGCCTGTGGGAACTCAACGAAGCGTTCGCCTGCCAGGTGCTGTATTGCCGCGACAAGCTGGGTATCGACCCCGCGCGGCTGAACGTCAACGGCGGCGCCATCGCCATCGGCCATCCCTATGGCATGAGCGGTGCGCGGATGGTCGGGCATGCCTTGCTCGAAGGCAAACGGCGCGGGGTGCGCTTCGTGGTGGTGACCATGTGCGTGGGCGGTGGCATGGGTGCCGCCGGCCTGTTCGAAGTACTTTGACCAAGGGCCGACAACATGCTTGCAAACACATTTTCCCTGGCTGATAAGACCGTGCTGGTCACCGGGGCCTCCAGCGGCCTGGGCGCGCATTTCGCACGCCTGGCCCAGGCTGCTGGCGCCCGGGTAGTGCTGGCAGCGCGCCGGGTCGAGCGCCTGCAGGTGCTGGCCGAAGCACTGCAGGCCAACGGCGGTGAAGCACTTGCCATAGCACTGGACGTGACCCGCCGCGACAGCGTCGAACAGGCCTTCGACCAAGCCGAGGCACGCTTTGGCGTGGTCGACGTGATCATCAACAATGCCGGTATCGGCGACCCCGGGCGCTTTCTCGATATGAGGGAGCAGGACTGGCAACGCATGCTCTCGACCAACCTCGACGGTGTGTTTCATGTCGCCCAGTGCGCAGCCCAGCGCCTGGTCAAGGCCGGGCAGCCAGGCAGCATCGTCAACATCGCCTCGATCCTCGGCCTGCGGGTCGGCAGCGGCCTGAGCCACTACTGCACGGCCAAGGCCGCCGTGGTGCAACTGACCAAGGCCATGGCACTGGAGCTGGCCCGTTACCGGATCCGCGTCAATGCCATTGCCCCAGGCTACTTCAGGACCGAAATGAATGAAGATTACTTCGACAGCGAGGACGGCCAGGGCTACATCAAAAACCACGTGCCGATGCGCCGCCTGGGGCAACTGCACGAACTGGACGGGCCTTTGCTGTTGCTGGCCAGTGATGCCGGCGCATTCATGACCGGCAGCATCGTGGCCGTGGATGGCGGGCACCTGGTAAACCCTCTGTAATGCCCCAGTTGCTATAGACAAGGAGCCTGTATGCCCGTCACCGCTTACCTGCCCCGCGTGGTTGCGCTGGTTACCCACCTGCATCGCCCCGCCGCTCCCAGCCGCATGGCGCAATTGATCGAGCAAGTAAGCGCCGACTACCGGCAACAAGCCCGTATAGAGGTCATCGAAACCACCCTGGCCGACCTGCTGCCACTGGCGCGCGAGCTGGAAAGCCACCAGCAGGCAGACGTCATTCTGTGTTCCGGTGCTGCCGCCGATTACTTGCGACAGCACCTGATTACCTCGGTGCGGACCCTGCACCTGGGCGAGTTCGACCTGATCCGTGCCCTGGTGCAGGCCCGCGACCGGGCCAGCCGGGTGGGTATCCTCAGTTTCGGCCAGCCGTATCCGGAACTGTCGGCGATGCAGGCGCTGTTCACCCTGCAGATTCGCGAGCACACCTACACCAGCCTGGAGCAGGCCCGGGATCAGGTCGAACGCTTGGTCGCGGATGGCTTCGAGGTGATCATCGGCTCGCCAACGGTATGCCAGTTGGCCGACGCAGCAGGTGCCCAAGGGGTACTGGCGCTGGATGCCGAAAGCCTGCGCCATACATTCGACAGCCTGGTGACCCTGAGTGCCAAGGCTGGTGGCGCCCCCACACGCCGCCTGCCACGGCGCAGCCTTGAACAGCCCGATACGCGCCCGTTCAAGGCGCGCCATCGCTTCGAGCAACTGCTCGGTGACGCACCGGCATTTCGCGCCATCCTCAGCCTGGCTCAGCGTTACGCACAGGCCGACGCCACGGTGCTGATCACTGGCGAAAGCGGTACCGGCAAGGAGTTGCTGGCGCAGAGCATGCACCATGCCAGCCCGCGCCAACAGGGGCCGTTCGTGGCGATCAACTGTGCGGCGCTGCCCGAGTCGCTGCTTGAAAGTGAACTGTTCGGCTACGAGGACGGTGCCTTCACCGGTTCGCGCAAAGGTGGCAAGCCCGGCCTGATCGAGCTGGCGCACACCGGTACTTTGTTCCTCGACGAGATAGGCGACATGCCGGTGGCGCTGCAGACCCGCCTGCTGCGTGTGTTGCAAGAGCGCGAGGTGCTGCGCCTGGGTGCCTGCGAGCCGACCCCGGTTGACATCCGGGTGATTGCCGCCACCCATTGCGACCTGCCCGCGCGCATCGCCGACCAGCGCTTTCGCCAAGACCTGTATTACCGCCTGAACATCCTGCGCCTGGCCGTACCGCCGCTTCGCGAGAGGATCGCGGACATCGTGCCGCTGTTCAATGCCCTGCTTGCGCGTCACTGCCGTGCCAATGGCTTGCCGTCTTCAAGCGACGAGCACGTGCATCAGCTTATGCCACTGATGCTGCGTCACCCTTGGCCGGGTAACATTCGTGAACTGGAGAACATCGCCGAGCGCGCGGCCTTTTGCCTGAGTACGCAGGGGCACGATGACGAGGTCGATCTGGCCACCCTGTTCCCGGAGTTCTTCGAGGCCGGCGCGGCTGCAGCGGCGAAGCGGCCCCTTGCCGCCACCGACAACCTGCGTAGCCTGGGCAAAGCAGCCGAAACGGCCCATGCGCGTCAGGTGCTGGACGGCTGCGACGGCGACATGGACGAGGCCGCACGGCGCCTGGGGGTCAGCCGCAGCACCGTCTGGCGGCGGGTGCGCAGCCTGGCCTGACCGGTCGTGGTTCCGGTTTGCATCCTGCACGTGGGCTCCTACAGTTTGAACGTAGCAACGCCGACGAGACCCCAGATGCGCAGCAATTAAGAAAGCGGCACCGTTAATGCCAGCCGATCCTTGCCAAAGATCCCGCGCAGTGCCTGGGCGCTGGGCTTCGTGTCGATGTTCATGGACATTTCCTCGGTCCACGCCCTGCTGCCACTTTACATGGTCACCGTGCTCGGCACCTCGGTGGTGGCGATGGGCGTCATCGAAGGTATCGCCGAGGCAACCGCCTCGATCACCAAAGTGTTTTCCGGTGCGCTCAGCGACCGGCTGGGCAAGCGCAAGCTGCTGACCGTGCTCGGCTATGGCCTGGGCGCGCTAACCAAGCCGGTATTCCCCATGGCTTGCGGGCTGGAGTGGCTGATCGCAGCACGTTTCGTCGACCGGGTCGGCAAAGGCATCCGTGGGGCGCCGCGTGATGCGCTGGTGGCTGATGTCACGCCCCTCGAGTTGCGTGGTGCCGCCTTTGGCCTGTTCAACCTGCTGACCGGGGTGGCACTGCTGGCGGCCAGCGTGGTGGCAGGGTTGTTGTGTGGTGCGGGTTTCCAGGCAACCTTCCTGGTCGGCGCAGGGCTTGCCAGCACCACCCTGGTGGGGGTGATGCTGTTACGTTGAGCACACCGGACTAGGCCAACGCCGGTTCCTGCTTGAGCAACGACCAGCCCCCGTGCCCATCCACCTCCAGCCGGTGAGTATGGAACCCCGCCAGTGTGCTGCGATGGCCAACACTGACCAGCAGCGCACCCGGCATTTCCGTGCGCAGCAGCGAATACAGGGCGTGCTCGAGCCCTTCGTCCATCGCCGAAGTGGACTCGTCGAGGAAGACGACCTCAGGCCGGTTGAACAGCACCCGTGCGAACGCCAGGCGCTGCTGCTCGCCCACCGAGAGAATATGCGACCAGTCGCAACTGACCTCCAGCCGATCCGCCAGATGAGCCAGGTTGACCTGGCGCAAGGCCTGTTGCATACGTACTTCGTCCTCGGGCTTGCTGGCTGCTGGGTAGGCGATGACCGCCCGCAAGTCGCCCAGCGGCAGGTAGGGACGCTGCGACAGGAACAACGCCTGATGGCCTGGCGGGCGCCTGACCTTGCCTTCAGCATATGGCCAGAGGCCCGCCAGGGCACGCAGCAGCGTGGTTTTACCACTGCCCGACGGGCCCTTGATCAACAATGCCTGACCGGCGTGCAGGCTCAGGTCAAGGTCAGCGACAAGGGCATGCCCGTCTGGCCGAAGTACCTGCAGATCAGTGATTTCCAGCGCATGTTGCTGAGCCTCGGTGGTGACACGCGGCAAGGCGCTCGCCTGCTCGTTGGCATCAAGAAAACCGGTCAGACGGTCGAGGGTGGCCCGGTATTGAGCGAACGCATCGTAAGATTCGCGGAAGAACGACAATGAATCCTGCACCTGGCCAAAGGCCTGGGCGGTCTGCATGACGTCACCCAACTTGATCGCACCGCTGAAGAAGCGTGGCGCCTGGAGTATAAACGGGAACACCACGGCAACCTGGCTAACACCCAAGTTGAAACCACTGAATTTCAGGTTCCGGAACACCAGCGCCCATGCGTTGACGATCAAGGAGGCAAAGCGGCCCAGCAACGTGCCACGCTCCACCAAGGCGCCTTGGTAGAAGGCAATGTTCTCGGCATTCTCGCGCAAGCGCATCAGCGCATAGCGAAAGTTGGCGGTGAGTTTTTCATTGAGGAAGTTCAGGCGGATCAACGGGCGCCCCAGGCGGAAGGCAATCCAGGTGGCAACGATGACATACAGGTACACGGCAAACACCATCGCCCGGGGGACTTCCACACCGGCAACCGCCAGCGGTGCCGACAGCGACCAGAGGATCCCGGTGAACGCTACCAGCGACACCAGTGCACTGACAGCGCCCAAGGCCAGGGTGACCGAGTTGGTGACAAATGCATTGGCATCCAGCTCGATACGCTGGTCAGGGTTGTCCACCGGCTCGGCCAGAAACTGACCACGGTAGTAGGCATCGCCGTGCATCCAGTCGTGGGTCAGGCGCTCGGTGAGCCAGACCCGCCAACGAATGCTGAATGCCTGGGTTACATAGAAGGTAAACAGCGAGCGCAGCACGTGGATGGTTGCCAGTACGGCAAAGACGCCGAGCATGTACCAGAAGGCGGATTGATCCAGCCCTTGCAAGGCACTGTAGAAGCCGTTGTACCAGAACGAGAACAGGACGTTCAGGCGCACCGAGAACAGCGTCAACACCAGCAACAGCGCAAACACCAACAGTGGCCGCCAACTGCGCCTGAAACTGAAGTAAGGCCCGGCAAGCTGCCAGAACTGGCTGCCCCAGCGTGTGCAACGGACAGCCAGTGTCGCGGCAGCGGTAAAGCAGACAAGGGTGATGAACGAAGCGATTGCCAGCCATCTCAGGCTCTCTTGCAGGGCCTGGTGCCAGTTCATGTCCATGGTGGGTATCCGTGCTGAGTATTTCCGCGAGCGTAGCATTGCCCTACGGTTCATCAGGCATTAATGACGTACATTTCATGATCCTGACCTGTTTCCGCTCCTACAGGGCACAACGAAAGGCCGGTGGATTGGTTTTGGCCAAAAAGACAAAACCCCTACCTGCATGCGCAGATAGGGGTTTTGCGAAATGAATCTTGACGATGACCTACTCTCACATGGGGAAACCCCACACTACCATCGGCGATGCATCGTTTCACTACTGAGTTCGGGATGGGATCAGGTGGTTCCAATGCTCTATGGTCGTCAAGAAATTCTGTAGCCAGAATGTCCAGATGGACAGCCCAGCGAAT
>NZ_SSOI01000031.1:0-19475 GCF_029873175.1 Pseudomonas sp. BN505
GTCAACGGCCTGCAGCGGGTTTCCGCTGGCAGTGTCTTCGGTGCCTTGCCGCTGAACGTCGGCGATCAGGCCGATGACCGCCGCCTGGTGGACTCGACCCGTTCCCTGTTCAAGACCGGGTTCTTCCAGGACATCCAGCTGAACCGCGATGGCAATGTGCTGATCATCAACGTGGTCGAGCGCCCGTCGGTGTCGAGCATCGAGATCGAAGGCAACAAGGCGATCAGCACCGAAGACCTGATGAAGGGCCTGAAACAATCGGGCCTGGCCGAAGGCGAGATCTTCCAGCGTGCCACCCTTGAAGGTGTGCGTAACGAACTGCAGCGCCAGTACGTGGCCCAGGGCCGCTATTCGGCCGAGGTCGACGCCGAAGTCGTGCCGCAGCCGCGCAACCGCGTGGCGCTGAAGATCAAGATCAACGAAGGCACCGTCGCTGCCATCCAGCACATCAACATCGTTGGCAACAACGTGTTCGATGATGACACCCTGGGCCAGCTGTTCGAGCTGAAGACCACCAACTGGCTGTCGTTCTTCAAGAACGACGACAAGTATGCCCGCGAAAAACTGTCCGGTGACCTGGAGCGCCTGCGCTCCTACTACCTGGACCGCGGCTACATCAACATGGACATCGCCTCCACCCAGGTGTCCATCACGCCAGACAAGAAACACGTCTACATCACCGTCAACATCAACGAAGGCGAGAAGTACACCGTTCGCGACGTGAAGCTGTCCGGTGACCTGAAAGTGCCGGAAGACCAGGTCAAGTCGCTGCTGCTGGTGCAGCCGGGCCAGGTGTTCTCGCGCAAGGTGATGACCACCACCTCCGAGCTGATCACCCGTCGTCTGGGCAACGAAGGCTACACCTTCGCCAACGTCAACGGCGTGCCACAGCCGAACGACCAGGACCACACGGTCGACATCATGTTCGTGGTCGACCCGGGCAAGCGTGCCTACGTCAACCGCATCAACTACCGCGGCAACACCAAGACCGAAGACGAAGTGCTGCGTCGCGAAATGCGCCAGATGGAAGGCGGCTGGGCTTCGACCTACCTGATCGACCAGTCCAAGACCCGCCTGGAGCGCCTGGGCTTCTTCAAGGAAGTCAACGTCGAGACCCCGCAGGTAGCCGGCACTGACGACCAGGTCGACGTCAACTACAGCGTCGAAGAGCAAGCCTCCGGCTCGATCACCGCCAGCGTGGGTTTCGCCCAGAGCGCCGGCCTGATCCTCGGTGGTTCGATCAGCCAGAGCAACTTCCTGGGTACCGGTAACAAGGTGTCCATCGGACTGACTCGCAGCGAATACCAGACCAAGTACAACTTCGGCTTCGTGGACCCCTACTTCACCGCCGACGGTGTCAGCCTGGGCTACAACCTGTTCTACAACACCACCGACTACAGCGACTACTACGACGATGGCGTTTCGTACTATGCGATCAACAGCTACGGCGCCGGGGTCAGCTTTGGCTACCCGATCAACGAAACCTCGCGCCTGACCTACGGCCTGACCCTGCAGCATGACGACATTTCGCCGGGTACCTACAGCGCCGACGAGATCTACGACTTCATCTCCCGTGAGGGCAAGAGTTTCAACAACCTCAAGGCGTCGATCGGCTGGTCCGAGTCCACGCTGAACAAAGGCGTGCTGGCCACACGTGGCCACTCGCAAAGCCTCACGCTGATGGCCACCACCCCTGGCAGCGACCTGTCGTTCTACAAGCTGGACTACAACGGCCAGACCTTCCTGCCGGTGACCAACAACACCTCGCTGCGCCTGCACACCAGCCTGGGCTATGGCAATGGCTACGGGTCCACCGACGGCTTGCCGTTCTATGAAAGCTACACTGCGGGGGGCCAGGGCTCGGTACGCGGGTTCAAGGACGGCACCCTCGGCCCGCGCAATACCCCGGCCACCGGCACCTACGCCAGCGCGGGCCAGGCTTACTATTCCGACCGTGACACGGATGTGCTGGGGGGCAACATTCTGGTGACCGGCGGTGCCGAATACCTCTTCCCGTTGCCGTTCGTGAAGGACCAGAGCCAGCTGCGCAGCTCTCTGTTCGTCGACGCCGGCAACGTTTATGCCGACACCTGCTACCTGTCGACCACCCAGGGCTGCGGCAGCGTCGACCTGGCACAGATGGCCGTGTCGCTCGGGGTGGGCGTGACCTGGTACAGCCCGATGGGGCCGCTGAGCTTCAGCCTGGCGGCGCCGTTGAAAAAGCCGGACAACGCCGAGACCCAGATCTTCCAGTTCTCGCTGGGGCAAACGTTCTGATACACCCGCCATGCATGGCCCCTGTAGGAGCGGCCTTGTGCCGCGATGGGCTGCGCAGCAGCCCCATAAGTTGTTGCCATGACGCTGTAATCCCGGGGCTGCTTCGCAGCCCATCGCGGCACAAGGCCGCTCCTACAGGGGCCGCGTAGGGCCTGTTTGAGTATTACCCGCTTTTACCCCCGCTTAACCCAAGTTGACAGTCACCTTGCCTAAGCTGGGCAACACTCGAACCCGCCCAGCAGGACACCCTCATGCCTCCGTTCACACCCTGTTTCCCCACATCACTGCGCCACGATGAAGTACCGGTCGCACTGCTCGACCTGGTCCAGCAACGCCTGGCCGGCCTGCTGGGCCCACGCTTTACCGTGGTGCTGGGCGGCAGTGGCAATGGCGCCGGGGTCAGTCATTACCACTTGGCAATACAGCACAACCAGAGCGGCGTTTCACTTGAGGACTATGGCGACGTCGGTGCCGGTTTCATCGAGCGGCTGCTGCGCATGGGCGCTCAGGTCAGGGATATGCTCGACTCAGCCACGTTCAACCGCATGGCCGGCGACGACCCGGGCCGACCGCTGGTATGGCTCAGCGAGCTGGCCAGCGACGGGGAAAGCATTACAATGCGCCCCCCAATCTGAAATATGTTTTTCCCATGAAATCACTGCTTTACGCCGTAACCTTAGTGTTTTCCTTCACCCTCCCTGCCTTGGCCAACCCGCCAGCCACGTTCACCGAGGCCAAGGTGGTGGCCAAGCAGAAGGTGTACCTGGACCAGGCCAGCAGTGCCATGGGCGACCTGTACTGCGGCTGCAAGTGGACCTGGGTGGGCAAGTCGGGTGGGCGCATCGATGCGGCTTCGTGCGGCTACCAGACCCGCAAGCAACAGAACCGCGCCGAGCGCACCGAGTGGGAACACATCGTGCCCGCCTACACCTTCGGCAACCAGCGCCAGTGCTGGAAGAACGGCGGCCGCGAGCACTGCGTGGACAACGACCCGGTGTTCCGCGCCATGGAAGCCGACCTGTTCAACCTCTACCCGGCCGTGGGCGAGGTCAACGGTGACCGCAGCAACTTCAACTACGGCATGGTCGCTGGCAATGCCGGCGAGTATGGCCAGTGCACCACCAAGGTCGACTTCGTCCAGCGCGCCGCCGAACCGCGCGATGAAGTCAAAGGCCTGGTAGCCCGTACCACGTTCTACATGTTCGACCGTTACCAACTGAGCATGTCGCGCCAGCAGCAACAGCTGCTGATGGCCTGGGACAAACAGCACCCGGTGTCGGCCTGGGAGAAAGAGCGCGACCGGCGCATTGCCGCGATCATGGGGCATGCCAACCCGTTCGTGAGCGGGGAGCGCAAGTGGACGGCTGACTACAAGCCGGTTGGCAGTGGCGTGGTGCAAGCGGTGCCGGTGAAAGCCGCCAAGGCAGAGGCCAAACCGAGCCTGGCCAGTGTCCAGTCAGTCGGGGCCGTGCTTGGCAACCGCAACAGCCACGTTTATCACCTGTCTGTAGGTTGCCCGGGCTTCAACCAGGTGGCCGCCAAGAACCAGGTTACCTTCGCTAACGAGGGTGAGGCGCAGGCAGCGGGCTATCGCAAGGCAGGTAACTGCCGATAGACCTGTATTGTCCGGGGGCTGCTGTGCAGCCCATCGCCGGCGAGCCAGCTCCCACAGGGACTGCGCAAGGCTCAGGCCTGTGGAAGCTGGCTCGCCGGCGATGGGCCGCATAGCGGCCCCTTGTTCTCACGTCCTGCATACCTCATTCACCAAATTCGCCGGCCGCTCGCCGGCCAGCGCGCTCAGCAGGTTGTCTACCGCGCAACGCGCCATGGCCTGCCGGGTTTCCTCGGTCGCCGAGCCGATATGCGGTGTCGCTACCACGTTATCGAGCTGCAACAGCGGCGAGTCTACTGATAGCGGCTCCTGCACAAACACATCCAGCCCCGCACCGCGTATGCGCCTGGCCCGCAACGCTTCGACCAGCGCCTGCTCATCCACCACGCGCCCGCGTGAGATGTTCACCAGGATCGCCTCAGGCTTCATCAACGCCAGCTCCCGTGCGCCGATCAGGCCTTCGGTGCTGGCGCTAAGCGGCACCGTCAGGCAAACGAAATCCGCCTGCTGCAACAACTCATCCAGGCTGCACTGGCGTGCCGCATGGCGCGCCTCCACCTCGGGCTTGGCGCGCTGGCTGTGGTACAGCACGCGCATGCCAAAGCCAGCTGCCGCGCGCCGGGCCAAGGCTTCGCCGATGCGGCCCATGCCAACGATGCCCAAGGTCTTGCCATGCACGTCACAGCCAAAATGCGCCGGCCCCAGGTTGGCCTGCCAATGGCCGTCACGCACCCAGTTCGCCAGCTCCACCACCCGCCTGGCTGTAGCCAGAATCAAGGCAAAGCCGGTGTCGGCAGTGGTTTCGGTGAGCACGTCAGGTGTGTTGGTCAGCATCACGCCACGCCGGCTGAGTTCGGCAACATCGTAGTTGTCCACGCCCACCGAAACGCTGGACACCACTTCCAGCTGAGGCGCCAGGTCCAGCAGGCTGGCATCCAGGCGCAGGCTGGCCCCCAGCAACCCGTGAGCCCCCGGCAACGCATCGCGCAGGCGGGCCAGGCCATCGGGCAGGGTGGTATCCACCCAGGTCACCTCAACGCGCTCTTGCAGGCGTGCCATCAAGTCGTCGGACAGGCGTTTGTACAGCACGATTCGCTTCTTCATTGCAGGTTTCCTATGGGTTCATGGCCAGCCGCGAGCTACCGCGCTTGGTCCGGCCAGACGTCTGGGATGTATTGAGTGCGGCGGTAAGTGCCACTGCGGTCAGCAGTGCGCCGCACATGAACAGGTAAGAGGCCCCTGGTCCACCGGTAGCGCCATTCAGGTAGCCCACCAGCCACGAGCCGCCGAACGAGCCCAGCGCGCCCATGCTGTTGATCAGCGCCATGGCCCCGCCTGCGACGTTGGCCGGCAGGATCTCGGGCACGATCGCGAAGAACGGGCCATAGGGTGCGTACATGCAGGCGCCGGCAACCACCAGCAACGCGTACGACAGCCAGAAATGCTCGCTGCCCAACGCGTACGAGCCATAGAACGCCACGGCGGCAATCAACAGTGGCGGCCAGACGAAGCGCTTGCGCTTTTGCAGGCGGTCGGACGCCCAGGACACACCCACCATCGCCAGCACCGCCGCCAGGTACGGCACCGAGGCCAGCCAGCCGGCCTGCACGATATCCACATTCGCGGCCTGCTTGAGAATCGACGGCAGCCACAGCACGAAACCGTACACGCCAATGCTCCAGCAGAAGTACTGCAGCGCCAGGATGATCACCTGCGGCGAGCGGAACGCCTCGCGGTAGTTCTTCACGGGCTTGATACCCTGTTGCTCGGCAGCCAGTGCCTGCGCCAGGGCCGCCTTCTCCTGATCGCTCAGCCACTTCACCTGGGCCGGGCGATCATCCACCAGGCGCCACCAGAAGAACGCCCAGATCACGGCAGGCAGGCCTTCGATGATAAACATCCAGCGCCAGTCGTAATGCTTGATCAGGTACCCCGAAACCACCGACATCCACAGGATGGTCACCGGGTTGCCGAGCATCAGGAAGGTATTGGCACGCGAGCGCTCGGCACGGGTGAACCAGTGGCACAGGTACACCAGCATGGCCGGCATGACGGCGGCCTCTACCACCCCGAGCAGAAAGCGGATACCGATCAGCATGTAGACGTTGCTGACCATGCCGGTGAGCGTGGCAAGGCCGCCCCACAGGATCAGGCAGACGAAGATCAGCTTCTTCACGCTGCGCTTTTCGGCGTAGATGGCGCCGGGCACCTGGAAGAAGAAGTAACCGAGAAAGAACAGCGCACCCAACAGCGAAGACAGCACGGGGGTGATGTGCAGGTCTTCGGCCATGCCGGAGGCGGCGGCGAAGCCGTAATTGGCGCGGTCCAGGTACGCCAGGCTGTAGGTGACGAACGCAATCGGGATGATGTACCACCAGCGGCGAGGTGCCAGGCTTTGGCTTTGCATGGTTTGGTTCTCCTGAGCTTGTTTTTTTTGTTGCAACAGGTGATTCGGGGTTGGCTGGCTCACGCGCTCCTGCGCAGGTCGTAGGCCTCCAGCTCGTGGCGCAACGGCAGCCCTTCCATGTCGCCGCGCGACTGCACGGCGCGGCTGCCGCACCAGTTGCCACGCGCCACTGCTGCGGGCACGGCGCGGCCCTCCAGCAACGCGCTGAGCACGCCGACGGCGAAGGCGTCACCCGCACCGACGGTGTCCACCACTCTGCTGACCGGCACGGGTGCTACCTGTCCTTCGCCCTTGGCGCTGCGGAAGTAGGCGCCGGCATCGCCCAGCTTGATCACCACCAGTTCCACCCCTTGGTCGAGGTAGAACGCGGCGATGTCCGCCGGGGTATGCTGGCCGGTCAGCAACCGCCCCTCTTCCAGGCCCGGTAGCACCCAGTCGGCCTTGGCCGCCAGGGCATTGGTTTCGCGCACCATGCTGTTTTGATCCGGCCACAGCGAGGGGCGCAGGTTGGGGTCGAACGATATGCTGCGCCCGGCTACGCGCATGGCGTCCACCAGCGCGTGGGACAGCGCACGGCAGCTGTCGGACAGCGCCAGCGGGATGCCGGTGGCGTGCAGGTGGCGAGCCTGAAGGCAGGCAGGGCTCAGCAGTGCGGGCGACAGCCTGCTGGCTGCCGAACCGCGGCGAAAGTACTCCACTGCCGGGTCGCTGCCATCATCGCAACGCGCCTTGAGCTGAAAACCCGTCGGGTAACTGGCATCCACCTCGACACCGGAACAGTCAAGGCCTTCGCGGCGCAAGCTTTCGAGCACAAAACGGCCGAGCGAGTCGTCGCCTACCCTGCTCAGCCAGCGCACCTTGAAGCCCAGGCGTGCCAAGCCGATGGCCACGTTGCTGTCCGCGCCGGCGATGCGTTTGCCGAACTGGCCGACACTGGCCAGGTCACCTGCTTGCTCGGCGACGAACATGGCCATGGTCTCGCCGAAGCACAGCACGTCATGCTCATGCATGGGCCACCTCCACCCTCGCGCCCAATGCAGCCAGGCTGCGTACCTGGGCACGGGTAACCGCCAGCAAGTCTTCGCCAACCAGGGGGTATTCGACGGCGCGCATCACGCCGGGGGCGAACTCGGTCATCAGCGCTGCCCACGCCTGCAGGTCCGCCGCTTGGGGCGGTATGGCAACCAGGCGACCATCGGCCCGGTGCTGCACCGCCTTGCAATGCACATAGCGCACCCAACGGCCCAGTTGCCGTGCGGCTTGCCGCGCAGGCTCGCCTTGCCACTGCCAGTTGCCGATGTCGAAGGTCATGCCCAGGCGCAGCCCAAGCGTGTCGGCACGCTGGAAGAACTGCAGCAGCGGTTCGATCCTGCCACCCTGTGCGGTTTGATCGTTTTCCACCAGCAGCAGCGGCCCATGCGCAGGCAGAAGCGCTGCCAGGGCGGTGACATCGCAGTGCGCATCGAAGTGCCCCAAGGAAACCTTCAGCGCTACAGCGCCAAGCGCCCGCGCAGTTTCCAGCTTATGGACCAGTAGCGGGTCAGGCACGCCTTGCGCGGTCCACAGTTCAAGAGGTGTCGAGTACAGGCACTCCAGGCGCAGTGCGGCGATGACCGCACCGAGTGCAGCCGCGTCCGGTGCACTGGCGAACAACTCTTCGCGCAATTCCACTCGGCTGACGCCAGCGGCCGCCAGCATGTCCAGGAACTGCTCCTGTCCACGCTGCCGCACAAAGTCGGCACCGTAGCTTGAGAGGCTGATGGAAACGGGGTTCGGGTGCATTGTTTTTATCCTTATGAAACCGGTTTCATTTTTAGTCGGCAGTAGCAGGCGCAGGCCTGCCGTTGCTTACTGGGGTTGGGTTGAACCGCGGATGATCAGGCTGGCCTTGAAGTCGATGCGCCGGGCTGCCCCGCTGTCGCCGCGCAGGCGACCGAGCAGGCTTTCGAATGCCGCCACACCGATACGCTCGGTGGGTTGGGCCAGTGCAGTGATGCCTTTGCCGACCAAGGGGTACCAGTCGAGGTCGTCGAGGGCGATCAGCCCGACATCGGCGAACAGGTTGCACCCGGCCTCGTGCAGGGCCCTGGTCACCGCCAAGGTGGCAACGCCGTTGAAGGTGAAGATGGCTTGCAGGCCATGGCCGCGGCTGGCAAGAAACCTAGCCAGTTGGCCCTGCAGCCCGGCGCTGATTTCCAGCACCTGCTGGCGCATGCCGGGCCGGCGGCTGACCGACCCGCCGAATGCCTGCACCCGCTCCAGGCGTGAGCTGGTGCCATCGAGGGGTTCGCTGACCGCCAGGATGTCGCGGTAGCCCTGGGCCTGCAGATGGTCGAGGGCCTGCTCGACCGCATCGGCATTGTCCAGCCCTACCAGGTCGACATTCAGCTCGGGCAATTGGCGGTCCACCAGCACCATCGGAATGTCACGCTGCAGGTTGAGCAATTCGCCGGGGTGATGGCCGAGCGTGTTCACGATCAAACCTTCGACGTTGTAGCTCTGCAGCGCCACCAGGTGGTGGCGCTCCTGCTCGTCGTCGCGGTTGGTGTTGCACACCACCAGGCTGTAACCGTGCTGACGGCAGGCGGTTTCCACGCCATGCATCACTGCCACTGAATAGGGGTTTAGAATATCGGCCACCAGCATGCCGATCAGTCGCGTCTGGCCACGCTTGAGGCCGCGGGCCATCTGGTTGGGGCGGTAGCCGAGGCGTTCGATGACATCTGCCAGGCGCTTGGCCGTGGCTTCGGCCAGCAATTGGCGATCGCCACCGATGTAACGGGAGACGGTGGCTTTGGAAACGCCAGCGACACGCGCTACTTCGCTGATGGTGACCCGTTCGCGGGGATGGGCAGGCGCGTCGGTCATGGGCTGTCCTTATGATTATTGTGATAGCGATGAAACCGGTTTCAATACAGCAAAACTACCGCAGTTCGTCAACCTGCCGTTGGTCGGCAATGTTGAAAACAACATGATATTCAAGATTAGATAATCAAATTAAATGATTGATGCGAATACCCTTTCAACCAAAAAAATGTGGGAGCGGGTTCACCCGCGAATGCGTCTGTAGCTTCGACATCGCATTCGCGGGTAAACCCGCCCCCACAGTGGATCAGTGTGCAGCTGAAGAGGTCAGCGAAGCGACTTCACATCACCCGCCGTAACGGCGCTGCCCTGGTTACCCCAGCTGCTTCTGATGAAGTTCACCACCTCGGCAACCTCCTGGTCACTCAGGCGCCAGCCGAATGCCGGCATGGTGAAGTTCGACGGCGCGGTGTGCGTCGCCGGCACCGTGCCCCCCGCCAGCACCACGTGAATCAGCGACGTGGCATCTGCGGTCTGTACCACCGGGTTGCCAGCCAACGCGGGGAACACGCGGGTGTAGCCTTGGCCATCGGTACGGTGGCAGGCCGCGCAGTTGTCGATGTACACCGCCGCTCCGGGTTTGCTGTCATCACCCTTCCACAGCGCATCCGCCACCTGCTTGTCGTAGACGTGCGGCTGGTCATTCGGGTTACTCGGCGGCAGGGTCTTCAGATAACGGGCGATAGCGGTAAGGTCGGCGTCACTCATGTGCTGCATGCTGTGTTCGACCACATCGCTCATGCCGCCGAACACCGCGCTGCGATCGCTACGCCCGGTCTTCAGAAACTGCACCAGCTGCGCTTCACTCCAGCTGCCCAGGCCGTCCTTGTGATCGCCACGCAGGTTTTTCGCGATCCAGCCTTCCAGCGGTGCGCTGCCAGCCAGGAACTGCTCGCCCTCTGCAGGGCTCAGCGCCTTTTCCTGCATGGTCAGCGCCCGCGGCGTATGGCAGGCGCCACAATGCCCAAGGCCCTCGACCAGGTACGCGCCACGGTTCACCACCGGGTCGGCTGCCGCCGATGCCTGCCAGGGCTTGGCCTCTGGCGCAAACAGACCACGCCAGATTGCCAGCGGCCAACGCATGCTCAGCGGCCAGGGAATGTCAGTGGCCTGGTTCGCCTGCTCGACCGGCTGCACACCTTTCATGAAGTAGGCGTACAGCGCCTGCATGTCCTGCTCGCTGACCCGCGCATACGACGGGTATGGCATGGCCGGGTACAAGGTGCTGCCATCCTTGCCAATGCCCTTGCGTACCGCCTGGTCGAAGTCTTCGAAGCTGTAATTGCCGATGCCGCTGGCCGCCGGGGTGATGTTGGTGGAGTACACCGTGCCGATTGGCGTTTCCATTGGCAGGCCGCCGGCAAAGGCCTTGCCGCCCTTGGCAGTGTGGCAGGCCACACAATCACCGGCGCGGGCCAGGTACTCGCCCTGGCGCACCTGCGCATCGTCATTCGCCACGGCCTGTAAGGCCGTAGTGGCACCGATCAGCAGGGTTGCGATCAACATTGTCTTCATGCTCATCGCTCCTCAGGCCTGGACCAGCGGGCCGGGGTTTTTCAGGTACTGCTCGCGGATCGCGCGTGCCGACCAATAAGTCAACGCGGCCAGCAGCCCGGTCGGGTTGTAACCCAGCCCCTGCGGGAACGCCGAAGCCCCCGGCACGAACACGTTATGCACGTCCCAGCTTTGCAGGTAGCGGTTCAGTGCACTGGTCTTGGGATCGGTGCCCATGATCGCACCGCCGTTCAGGTGGGTAGTCTGGTAGCTGGCGGTGTTGAAGTGGTCCTTGACCTGCTTGCCCAGCACGGCAATGGCCTTGGGGTTCATCGCCTGAGCGATCTTGCTCAGCTTGTCTACCATGAACTGGTTCATCTTGATGTCGTTTTCCTGCCAGTCGAAGGTCATGCGCAATAGCGGCTGGCCGTAGGCGTCGCGGTAGGTGGGGTCCAGGTCCAGGTAATTGGCACGGTAGGACTGGTGGGCGCCGTGGGCGTCCATCGACACCTGGTGGGTGTAGTAGTCGGCCGTGGCTTTCTTCCAGGCACTGCCCCAGGCCGGCGTACCCGGCGGGTTGGAGGTGCCGGCAATCGGCCGGCTGCCGGCCTGGTTCACCCACATCGGCGAGCCGCCGACAAAGCCGTGGGGGCCATGGTCGAAGTTGTCGGCATTGAAATCGTCGATGGCAATGCCGTTGCCGCCCGCGCCGATGAAGTTGTTGGTGTAGGTGTTCTTGTCGAAGAATGCCTTGACCGTGCCCATGTTCTGGTAGGCGAAGTTACGCCCGACCACACCTTCGTTCTTGACTGGGTCGTAGGGCTTGCCGATGCCGGAAAGCAGCATCAGGCGCACGTTGTTGAACTGGAACGCCGCCAGGATCACCAGCTCCGCCGGCTGCTCCACCTCGCGCCCCTGCGCATCGATGTAGGTCACGCCTGTGGCCTTGCGCTTGCTGTCGTCCAGGTTTACCCGCAGCACATGGGCATTGGGCCGCAACTCGAAGTTGGGCACCTGGCGCAGCGCCGGCAGAATATTCACGTTGGGCGAGGCCTTGGAGTACATGTAGCACACGTAGCCGCTGCAGAAACCACAGAAGTTGCACGGCCCCATCTGCGCCCCGTAGGGGTTAGTGTAAGGCCCGGAGGTGTTCGCCGATGGCAGGTTGTAGGGTTTGTAGCCCAGGCTGGTGGCGGCTTTTTCGAACAGCCTGGCCGACACCACGTTCTTCTGCGCAGGCAGCGGGAACGGGTTGGAACGGTCCGGCGCGTAGGGGTTGCCGCCCTTCCCTTCACCCACCACCAGGCCGTTGACGGTCCAGGCCTGGCCTGAGGTGCCGAAGACCTTTTCGGCAAAGTCGAAATACGGTTCCAGCTCTTCGTAACTGACGCCGAAGTCCTGGATGGTCATGCCCTCAGGGATGAACTTGCGCCCGTAGCGCTCTTCGTAATGGCTGCGCAGACGCAACTCGACCGGGTCGACCCGGAAGTGCACGCCCGACCAGTGCAGGCCTGCGCCGCCAACGCCCTTGCCCGGCAGGAAGGCACCGAGCTGGCGATTGGGCAGTGCCACGTCCTTCACGCTGTGGCGGATAGTGACGGTTTCTTTCGACACATCCACGAACAGCTTCTTGCGCACGCTGTAAGTCAGCTCATCGATCACTTGCGGGTAGCTGCCTTCCGGGTAGGTATCCTGCATCGGCCCCCGCTCCAGGGCTACCACATGCAGCCCGGCCTCGGTCAGTTCCTTGGCCATGATCGCGCCAGCCCAGCCGAAGCCGACGATAACCGCATCCACTTTGTTCAACACAGTCGCCATGCCTCAGGCCCTCTCGCCGCGGATCGATACAGCCGGGAACGGGTAAGGCTCGTTACGCTCGACCCAGTCCATGAAGTCGGCGCGGGCACCGGGGAAGCCAATCTGGGTCCAGCCGACCATGCCTTTGTTGCCGCCATGAATCGGGTCGCAGAAGAACCCCTCACGGGTGTTCTGCACCAACAGGCTGAAGAACACCTTCGCCGGGACGGTGTCGAACACCAGCTCTCCTGCCTCGACCTTGCTGAGAATACGGTCTCGGGTAGCGCTATCTTGCGCGGCAAAAACTTGCCCGCCGTTGGCTTTGCACCAGCCGTCCACGGCGGCGATGCCCAGGCGATAGATTTGTTGCGGGCTGAGCTGCAACTGGTAGCCCAGCTCGGGCGCGGCGTCGGCGTTGAACGGGCCTTGCATGTACCACTGCGCGCCAGTCGCGTAGGGGGTGTTCATCTGGCGGTCGATGAACTCGGCGGCGCCGGCTTCGAGTGCGCCGGGGCCAAGCTCATCAGCCGGGATGATGCGCGATACCGCAGCTTGTACAAACGCCCACTCTTCGGCGCTGAAGAACGTCGGTTGATAGTTGCCCGCTGGCGGCGTGGCCGGTACGTTCGGTTGCTGATGCGGTTGGGGGGCCGCAAGCAGCTGGCTGGCGCCTACGCCAAGCCCTGTGCTGGCCACGGTAACCACGGGGATCAGGGTCAAGGTCTTGCGCAGAAAATCCCTGCGCGGGTTGTCTGGAGCATGCTCAGGCATTGCGAATCCTCATCGGCTGTGCGGCGGCCTTGATAAGCGCCATCTGATTTTCTATGGGAGGTGATCTTGATAGGCCATCAAGAAGACAGCCGAATAATCTAGCGCGTTCAGAAATGTTTTGAAACCGGTTTCATGCTTGACAATAACCCGCTGAGCCGCCCCGACACTGCCGGCCAGTCAAGGCCTTTTCCATCTGTCTCACTCTCATCGGATATACCGCTACCTAAAAGACGCGTCATCGGGGCCGGTCAATACACGGTAAATCGGCAGGCCATCGGGTGGTTGGGTCATGTATTCGGTACTTGGGGTAGTAGGTGTGTCTTCCAAAAATACCGTTTTCTGACGGGGCACGGCTGGATGGTTCCATGAGGTCTTTACGACATCTCTTCAAACAAAACCTAAGATGTTTAGGCTGATCAACACCCTAAACGGCGGTGAGAAGCTCCCGAAGGCGCTGAAGGGCTGGCAAGTTACGATTTGACTCACTATAAGCCAGTACGATGTTTCGGCTGTAACGGGAATCCTGACTTACGGGGATATAGTGAGAACTGAACGACCCTATCGTGAGCCACTGAGGTACCAGTGACACCCCCTGCCCACAGGACACCAGCAAATCAATGGCTTCCAGTGAATCGATATCGCAAGCCACCCTTACATCAATGTCACGATCATCAAGGTAACGTTGAGCCAATGACCCGCCCCATGAGTTGACATCGTAGCGTATGAAGGCCTGAGATTGCATGGCGGATGAAACTGCTTCTGCAGTGACCGGCGTACTGCTTAGCAGCCCAAGCGGCTCGGAGCGGAGCAAATATAACCTTAAAGACTTAGGTAGCTTGAACGGTGGCTCAACGAGAATGGCCGCGTCCAGATCGCCGCCGACAAGTTTATCGTACAGGAGCCTTGAATCGCCTGGGGTAATCTTCAGCTTCACGTCAGGTGCGCATACCGAAAACTGCTCGATGGCTGACGGTATGATCCCCGTTAACGCAGTGGATATAGCGCCAAGACTAAGGTCCCCTCGCAAGCCATCCAGTTGCAAATCGAATTTCAACTCATTGGCTTGTAGTATGATGTCACGAATTTTTTGTATCACTGCAATCAGCCTCTGGTTGGGCCTTATCGAATGGGCATCTCGATTGAAAAGCTCGCACTCCAGTTCTTTTTCGAGGCTTTGAATTCGCAAGCTGATGGCCGTCGATGACACACTCGACTTTTTTGCAGCACTCGCGATTGACCCATGGTCAATGACAGATATCACGGCCTCAAGCGTTCTGATGTCCATACCGATTCCTTATGCTCAGACCAAGCGTTGGTGGGTGTACATGAATCGCGCGTTCTGAAAAGCTTTCCTCCCCCTGCTGAGGAGAGTCGCCATGTTTAATCCTTTCCATATCGCCTACCATGTTACCAGCCTTGAAGAATCCCGAAAATTCTATAAAGAATACTTGGGATGTATCGAGGGGCGAAGTACTGACAGCTGGGTAGATTTTGACTTTTTCGGGCATCAGATCTCCCTTCATCTTGGTGAACCATTCAAGACTACCCGTACAGGCAAAGTGGGCCAGCACATGGTGCTGATGCCCCATATTGGAGTAGTGCTGCCGCTTGATCGCTGGCTAGAGCTTGCTCAGCGGTTAGAGGCCAAAGGCATCGTGTTTGAGATCCCCCCAGTCATTCGGTTCAGAGGGGAGCCCGGGGAGCAATGTACGATGTTCTTCCTTGACCCGAGTGGCAATCCAATTGAAGTCAAAGGCTTTAGGAATTTTCCCGCCGTCTTCGCTTCTTGATACATCTAAATAAAAACAAGAGACCCAACACCATGGCTGCGAAAAAAAAGATCAGCTTGATCACCCAGATTGCAATCGGCTTGTTTTCAGGGGTTATTGTCGGGCTACTGCTCAACTACTTTCCCGATCAAAAAGGCTGGTTGGTAGCGCAGGTCCTTCAACCGGCGGGCGATGCCTTCATCAAGCTGATGAAAATGATCATCGTCCCGCTGGTTTTCTCCTGTATGGTAGTGGGGATTGCTGGGTCTGGGGGCCGTTCTCTCGGGCGAGTGGGAACAAAGGCCTTGGTCTACTTCTTTTCTGTTACCGGCGTGGCAATTGTTTTCGGATTATTAGTGGGTAATATTTTCCAGCCTGGCGTTGGTGCTGACTTTTCCAGCGCAGTCACCTCCACGGTGCAAGCCCCTATGCAGGCTGCTTCCCAAGGGTTAGGCAATGTACTCCTGGGGATTATCCCTGATAACATCATCGCGGCAATGGCTGAAGCCAAGCTACTTTCCGTACTGTTTTTTGCGATAATTTTTGGGGTTGCACTTTCTAATCTGGAACCGCAGAAGCGACTTCCCTTGGTGGGTGCATTACAAGCCGTTGCCGACACCATGTTCAAAGTAACGCACATGGTGATGGCGTATTCTCCGATCGGTATTTTTGCCCTGATTGCAGTAACAGTATCCAGCTTTGGTATTCACGCCCTGCTGCCGCTGGCGAAGCTGATCGGCGTGACATACCTGGCGGTTATAGTCTTTGCTATCGTGGTGCTCGGCTTCATTGCAAAGCTGGTCGGCGAAAATATTTTTGAAATCATCAAGGCTTTCAAGGATGAATTATTGCTGGCATTCAGTAGCGCCAGCTCCGCGACGGTCATGCCTCAACTGATGGCGAAGAGCGAAGTGAGAGGCGTGCCACGCAACATCACCACGCTTGTCATACCGCTGGGATATTCGTTCAACCTTGATGGTGCCTCTTTGTTTGCAGGGTTAGGGACACTGTTTATTGCCCAGGTTTATAATATTGAGCTCGCCCTGGCAGACCAGATCATGCTTGTTTTCATCATGGTCCTAACCTCCAAGGGCGCGGCGGGCGTTCCGGGGTTCATGTTTGTCATCCTCACTGCCACGCTCACCGCCGCCGGGTTGCCGTTAGAGGGTGTTGCCTTGATCGCGGGCGTGTACAGGCTAATGGATATGCCGGTTACTGCACTGAATGTGCTAGGCAACGCGCTGGCCCCCTTGGTAGTGGCAAAATGGGAAAGTCGATCCCTGAACCGTGATGAATCTGTGAAAGGTGATGCTGAAACTAGAGCACTCCCTCAAGAACAGTGATTCGATCAGTATCGCTGCGTTTTGCGAAGCACGAGGAAGCGCAGTAGTCAGTCGATCAATTTCACTGGACGAAATGGAGGACAGGGTAAATGCCATGCTCTTCCATTTCCGGGTGGTGCGTGAAAGCCTTACCTGAATATCGATCCGGATGCCATCGCCCAGCATTTATTCGTAGCTACGATGGTAGAGCTTAGGGTAGACCCACGCCCAGTATACGTTACTCCTCATTCGCATACAGCCTCCAGCAACCAAGGTTTGGAGCAAGGCAGGTGATGGCCGGGTGACCGCGCCTCCAGCGGGTCTTTGGTATATGGACCTATCTACGCGCTGCAGAGCTGGCACTATATGTCCCATACGTTCTGGGCCTGGATCTGTGCCTGGCTTACGACCTGGGCAACTACATGGTTCTTCATATATACGCGTCGCGTTGGCACCTGAAAACAGCCTTGCACTACTGGCCGCTGCTGTGCCGTGGCCCTCGTATCAGAAGCACCAGCAGCCACACAAAACAACCGCGACATATATCAAAGCACCGACACGTTCCCTGCGAATAATATTTTAAAAATAAACTGGAGCGAAAGTTCCTACAGCTCTTTAGGAAACTTCAATCTCCCATAGAAAATGATTCCTCGTTAGTCTTCAGGCTTTCGCAAATTGCTTGCGCCCGATCACATGGGAAGTCTGCGGCCATTGCGTGAGTTGCCCTGCTAATTGACGAGGATTAAGGATGTCCAGACTGTCCGATGGCACTGACAAACCGGTGCCGGTCAAGAAAAAACCAGTCCTGCTTGAGGATATCGAGGAAACCCAAAGGTCTCGTACCGGCGCTGATCCTCAACTCGCAACGGATCTATCCGGTTACCCCGCCGACCCGGAGTTCCAGCTGCGGGGCGGCTTCGCAAACCTGATGCTCGACGCGGCAAGCCCGCTGTTCGGGCTGGTCATTCGCCTGCGCACCCTGGATGACCTACCCAACCTCGCCTACGTGCACAAGACCGTGCAAAACCAGGTCAGCAACATCCGCGAAGAAATCCAGCAGCACGGGTACCCCATCGTGCACCAGGAAGTCTATTCCTATGCCCTGTGCCTGTACCTGGACGAGGCCGTGATGAGCCGACCGTGGGGCAACAATTCGTGCTGGAGCCACCAGCCGCTGCTCAGCATCTTCCACGACGAAACCCAGGGCGGCGAAAAGATCTTCGTGCTGCTCGAGCGGGTCATGCAGGCGCCCAGGGAATTCCAGGATGTACTGGAGTTCCTGTACTACTGCTTCTGCCTGGGCCTCAGGGGCAAGCACGCCCTGGACCCCAAGTGCGAAGACATCATCAAAGCCTTGATCTCGCGCATGCACACGGTCATCCGCGAACTGCGTGGCCCTACGCCGCAAGAGGTGTGCGCCCCCTACAGCAACGTCGTTCATTGCCCCCACCGCCCGCGACGCTGGGAGTGGCCCTGGTGGAGCCCGCTGGTGATCTCCGCCGTCGCCATGGTCTGCGCTTACAGCTACTACAGCTACCGCCTCGACCTGCTCACTGCCGAAGTCCTGGAATCGCTCAACGCGATTCTGCAGCAGTAGCAGGGGCCGCCATATGCCTAGCCAATCCGATTTGCGCTTTACCTTCCAGCCGCTGGCTGGCCGGAGTGAGTTCGAAGTGGTGTCGTTCGAACTGGACGAAGCCATCAGCATGCCGTTCCAGCTGAAGCTGGAACTGGTCAGTTTCGAAGACGATGTCGACTTTGGCCAGTTGCTCGACAAGCCGGTGCTGTTCACGATCTGGCGCGGCGAGCGCCCGCTGCGTTACGTGCACGGCCTGGTCAGCACCTTCAGCCAGGGTGAAACAGGCTTGCATCGCACCCGTTACCGCGCCCTGGTCGAACCCGTGCTGGCCCGCGCCGGGCTGCGCTCGAACTGGCGCATCTTCCAGCAGAAAACCGTGCCACAGATTCTCGAGATCATGCTCAAGCGCCAGGGCATCACCGGCTACGAGCTGAGAAGCATCGACAAGCACGAGGTGCGCGAGTTCTGCGTGCAGGCCGGTGAAACCGACCTCGACTTCATCGCCCGCCTGGCCGCCGAAGAGGGTTTTGTCTACCGCTTCGAGCACACGCCAAAACTGCACAAGCTGCTGATCACCGACCGGCTGCTGGGGCTGGGGCAGATCAGCCAGGGCGCCATCAAGGGCGATGACGAGGACGAAGTTTTCTTTGACGACGACACCGACCCCAACCAGGTGCTGTACCACGCCAACAGTGGCGGCAACCAGGCCAGGCCGTGCCTGCGCCGCCTGCGTTACAGCGAGCAGGTACGTACCGCGCGCCAGGTGCAGCGCGACTACACCTTCACCCACCCGGCCTACCGCCAGGAGCAACGTGCCGACGGCAGCGACCTGAAGCACCAGTCCACCACGTACGAGCGCTTCGACTACCCCGGCCGCTACAAGCGCGGGGCGGTCGGCGCCCCCTTCACCGCCACCCGCATCACAGCCTGGCGCCATGACGCCCGCATGGCCGAGGTGGAAGGCGACGATGTACGCCTGCAGCCGGGGCTGAGCTTCACCCTGATCGAGCACCCGCGCGAAGACCTGAACAGGCACTGGCGGGTAACCCGCGTGCACCACGAAGGCACCCAGTTCACCAGCCTGCAGGAAGAGGCTGCGGGTGCCCGGCAAGGCACCCGCTACACGCAGGCAGCCGTGCTGGTGCCCGGCAGAACCGAATGGCGCCCGGCGCCGTTGCCCAAACCGCGCATCGACGGCCCGCAGATGGCGACGGTGGTGGGGCCCAAGGGCGAGGAGATCTACTGCGACCAATGGGGCCGGGTGAAGGTCAGCTTCCCCTGGGACCGGGAAAGCCAGGACAACGAGTTCAGCTCCTGCTGGGTACGCGTGTCGCAAGGCTGGGCCGGCGGCAGCTGGGGTTCGATGGCCATTCCGCGCATAGGCCAGGACGTGATCATCCAGTACGTCGACGCCGACCCGGACCAGCCGATGATCACCGGGCGCACCTACTGTGGCAATCAGCTGCCGCCGTATGACCTGCCAAAGCACAAGACGCGGATGACCATCAAGAGCCAGACCCATAAGGGCGATGGCTTTAACGAACTGCGTTTCGAGGATGAACTGGGCAAGGAGGAAGTGTTC